>JAKQHX010000045.1 GCA_029557815.1 bacterium
CGGGCATATCGACACCGCAATACAGGTGTACGTCTTTGCTCATTTCACCCAGAATTTGCTCGAGAGCCAAGGCGCTGGCCAGGCTGTCCGCATCGGGATTATCTGCCTGCAGCACAACAATCTTCTGTGCATCGGCAACCAGTTTTGATATGTCGTGCTTCATTATCAACAGTATAACAGATACAAGCTATTGACAAAAACTAAAAAGAGTGCTAATATAATAAGATAAGGAGATAGCATGGGTATTGAATCTGGCCCGAATACGGAACAAGGCATTGAGCGCAGAGAAAAACTGCGTGATATTGCTGAAGAGCCCGAGCTTGTCGTATGCCAGCGCGCGATTCTTGCACAGGTGTGCGGACGACGTGACTTAGACCCTGCTGCCGATGCCGCTGTGCTGGGTAGGATCAACGAAACGGCACGCCCGACAGAAAACGAGGGTGAGTATGTGCTTGCTTGCGGTATCGCCGCTTGCGATAGGGTAGACGCCATATCAATCGAGACCGGCGGCGTAGTGAGGCAGCTGGATGGCGAAGGCGGTTGTCACGAAACACAGGTAATGCTCGGCAAGAGCGTCCTCGAGAGCTTGTAGTCAGAGAAACTCGCGGCTAAGCGCGAATAACTAGAGCACGGTACGACCTTCGAGGGCACGCCCGAGGGTGATTTGGTCGGCATATTCTAAGTCAACCCCCACTGGAATGCCGCGGGCGAGCCGTGATATTTTGACTTTCCGGTCACCAATTTGTTGTTGGATGTAGAGGGCGGTGGACTCGCCTTCTACGCTCGCGTTTGTGGCAAGGATGATTTCCTTGACCTTGTCCTCGTCAATGCGCTGAATAAGCTCCTTGATATGCAACTGTTCCGGACCGACCCCATCTATGGGCGACACAAGCCCGCCAAGTACATGGTAGGTACCTTTGTACTGGGCGGTTTTTTCGAGTGCGACAATGTCGAATGGTTCCGCCACCACGGCTACTAATTGTTTGTCGCGTGATGGATCAGTGTAGAGGTCTGACAAGTCCTTACCCTGCTCAACCAGTGCAAAAGTCTTTTTGCAGTAGCCCACGCCTCCATGAAGTTTCTCTAGCTTTTCGGCAAGTTGCCTGGAAACAGCGGGATCTGCCTTGAGCAAGAAATACGCGTAGCGCTCGGCTGTGCGTGGTCCGACACCGGGTAATGACCCGAGGGCTTCGATAAGGTTGGTCAGTGCTGGCGGTAAGACCTGCGCCACAGTAGTACCCTAGCCCAGCCCGAGGTCGCCCAGTGCGCCCATGAACGGTTGCATCTTTTCGGCAGCGATTTTTTGGCTCTGTTGGATAGCGTCTTTGACGGCATCTTCAACCCACCGCTCAAGCTGATGAATGTCATCCAGGTCAACTTGGTCGGGATCAATATGAATTTTCTTTATTTTCTGCTCGCCGGTGATTTCCACCTTAACGGCGCCATCGCCTTGCTCGGCGATGATTGTCATCTTTTGCAGTTCTTTTTGCAGTTTCTTGACCTGCAGTAGCATCTTGGCTTGATCGAATCTTCCCATACTCAGTCCTCCTGGTTAATTATATCGGCACACATCTTTGGTATAGTTCGCGCGAAAATTAGCGTCTCGGTCGTCCGCCGTACGTTTAGGTACGCCTCACTCCATCGCACTAATTTTCATCACGAACTATACCAAAGATGTGCACCGTGCTTTTCTCACAGCTCCTTATATTGTAACAGAGGCTTCAAGATGACTCTACTCAGTAGGCTCGGTAAACACGGCTTTGGTTTCAGGGGTATTTGGCCATGCGATGAAGTATTGGCTGAAGCCATTGTATGCGGCGAGTAGCACGACAATTGTCATGAGGATAGCGCCGGCAGACCTTGCAAACGGGTTACGCGGGAAAACGGTGAACCATTGCTGCAACATGAGCGCGAGACCCGATGCTATAACAAGATATATAAACGGCAAGACGATGGCCAGGTTAACCGGCCCGCCAAGGCTCACGAGCAAACCGCTCACTATGAATACGAATGCCGTAAACCACGTACGGTCAAGCTTACGCCTCTTGATGTACACATACCCCCCTGCAACAAACATCACTATCGAAAATATATTAAGAAGTGCCAGCCGACCGAGCCATGTTTCTGGATCATTCGGACCGCGCACGAAGAGCTGGGTAGGAATATTTGCGATGTTTTTGACAACCTCTATCGGTTCTGGAAACGCTTGCGGCAAGCCAAAATACGTCTTGACGAGCTCCGGCTGCTGGTACAAAGTCCACCCGATTGGGGCTAAAGCGGCGAGCACAAGCAGGCTCAAGAAAGTCAGGAGTGCGGCACTACGTCCTTCCAGGCTGTCAGTGAGGCGGCCAACGTACCATAGGGTTGCCGGAATGATGAACCAAACCATTCCTGGGATATAGAGCAGCAAGGCGACCATGACCGCACTCGCTATGAGCGACAGCATGCTTCCACGGGATTTCTGTATCCACGTTACGCACGCGACGGAACCAAAGAGAAGCAGGTATATGCTACTGTCTGTGCCAAGCCTCACCGTGTGCAAAAACCAGGCTGAAGTTGCAAAAATCAACGTGCCGAGTACCGCAACGCGTTTGGAGTACCAGTTTCTGACCACATAGTAAAAGCATCCTATAGTAAAGAGCCCGATTAGCGCGCTTGCCGAACGTACGCCCAAGCTACCGGGCTGGGCTTTCTGTGTGATGAATTGTAGCGCTTTATGCGGTAAACCGATCGGGTTGTCTATGAGTTTCTGCACGGTATCACTTGTGGCGGCCTGCGAAACTTCGTGTTTACTCAGTCCGGGAAGCATGTCACTGAGCCCAAACCACAGGAGCGATACCACAGCGGCCGCAGCGAGCACGAACAGTAGCAACCCTATCCAGCTCGCAGCGAACCAATTCCCCACTTTTTTCATCTTGGCTCTAGTATAGCACCTTCAAAAATGTTTTTTCTGATGACTTTTGCTTTATGAGGCGGATTGAGGCCTTCCTTGGCCTGGCTATTGATTTGCTATGATACCTGGATGAGAAAACAACAAGAAATCTGGCTCAAGGAGCATACGGATAAAAATGCTTTGCCGACTATGGCGAACACCGACCCGGCAAGCGGAGTGGTGCTCTTCACTGATTGGCTGGCCACCAAGAGTGATTTTGCGCCCGGTTCTGCTGTCGATATCGGGTGCGGTAAGGGACGCAATGCTATTCATTTGGCCTCTTTAGGTTTTGAGGTATGGGCCCTCGATTATATAGAACCCGCCCTACAGGCCGCAAAAAAGTTGGCAGCCAGCCAGCGCGTAGCAGAAAGGATTCACTTCGAACTTGCGGAAATCGATACGGAATGGAAGATTCGGGATAACTTTTTTGATATCGCCGTTGACTCGTTTTCGAGTATAGATATCGAGACTGCAGAAGGTCGCAGTATCTGTCGAGATGAGATGCACCGTACGCTTAAGCCTGGAGGCTACGCACTCGTCACTGTGGTATCAAGCGATGACGAGTGGGAAAAGGAGTTGATAGCCGCATACCCTGGACCCGAACCACACAGTACGGTGTGGCCCCAGACCGGCAAGTTCCAAAAGGATTATGACGAATCCGGACTCAGGGAGTTTTATGCCATGTTTGAAATCGTAGAGCTGAAAAAGATACGCAAGCCTGCCTTCAAGCTTGGCCGCGAAGGCATGGCTACAAACTTCTGGCTTGTCCTACGCAAGAACCCGCATTGATAAGAAGAACTACTAGAACTTTTATGAATCAAAAGGTGTGTGGATACGGTCAACGTCTGTGATGCGCTGCTTTTCGCGGTCGAAGTAAAGTTCTATGTTGCCGACTTCCCCGTGGCGATGTTTACGGATATGGACCTCGAGGATGTTTTGCTTGTCGGTTTCGGGGTTGTAGTAGTCCTCGCGGTAGAGGAACGATACGACGTCGGCGTCTTGTTCGATTGAGCCCGATTCGCGCAAGTCGGACAGCTGTGGTATCTGCGGACTGCGGCTTTCGACCGAACGGCTCAGCTGGCTGAGGGCGATAAGCGGCACGTTTAGTTCGCGTGCGACACCTTTGAGCCCGCGGGAGATTTCGGAGATTTCCTGTACGCGGTTGGCTTGTCCGCTGAAGCGTGACCCGCCACTCATCAGTTGCAAATAGTCCACGATAATAAGACCGAGCGGATGACGGTGGGCTTCGCGCTTGGCTTTGGTGCGCAGTTCGGAGATAGTCAACCCTGGCGTGTCATCAATATAAATCTGTGCTTCGGACAGAGTGCCCATCGCCAGACCGATTTTCTCGAAATCGTCATCAGTTAGATTACCAGTACGAAGTGCCCAGGCATTGACACCGGATTCGCGTGACAGCATACGGTCGACAAGCTGCTCTTTGCTCATTTCCAAACTGAATATCAGCACTGGCTGTTCGGCCTTTGTCGCGACGTTATGCGCCAAGTTGAGCACCATCGCGGTTTTACCCATGGCTGGACGAGCGGCAAGGATAAACAGGTCAGAGCGCTGCAACCCGGCAAGAATATTATCCAACGACTTGAAGCCGGTCGTGATCCCGCGTAGTTTGCCCTTGTCTTTGTGGAGCTCATCCAGGCGCTCGAAGCTGCCGCTCAGCACATCTTCGATACTGACGATATTTTCCTTTATGTGTCGCTGGCTAAGCCGGAAAATCTGTGATTCGGATTGCTCTATGAGCTCATTGAGGCTTTTTGTCTCGTCCAGGGTAAGGCTTGCAAGGTCTTTATTGACTTCCAGCAGTCGTCGGCGCAAAGCTTTTTCGGCCACGATATTTGCGTACGTTTCGATATGTGCAGCGGTTGGAACGAAGTTTGTCAGTTCGGTAAGATAGGCTGCACCACCGACGTCGGCCAACACCCCGTTTGCTTTGAGACGGTCAGATAATGTAAGGACGTCGACCGGCTTGTTGGCCTCATACAATTCCATCATGGATTGGTAGATATGCCGGTGCCGCTGGTCGTAAAAGTCTTCGACCGCCAAACTATCGGCAATCTTTGTCAGAGAGTCGTTATCGATAAGAATCGCCCCAAGGACACTTGCTTCCGTATTAAGGTCATACGGTAAGATTACGGATCCTCCGGACTGTTGTTGCTCCGCCATACTGACTATATTCTACAAGTTATTCTAGTATTTCGCCACCACCGAATATGTTGCTGATTGTGTCAAGTGGAGCCTTTGGCGGTTCATCGGTTGTTTTGGCGGCTTGTGTGGACTGACGAGGTGCGCTGCCCTGCTGTTTGTCGACGATACACTCGATAGAAACGGTAGTGCCGGTATGTTCACGAATGAGGTTGCTGAGAATCCTAGTGTTTTTTGCCTCGTTAAAGCGTTTCTGGTGGAACGGGAAACTGAAACACAGTGTCAGCTTCCCATCTTCGAACAAAGGCACGGCCATGCGAGCGATGCCATACAGCGTGTTATGTTGCTGCTTGAGCGTGTGGAGGATTTGCTGCCAGCTTGACTCGTCCAGGATGGTATGTCCGGCCTGGGTGCGGCTTTTAGGGGCTTCTACGCGTGCTTCGGCCTGCTTTGGTTCAGGCGGCTCTTTGTGAGGGGCTTGTTTTTTGGTAAGTGTTTTTGGAATGGGCTTAGCTCCGTCGGACACTGTCTTTTGCAGCGGCGATGAGGGTGTGTTGCGATCCCGGGCAAGAATCGGTGCCAGTAAGGTTATCTCCAAAAGCGCAAAAGGATCGTGTGCGGCCGGGATATCAATGAGCTTTTGCATGAGTTCGGTCGTGGCCTCGACGTCGGTGATTAATGTGTCATCTAGCATGCCTTGGCGCAACGTTTGACCAAGCTGTTTTGCAATTTGTGGCGCCTGATAGCCTTGTCCGTGCAAGGATGTAAGTTGGTTGATAAGTTCGGTCGCGGTGCCATTTGCCAGCGTGGTCATAATTTTCCGGATAGCCTCATCCGGCGCGATACCAAGGCTGCGACGCACATCATCGATCTCAACTTTCCCACCAGTATTACCGATCTGGTCCAGGAGCGAAATGCTGTCACGGAAACTGCCGCGGCCATGTGCCGCCACGAGTTCCAGTGCTTCATCACTAATATCAATGTTTTCTGTTTTGGCTATAGACTTCAAATGCTTGACGGCCGCTGATTTTTCGGCCGGCTTGAAAGTATAGCGCTGCGTGCGGCTGATGATGGTTTCCGGCAGCTTATGTGCTTCCGTAGTGGCAAGAATGAAAATCACATGTGCCGGCGGCTCTTCGAGCGTCTTGAGCAGTGCGTTGAAGGCCTCTTTGGTGAGCATATGGACTTCATCAATGATATAGACTTTATACTTGGCGCTGGTCGGTGCATTGTGGACACGCTCACGCAGCGTACGGATTTCGTCTATCCGACGGTTGGAAGCGGCGTCAATTTCGATAATGTCTAAGTGCGTTGTGGACTCATCATAAGGCAGTCCATTGACTTCGTGTGCCAGGATACGGGCAATTGATGTTTTGCCAACACCCCTTGGTCCGGTAAATAAGTACGCATGGCCAATACGGCCGTTTTTGAGGGCGTTTTCAAGTGCTGTGGTGACATGTTCTTGCCCCACAATTTCAGATAGTTTTTTCGACCGGTATTTACGGTATAGTGCTTTCCCCATTGCTCACTCATTATACGTGAGTTTCTAGCATGGCCGCGTTGTAGATTATGCAGTTTGTTGTTTGGCTTGAGGTAAGGCGTTAGGCGCGACCAGTTCAGCTATTTGAGCATTATGTTCGTGAAGCAGGCCAGTAAATATTTGTTCGTAGCCATGACGTACTTTTTCGCCACGCCATGAACCGATACCAGCGAACGCTAAAGCAGCGCCTCCAAATGATGCCCGTAACATGCGGTTGTCGGTATCACCTGTCAGAACGGCACTCTCTAAGGCGACAAACTTTTCTGCCATGGCTTCCTTACCTTCATGGTCAACCGGTATTTCAAGCAATTGACCGGTTTCTCGGGCATATTGCGCTGCCCGTACGCCTGCCCAGGCGGTTTTGTAGCCTTCCTGTAGAAGGATAGTGCCCACGGCTAATTTACCAGGCACACTTACACGAGGAGCAAGTAATGCTGCGCCGGCAACAGTCAGCAGGGCCGCGGCATCTGCATATTTGTCTGCTTTTGCTCCTTTTGTGCTTGTACCAAGACCGCTCTCAGGCCACCTTTGGTCAATATATCGCGCGGCGCTACCTTCCATATCCGTAGCGGCCATGACTGCGACCACGGCACCTACGCCCTTTTCACCGGCTAGAAGCATCTGAGCGGCTTTTACTGCAAGCACAGGACGTGCTGCTGTCAAAGCGTTAGCTGGCGTCAGGAGTCTGTCAGACGGTTCAACTGAGCTGGATCTTTCCTGCTGTGCTGCCCCAACGAGTGGCTTGAATAATCCCATAAGTCTAATTCTATATCAATAATTATTTAGTCCGAAGGGTACGCATAATATCTTATAGTGCGGCTTCGAGGGCTGCCCATTCGGCGTGACTGTCGTCTTCGGGAACGTTGACGCTGACCTGGTCGCCGGGCTTGGCCTTGAAATACGTCACGCTGGCAAGCAATACGCGGTATTGTTTGTCTCCGACCTCAACAAAGTAATGTCCATTCTCCTGCGTCAACACACCCACGATCTGCTTGCGAGGTATTGGACCGATCTGCTTGTACATAAATGCGCCATCATCTGCGATGGTGAGCTTCAGGATATCACCTTGGACCAGCTTGGACTTGCTGGCATAGTTCGCGGGCACCGGGTATGTTTTGCCATCGGAGCCGACCATATTTTGGCCATCAAAAACTCCCTCGATGACTTTGCCGAGGTTTTCTTCTGTTTTGGCTAAGTTTGCAGCAGCATCGTCTTCGCCTACTAAACTCAGCAGCAACTCTTTTGCTGCGGCCAAACTCGTCTCCGACTCTGCTATAAGAGCCTTTAGTCTTTTGATTTGTTTATCTGGTATGTCTGCCATCTCCCTGGCCTCTCACATAAGTGTTTATTTTATACACTTACTGCCAACAGTACCATGTCTGTCAATAATTTGTCAAAATAACTGCTGAAGCTGTGGATAATTATTTACAAAATTAAGCAAATAGCAAAACCGCCTGACATTATATTCAGACGGTTTTGAGCCGATAGTTTTCGGACTTAGGCGAGTTCGACAGTTGCGCCGGCTTCTTCCAAAGCTTTCTTGGCGTTCTCTGCGTCTTCTTTCTTTGCCTTTTCCAGAACTGGCTTTGGTGCGCCGTCTACAACAGCCTTTGCTTCACCAAGTCCAAGTCCCGTAATGTCTTTGACAGCCTTGATGACTGCAACTTTTTGGGCACCTGCATCCTTCAGGATAACATCGTACTCACTCTTTTCTTCTGCTGCTGGGGCTGCATCGCCGCCAGCTGCTGGACCGGCGACTGCTACAGCAGCAGCTGCGGGTTCGATACCGTATTCATCCTTTAGGATGGTCTTGAGTTCGTTTACTTCCAAAACAGTGAGCTTTGTCAGCTCTTCAGCTAATTTCTTTACATCAGCCATAGTAATTCTCCTCTAAGTTAGTTTATGCCGTAGCTTTTGCTTCTACACCGTCAAGCAATGCGTGCAAGTTGCCGGAAAGGCCGTTTGTCACGTCGTTGACTGGTGAAAGCAAGGTGGCGACCACCTGGGCAATGAGCTCATTCTTGCTTGGCAAGGTAGACAGGGCTTTTACTTCGTCCGGTCCCAGGAACTTGCCTTCTGCACTAAATGCGCCAACAAATTCTATACTCGGCTGTTTCTTGGCAAAATTCGCCAGTACTTGCGCAGGCGCTACTTCGTCTTCGCTGTTGAATGCGTACAGGAGCATGCCGTTTAAGCTGCTGGTATCGACATCCTTCAGGTTGTCGTTGCCCTGAATCGCCTTGATGACCAAGCGGTTCTTGACGACCTTCAGCTGTGTGCCGTTATCACGGCCCGCACGGCGAAGTTCCTGCATTGCTTTCACAGGGGTGCCTTGGTAGGCGGCCACGACCGTCATTTTGGAGTTAGCCAGTAGTTGACTGACTTCCTCGATGACTTCGTTTTTCTTGATTTTCGTTAAAGCCATATGTTGCTTTCCCCTCTTTCAAGAATTTATTGTCCCACGGATCGACCTATTCCTTGGGCGTATACCAATAAAAATTGACCTTAAGTTACCAAAAGGCCAATAGTGTGCTCGTTAAAACAAATTTTGACTCGCACCTCGGCGACGCTATTAAGGATTGCTCCAGTCGCTGTCTTTGGTAACTAGGATAAATTACCGTATCTGTCAGAGAATGTCAATAGAGGTACAGCCCCGGACGGCTACATAACGAAAGTCCGCAGCGAGGCATTAGTGTGTACTGACTGCCAGGTATAGCCTGTGCGTTTCAGTTTCTCTTCCAGAAGCTGCTTGTCGGCTGCTTCCAAACCGATAAGCACGTTGCCGGTATCGCTTGCAGCATTTCGGTAGTGAAAGGCACTGATGTTCCATTGGCTTCCAATAGCCCCTAGAAACGTACCGAGTGCTCCAGGCCGTTCCGGAAAGTCTATTTGGTAGAAGTGTTCAGATTGTGCTTCCGTTGCCGGTCCGCCCAGCATGTGCCGCGCATGTTCTTTGGCAATATCATCACCAGATAAGTCCGTGTGTGCGTATCCGAAAGATGCCATTTTTTTCATGAAAGCTTGCTTGTCGTCATTGTCCGAGACCGCGATGCCCACCAAAATTGTAGCTGAAGATCGCTGGTGGAGGCGGTAGTTGAACTCGGTGATTGCGTGTCCGTTCATGACTTGCTGGCAAAAAGAGTGCAGTGCCCCCGGCTTTTCTGGCATCGTTACGGCAAACAGAGCTTCTTTGCCCGATCCGATGAGGGTGCGTTCTGCAATCTGCTGGAGCCGTTCAAAGGTTACATTCGCGCCGGAGCATATGGCAACGATTTTTGCATCTTTCGGAAACGAGCAGGTAGCTATCCCCGCCGCAGCGAGCGCTCCAGCCGGTTCCAGAATGCTGCGTGTATCTTCAAACAACGCCTTGATGGCAGCACAAATTTGATCAGTATTCACGGTGATGACCTCGTCGACATACTTTTGCGCAATAGAGAAAGTCCGCGTACCTACTTGCTTGACTGCGACTCCATCGGCAAAAATGCCGACTTCGGGCAAGGTCACGCGTCTGCCGGCTGCCAGCGACTTGCCCATCGCGTTACTATCTTCGGGCTCTACGCCAATAATTTTTACAGACGGCTGTAGCGACTTGACATACTGTGCAATACCGGCGATGAGCCCGCCACCGCCAACCGGTACAAAGATATGCGTAACGTCGGGTAATTGCTCGAGTACCTCCCTACCGATGGTGCCTTGACCTGTTATAACGTACGGGTCGTCGAAAGGGTGAATGAAGCTTCTGCCAGTCGATTCCATGAGCTTTTGGGAATGGTCGTAGGCATCGCTATAACTATCGCCAAACAGAATAACTTCGGCGCCATGGCTTTTGACGGCTTCCACTTTGATTGCTGGTGTGGTGAGCGGCATGACGATTAGGGCTGACAGCCCGAGTTTCTTTGCGCTGAGCGCCACTCCCTGGGCGTGGTTCCCGGCGCTGGCAGCGATAACGCCACGAGCCTTTTCATCGTCACGGAGGTGAATCATTTTGTTGTAAGCACCCCGCAGCTTAAATGAGTGTACGGGCTGCAAATCTTCACGCTTCAAGTAAACCGATACACCTTTGCTATCTGTAAGTTTAGGCGCCAGTTGCAAAGGTGTTTCTTTGGCGACATCGTAAACCCTCGCCAACAGGGTTTGCTTAAGTGGGTCTTTCATGAGGTGCCTTCTTTGTACACAATGGCTTCAATTTCTACTTTGATTGGAACCTTGTCGCCGACTCGAGGCAGTTCCCTGACTGCCACGGTTGATCGGGCCGGCTTATTGGGGGCGAAATATTCGCTGTATATACTATTCACTTTTCCGAAATCTCCCATATCAGTCAGGTAGATAGTCGTCTTGATGACGTGGCCTAAGCCGAGCCCTTCTTTTGCAAGCAGCTGTCTGAGATTTTCTAGCGCTTGTTTGGTCTGGGCGGCGGTCGTCGAGCCGCATGTACCGGCAATAGGGTCGACGCCGACCTGTCCTGAAATATAGTAAAAGTCACCAGCTCGCCTGATCGGACTATAAGGACCAAAGGTTTTTGTCATTGTTAGTCTCCAAATGGCACATCAGGCCATTCTTCAGTAAAAAAATCACCAGGCCCATCATACGCAGCAGGTGGGGCTTGGTCGTCGGATATTGGCTGTGAGGGCGGACCGACATCACCTATATTCTCTTCCCCTATACTTGGTTCAATTTCGGGTCGGTTGTCCATGCTATGACTCCTTGGATTTAAAAACCCCGCTTTGGTTGCGGGGTTGTTTGGTTGCTTGGCAAATAAACTCACGCCCGCGTACTGTGGGTTGCAATAATCTTTACCACTTTGCTTGCGTGAGTCATGGTGCCAAGGTACGCTTTGTCCGGGCCTTTGTCAAGGCATTTGGCCGCGGGCAGCTGCAGTGCCTGCACGACCTTGATATTTGCCCTCTTCGTGTACGGCATCACTCTCGTGTCCCCAAAATGTTGGTGCAAACGGGGTGTACATTTCATGTCCGCCTTTCAGGACTCCGTCACTGTGTATACCGGAGCGGTGCCGCATAATGTCATCGCCGACAACCGGGTTCTGCCTGTCAACTTTCAGTCCGGCAAACCCCATGACGGTGCGCGCTACTTCAACTGAACGCCATGGATTAAACTGCCAACGCACAGGTACAGACATTTCTGGCGCAAATTTAAAGATACCTGCCATCACAGGAAATACGTCAGCATTCCCTGCGCGCTCTCCAAGCCCACAAATAGTTGTTTCGAGCTGTATGTTGACAGGGTGGTCATGCAGTTTGGCTCTTGCTGCGGCGGCCTGCACGAAGGTAATCGTGTTGGCGACAGCCATGTTCAGGTCATTGTGGTTGTGGGCTGAAATCACGGTGTCAGGATTCGTGTGCAACACCCAATCTATCACGGCGTCGTAGTACTTGAACATACTCATTGGGTCTCGTTGCCCTACGGTATCTGGCACATTGATGACATCAGCGCCTTCGTCTATTGCAGTCTTGACGACTTTTTCCAAGTACTGCATATCTGTGGTACTGGCGGCTTCGGCCGAGAACTCTACCGTAGCCCCAGGGTGCCCA
>JAKQHX010000047.1 GCA_029557815.1 bacterium
GGAAATGCAACGCCAAAAGCGTTTAAGGGGAAATGAATAATGACAGAAATCAATGCCTTTCAGGCGGTTGGCAATACCGTAAGTGTATCGGCCACGACCTCAACGGGGAACGTTGCGCTAACTAGCGTCGGGTCAATTTCAGGAACAGTCAGAATATATAATGCAGGATCGGTGGCTGCTTTTGTCAATCTTGGCACGTCGAGTGCTGTAGAGGCTGCTGCGGCGACCAGTATTCCTATCCCGCCAGGCGGGGTGTTGGTCTTAACAAAGCCAGCCACTATAACCCATGCCGCTGCAATCACCGCATCAAGCACGGCTACGGTTTATTTTACATCGGGTCTAGGCGGGGTGTAACCCATGCAAGCTGCTTATCCTTTATATGGGGCCATATTATTATTTTATATAAAAGGTGCTGACCTCCAGTCAACGAGCGACCAGTTGTTCACCAAGGTTTTCCCGACAACCAAGTACGTAATCAGTGATATACGCGCGGTTGGTGCATCAGGAGGTGTTACGGTTGCCTGTGCTGGCGGTATTTATAATGAGGCAAGCAAGGGCGGGGATGAGCTTGTGGCGGCAACGCAAGATTGGACAGGTTTGACTGAGGCAGACAAAATTATTCAGCCGTCGCTGGAGTCAGTCGTAGGTACCGATGTTCAGACGGAGACGCCAATACTGAGCCTTACCACAGGGTCAACGGCAGCAGCTACTGCCAATATTTATATTTATGGGTATTCGATGGACGTTTAAAACTGGGAACAGGGAACAAAATGGGAAATGCAAACGATAAAAGTGTAGAGGGGGTGCTACACGAGCCAACCGATGCTGGCGAGGGACGGGAAGGCGTAGTAAGGCGGTGGCTCCAAGAAATTGAGATGGCCGAGAAAGCGGAAGAAAACTGGCTGAAGAAAGCCAAGGAAGCAAATGAAGTCTACGCTAACGAAAAGCGTCAGGCGCAAGCTGGCTCTGACATAAAAGCTGGTGATTCTGAGTATAATATTCTTTTCTCCAACACCGAGGTATTAAGACCGAATCTCTATGCGGACAAGCCGCGTCCAGACGTTAGATGCAGACACCCAAAACCAACGCCTGTAGATAGAGCCGTCGCTAAAATATTAGAGCAATCGCTTACCTACATGCTGGACGCTTACGATTTTAATGACGAAATGGACAGCGCGGTGTTTGATTTGACATTGCCGGGTCGCGGCGTGACCCGAGTCAAGTACGAGCCGGTCATTGACAGAAAAACAAACGAAGATGGCGAAGAATATGAACAGCTGAGTTACGCTATGGTAAGCTGTGAGCATGTTCAATATGATGATTTCCGGAGGGGACCAGGCAAAAAGTGGAAACAAGTACCCTGGATAGCCTATAGGCACTGCTTAACCATGACGCAAGTCAAGCAGAATAAGCATCTTTCTAAATGGGCAAGCAAGCTCAAGTATGATTTCACGGTGGACGGCGCAGACGAGGGGCGAGCCAAGGCAGAACCCAGTGTATACAAGCGCATCATGATATGGGAGATATGGGACAAAGAAGAGAGAAAAATACTATGGATTGCGCCATCCTATCTTGAAGAGCCGCTGCATGAAGAAGAGGACAAGCTCGGCCTTGAGGGTTTTTTTGATATTCCCCGCCCACTCTATGCAATCAGTCGGAGCAATAGTCTTGTGCCGGTACCGGAATACGAAATGTACCGTGATCAGGCGCGAGAGTTGGACAGGGTGACGAAGCGCATTA
>JAKQHX010000052.1 GCA_029557815.1 bacterium
TCGTAAAAGATGCAGGTTTTTACAGTAAGATGTACGTACTTTTTCTGCAAAACAGGACGGCTATCAGCGGACTGCCCTTGGTGAATATAGTCCTGTACCTATACTAAATTCAGTAAAAATCCGTTGATTGACTTTTGGTGCGCGAGAGAGGACTTGAACCTCCACGCCTTGCGGCACAGCCACCTCAAGGCTGCGTGTATACCAATTTCACCACTCGCGCGCGTTAGTGTGTGATGATGTGTTTACCGAGCCGCCGATAAGACAAGCCTATTCGGCACTTCTGATAGACCCACTGAGCCGCTTCCCTTTCAAGACCGCGAATCCTCTCGCGATTTTGGGCGGGCTACATCACAAACAACCTCATCATGATACGATTTTTGGGCAAAAAACTCAAGAGGTCATACGGGTTCGCAAGATATTATTTAATGACTTTTTCCTGGCGTATCATCCAGTTTTCGACACCCACATACCGGCTAGTGATACTGTTGAGTGATTTTGGCTCAAAGTTATAGACCGTGCCCCGAGTCACGTACAAAAACGCTGGCTGGTACAGTGCGAGTGCTGGTGCGTCTTCGCGCCAAGCCTTAAGGAAAGGCCCGTACTTGGCACCACGAACTTTTGGATCGAGCCGTGTCCTGCCTGCCTCCAGCGCTGTATCCGCCTCCTTGGATTTATACTCCGAAAAGTTTAGGCGCGACGGCGAACTCGGGCTTGCCTGCGAACTGTGCCAGTAGGCAAAAACGTCTGGATCGGTACCGATAGAAATGCCATGCAGTAACGAATCATAGTCGTGACGACTCACGACACCTTGCATATCGGCATCACTCTGCAACATGACGTCTACCTTTATGCCCATACCCTTCCAAGCCTTTTGCAAGTATGCCGTGACAGCACTGTAGTCACTAGTGTTTTGTGCATAGAGCGTAAATGTTAGTTCTTTGCCAGCCTTTTTGCGAATGCCGGTGGCATCTTTCTTCCACCCCGCTTCATCAAGGTACTTCGCGGCTTGCACCAGATCGGTTGGTAGCTGGGTCAGTTTCTGGCTGAAACCAACGTGCGATTCGAGTAGTGGCCCGCGAACGGTTTTCGTAGGATACCCCAGTCCTCCAATAGCCTGCGAAACGTCTACGGACTGTACAAGAGCGCGCCGAACTTTTACATCATCCAGTGGCGGTTCACTCGTCTTGAAGAAAACCATGACGGCACCCGTAAGGGGTATATTATATTCGTGAAAATCAGGCACTTCACGCACATTATCTGGTATGCTCGCAAGACCGACCATACTCGTTAGTTCACCGCCCTCATAGGCCTGGACCATCTGCTTCTCATCACGGAAAGTGCGAATAATAAACCGGGTAATCTTTGGCGGGTTTCGATAAAAATCTTCGTTCGGCAACAAACCAATGACTTCTTGCCTGGACTCCTGGGTGGTCCCGGCCACTTCCAGCTCGTCCCACCTAAAAGGACCTGTACCAATCGGCTCAATAGTGTTAAATTTGTTGGTTCTCAGCTGTGCAGGCTCAATTGATTTCAACAAATGTTCCGGCACGATCCCGTTCGTGATAATTTCCCGAAAGGTACTCAGTACGTTGGGCAGCTCAAACACGAGCGTGTGCGTATCTTTTGCACTCACACTTATGTCTTTCCAGGTGTTAAAAAGCGGCGACCGGGCATCCGGATTCTTAATAATTCCGTATGTGAATGCAACATCTTTAGCCGTGAACGGCTGGCCATCGTGCCATTTGACATCGTTGCGCAGCTTGACGGTAAATACTCTACCACTACTGTCCACAGAGACGGTTTCTGCCAAATCGGGCACAAGTTTGTTGTCCTGGTCGTATTTCATAAGTCCCGAAAACACCAACCGTGACACTGAGCTATCCGCCGCACTCGTGGCATACAGCGGATTAGCATTCGTAAAGGTACCGATGATACCTTCTGTATATGTTCCTCCCGAAGCGGGCTGAAGTGTCTGATAGTGCTGCCCTAACGCCCGTATCTGCATGACGGTTCCGACAGCAACCAGCACTAGCAATAATAGCCAGCTAGCCGCAAATCGCCACACGTTTACCAACCGGCCAAGCCGTTTAAAAAAGTGCGCTTCTAGCCCTTGCTCAGCACTTACACCAATTTCTTCTACCTGCTTTCGACGTTTTTTCAAACGTCGACGCCAGCGGAGTTTTGTCGTCCGATTAACCATATTCGTTATCCTATATTACCACGCGGCCGCACCAATACCGTACAGAATTCAGACGTGGCAAAAAGCAAAATTATACGATACCCAGGATGATAGAACCTGCAAAGACGACAGCGGTAATAATCGTCAACTGATGCAAAGACTTATCAGAACCCCGGCGAACGGTATTTACCTCTGCGCTACCGCCTAAGCCCGCCCCAAGGCTCGCCCCACGTGATTGCACGAGCACTAAAAGCGTCAAGAGTAGTGCAGTACCTATAGAGATGTAATTATATATACTCAAAACCTAAGACCTCTCTTCTAAAATGACTGATACCAGATAGTTTACCAAGCCTATGACCAACCCGGCAAGCACTGCGGTTCCAAAGGTAGCAATCTGCATTTGCGGATAAAGCCAGCCGACAATATACACCATGAAACCGTTAATCACGACCATGAACAACCCCAGGCTAAACAAGATTGCCGGAAGCGACAATATGACTACAATCGGTTTGATGATGGCGTTCACAATGGCTAGAATCAGCCCCGCAATAACGACCACGCCTATACGACTATCGTAGTTGATCCTGTCTCCGAGTAGCCCGGCGGCAATCCAAAGACCGAGCCCACATACGAACCACCGTATAACAAATCGACTCAAAGGACCGCGTTGCATAATTATATTCAATTGTATCAGGCTTATAGCGCTACTGGTAGTTTTTCACTCAAGTTTCTTATGCCATCACTCGTAATAAGGATATCGTCCTCGATTCGCACGCCAATACCTTCTTCGGGTATGTAAATCCCCGGCTCACATGTAACGACCATACCAGGTGCGAGCGGCCGGTCGTACTCACCAACATCGTGAGTGTCCAATCCCAAAAAGTGAGATGTGGCATGTGGGTAGTATTTGCGTACTTGTGTTTTTTCGATGAGCTTTATAAGTCCAAGCTCGCGCAATTTCTCGCCCATAAACTGTTCTACTTTCTTCTCATATTCCTTGATGAGCACACCGGCTCTTAGTTCGCTCAGTGCGAACTTCTGTACCTCGTGCACGGCGTCAAAGATCATCCGTTGACGCTTGGTGGGCTCGCCGATAGCATACGTCCGCGTAATATCCGCGGCATAGTTGGACACTTCCGCACCAATGTCCAGAACCAGGAGTCCGTTCGGGTCTACGACGTTACTGTTTGCAACGTGATGAATGGTACAGGCACTCGCACCACTTGCGACAATTGGCGAAAAAGCATGATCCGACCCCTTCCTTTTGAACAGCGAGGTAATGTCGGCCTCTATTTCATATTCGTGCTTGTACCTTTCACGGCTACGCTGAACTTTCTTCATCGCCTCAATCGTCAGATTGATCGCAGATTGCATCACATCAAGCTCCTGCGGCTGCTTAACCACCCGTAGCCGCGTAAGGTGGTGCCTCAGGTCCAGTAGCTCTAGGTCGCTATTTACAGACTTGAGGCGTTCGTGCAAGCGTATCCGCGCCGGATTGGTATATATTCCATGCCGCTGTATATAGGGGAGCGGTGCCGCCAAAGTTGCGACATGCTGCACCCTTTTGAGCCGGGCGCTTAACTGCTTCCAGCCGTTCTTTTCATCCAGTACGTCCGAAATTCCTGAAATTTGCGACAAATTCGCAATATCATATTCACCATCAAACTGCTGGATCACTTCTTCTCTTTCCGGAAGAATCAAATACTCTTTGACCTTATCCATCACCAGTATGATGTCAGGCTTATCTATACCCGTCAGATACCAGAAGCTACTGTCTTGCCTGAACGTATACGTTACGTCACTGTTGCGCTGCATAATGCCATGCGCTGTCAGAACAATCGGGGCAGTGCCGGTGAACAGTTTCCGTAACCGCTCTCGGTTTTGTGAAAAGAATTCTGACGTAAAGTCTGGTTTCATAGTGAGAAATTTGTTGACAGCTACCTAGTATAGCAAAAGCTGGCAAAAATACCTCGTCTGCTATTTCTGCTGTTTTTTGTCAGCCCGTATGTATTGCTTCAAAATTGTCGCTTTTTTAGCGCCTACTACTTTTTCTAGTTCAAAGTCTCGAGCCTGACTTATCCCTCGCATACTACCAAAGGTCCTGAGCAATTTCCTACGCGTAGCGGGGCCAATGGTGGGCACGTCATCAAGCAAACTTGACGTTTGGCGTTTAGCCTTGAGAACAGAGTGGTAGCTGACCGCAAACCGATGTGATTCGTCGCGAATCCGTTGCAATAACTTCGTAAGGTTTGAATTGTGCGGCACATTGATAAGTATAAAATCTTCAGACTCCACCGAAAAGCCGCCAAGCTTATGCAGGGCCACTGTATTCAGTTCTACATTTGACGCTCGTTTTTTTATAACAATCTGCTCTTCACGCTTAGCAAGACCGATAAAAGGAATTTTGCTACAGCCAGCTTCATCGCGTGCTCGGATAGCCGCATCCAACTGGCCCTTGCCACCGTCAATAAGCACCAAACTTGGCAAGCCCCACTGTTTACGATTCTTTTCGCCGAGGCGGCGCTTTATCGTTTCGTGCATGTTATAAAAATCATTGTTATGATCTTTTTTTGTCTTGAACTTGCGATACTCCCCTTTGTTGCTCACACCGTTTGTAAACACTACCATGCTTGCTACGACATCCGTTCCTTGCATGTGGCTGATGTCGTATCCCTCGATTCGTTTTGGAAAGCCCTGCAGTCCAAGCAAATCAACAAGTTCGTTTAGGGCGTGGTCTTTGGAAATGTCCTGGAATTCCTTGTCGCTGAAGATGACCTGCTTGTTCAGCCGCTGGAGCGCGAACAGTTGATTACGTACCTTGGCCGCCTCCTCAAATTGCGACTGTCTCGCAAGTCGTTTCATATCTTTTTCCAGATCTCTTTCTATGGTTTTGCGCTTGCCTTCAATTATGGCTATGAGCTTACGAAGATTAGCCCGGTAATCCTCCAAGCTTGTCCGGCCCTCTTCCAGGCCGGGATCCAATCCGAGATGGTAATGTAGCGTAGCACGTCTTTGATTCGGGGTCCGTTTGGTTGCAAATGGAAATATTTTGCGCAGCAGCTTCAGTGCCTGCCTCACGCCATATGAGCTGAGATATGGACCAAAATACCGCGCTCCATCATCGAGCGGCCGACGAGTCGTCGTAACTGTAGGAAAATCGCTGTCATAGTCTATACGAATATACGTCATCGACTTGTCGTCGCGTAACAATATGTTGTAACGTGGCATGTAGCGTCGAATCATCTCGGCCTCCAGGAACAATGCCTCCAGCTCGCTTTCGACAACCATCCAGTCTGTATCAGCTATCTCTGCGATGAGTGCTTCTGTCTTTGGATCGCGAGTGCGAGATTTCTGAAAATACTGCCGCACCCGATTGCGTAGTACGGCCGCTTTGCCGACATAGATAATCTGGCCCTCCGCGTCCTTATGGAAATACACGCCAGGCTCTTTGGGCAGTTCTTTCAGTTTGTTTTCAAATCTCTCGTCCACACTACTAGTATAGCGCTTTGGCTATCGCCGAGGAGCTTCTTCATGCGCAACCCGAATATCATGCTTGGAGCAGTCCAGCAGGTCACGGTCATTAATCTCCGGGTCTTTATGGCTTCCGTCTTCGGTTTCTTCGAGATAATCCTGAATAACCGTATCTACAGCTTGCCGGAACCCCTGCACACTATTGCCATACATAGCGTCAACAGATACATCGTAGTCTTCAATTTCAACACGCATGTCATCCAGTTCTTCCGCACTCTGGCCACCTGCCAGATCAGTATTGGCGATGAAGCTCCTGATGCCGCTCTCGAACACCTTTCTGCCCGCCTCGTCTTGCATCGCACAACTTGCCGCGACACTACCCGTCTCCTGAACGGCAATATCTAGAATATTTCGGGCCCATGTAATTTCGTTTGTGCCGACGCACATATCGATGCCACCACTTGCTCCACGAACATCTATTACATTATCTCTGTAATCCACGCTTGCATCTGTCATGGTTATGCCACCACTAACTTCTGCAGTTATTTGATCTCCGTCACGTGTCACGGCCAACGACTCAATGACAAGGCCCGTATTGGTCGTGGTAGTTATCTTATCGTCTTCTCCCTCTTTGCCAGTATGACGTGTCTGGGTATCACAATTGATTGGCCCAGGACGGTCAAGGGAAGTATCTAACGAAATTCCAAAAGTAGACTCAACCCTTGCAAGGTTCAGATACACGTCTTCATATACTTCGGTCTCGGGCGCCTCAATCGCAAGCTCGACAGAGTGGCTTGACTTTGGACTAAAAGGATTGCCTAAACCATCAAGCCATTGCTTGACCTGTATACCGGCAATGCCGACAGCACCGACCAGACCAATCGCTCCTACCATTTTTGCCCGACGCATAAATCTACCAGGACGACTCTGCTCTACCACTACATTAATCGCTGGGCTTGGCTCAGCCGCTCCAGGGGAAGGTGCTTCGTAATCTCCCTGCGCACTGAGAAGAGGGGCGTCGTCAAAGTCTACCCTCTCACGCATTTCGTACCTGCCCGTACCATCGGGGTTAACACTCACCGGGAACATCTCTCCAATAGGGACTTTTGATTCTTGACCACTCATTATTTTTCTCCTTGCGCCATGTCCGGCGTGTTATAAATACTGACTAAAACTTTGCCATCTTCGTTTGTCCTCAAGCCGTCAATCCACTTATCAAGAGCCTCTTGGTCTACCTCGCCGTTCTCGATGAAATAAACCCTATATGCCTTTAGCGCAGCCTCTGGGCTAATCCAAGCACTGCCACGTATTTCGGCTTCCGGTAGACTCGTTGTTGTAGTGGTTTGTCCAGCTTCAGTTGTTGTAGTCACAGCAGCCTGGGTTGTGGTAGACGCTTCGGGTGTCGTTTCGCCCAATTGGGCACGCACAAGTTCTTCATAACCATGTCTTTTAATGACATCGAAAACCTTTTGCTCGTAATCACGATCCGTACCGTAGCTCAAAACTCCTGGCGCTCCCTGTTCCTTGACGATATTTCCACTACCATCAACCTCGTTGAACAGCCCATTCGTATAGCCGTGTACATCCTGGTAATTTGCGGCCGCATCGGCATAATGTTCTGAGGTTTGGATGAGTCGTGCGTAGTCCGCCACGCTCGCGGCCGGGCTTGGATACACCCTGAAGCCGTCAGTAATTGTCACTACGTCACCAGCTGTGTATTCTTCCTTTGTATCGATATTAAATACGTCGCCCGTCCAATGTGCACCCGCCTTCATGCCAAAGAAGTTGTTTGTCGCAGGACTGAGCCTATCATTACCGAAACCTGTCTCCAGTGATGTCTGAGCCAATACAACCGCAGGATTTATGTGAGCCCCTGTGCGATACACCGTCGTAATACTCGGTAGCATTCGGCGCAAGAAGTCTTTGTGTCCATCCGGGAGATTAAGTTGGTTAATCATTTCCTCTGCTGCAGGACTCAACGGCTCAGTATCAGCAGGAAGTTCCGGATTAGGATTACCGGCTGGCGTCTCAGAACCAGGATGCTCAACTGGTGCGTCACTTGTTGGATTACCATAGGCTTTCCCATGCTCAGCAACCCACGCCTCAAAGTCACTATGCTGGGAAGCGTGCTGCTCGGCAGTAATGCTCTGTGCCATACCGGCAATACGCAGATCCTGATCCACGCTCCATGGTAATTCGGCGGCTCTTACACGCCACTGTGGTAGTGCGAGGTCTTTGCGCAACTGTACGTGGAAATGGTCTTCGTGATGTTCGAAGTCAACCATAAACCGACGTCCAACCCGCTGATTTATTTCTGGAACCATAGTATTCCCACTGGATAGAATTTTATCGATAACCGGCTGGCCACCTGAGTAAAGTCGGGCCATCTCCTCAGCCATTCGTATAGTGAATTCTTTATTAAACCTTTCAGAAAACTGATAGTCAGCAAAGGCCCCTGTCGCGTATTGTGTAACATCAAATCCAAAGGCGCCAGAAATGTCAGCATGACGGCCGTCATTGTGCGTGCGGTGGGCAGGTGAATTCTGATCACGGATACGAAGCATATCACCTTGTAATTCCGGGAACTCGGCAATCAAGTCCTGGTAGATTTTTGCGCTTGCAAGCAATGTTGCAACCATATGGGGTGATGTGTACAGTTCGTTATCTGCTGTGCGCTCAGCCACGGTATAGGGTACGGCGAGACCCTCAGCTTCGTGCAAGAGCGGCATCTTTATATAGTCAGCCGGCATTCCTGCTGGTCGATTTGGATCATTTGGCGCAAAGGCGACATCCATTCGTTTAACTGCCTCAACCAGCGTATCAAGGTTGTTATTTTGACCGGGCTTAATTTCAACTAACGCCTCATTAACGGCTAGGACTTCAGGGCTTATTACATCACTTACTTCTGGGGTAGTTACTGCTGGAGAAGCCTCCTGCGCTGTAACATCAGGAGCCGTCGCAGCCACAGCACCGGCGATTATACGATCCCGCGCTTCATTGTTGAGCAGTGCGGGATCCGTAAATCGCAAAGTTTCACTTTCTTGATCAAATTCCACCGCTTCGACAGAAACGCCCGCCGCTTCCGCCGCGGCGAAGCGGGACTGTTCTAGGTCCTGGCCAGCTGCGTCAAACTTGATATAAGCACTGGTTTCATCGTATCCAACCACTATTTCCTGTGCGCCTGTTTCAGGCGTGAGGGAGATATCAGTCTCACCTTGACTAGAAACTGCAATAGCAGAGGCCAAGATGCCCACACTAACAACTGCTGCCACAATACGACGCGGAGAGACATTAAGCTGGTCGGCAATACTTTCGATTGCCTCAACTGTCGCAGCCGTACCCTTTCGTAAATCATCCCCAAGTGCAGGAAGTACAGATGCCAGATAATCACTAACGGATTCTCCCTCCGGCACCATCAAAGCATCGTGCTTCAAACTATGCAGCATTTCACGCCACGCTTGCCCGGATTGGCCAAATTCTTCCCGCACTTCTGACTTGGTCTTTTCCCACCAATCCATAAATGTTGCCGAGCGATCTCTCGGGATTAGGACGTGGTCGAGGTCACCGTCTTTGGGCAAATCTATACTTTTCACCCCTATTCGAGTCGTTCCTTGTGGAAGGTCAACTTCTTCCATATCTTCACGCCAGCGAGGCTCAGGAGAATCTCCAAAAGCACCGCTTGCCATAAGCCGGTCAATACGATTCATGACATCATCCAAGAAAGCAATAGCTTCGGGATCGTGCGTCTCCGGCCCATAACTTACGCCTTGGAGCCGCTCCGTAACCTGTGGTTGACCACTTCTAATAACATCTCCGGTTACGCGGAGGTCACTAACAAAACCATTGACTTCGGGATGATCTGCTAAACCGCCTAAAGACTCGTAGCTCATACCTATATAACACCTTTCCACTCTTGCCACCCTGTTGTGATACACAACATAAGCGAAATCGAGTTAGGTGTTACATTCTACGCTATTTTTGCTATTTTGTCAATACTACATTATAAGTAGCCATTTGTCTGGCCATTTGGCTCGATGACCAAAGGAGTGGTCTTAGCCTTTTCCGCGATAACCGCTGCCGGGTTTGCCATTTCGCTTGCGATAAGGTCGATATCTACCGTCCGTCGCACTATTATCCCTGGCCCATAAGGATTTGACCGCCTCTCTACAATTGGCGGGTACGGCATCTCCATACGCTTGCCACTCATTGTTTGACTCCTGTATTAAAAGACATGCTCACGCAATCATTACAATAACTTTGCTTATCGCATGTTTCACAGACTAACACCAATTTGTTGCATGCGACATTGTTGCAATTTATATACCGGCTGGTCTTTTGATCGCAGTGGATACAGCTACCGATATCATGGGCTTTGTCGCTGAATTGCATCTGCATTCTGTCGTCAAAAATGTGCAACTTTCCTTCCCACTGGCCATCATCACCATATGTTTCACCGTACTTCACAATACCGCCGTCAATTTGGTACACCTCTTTGAAGCCACGATTCTTCATCATCGCACTGATAACTTCACAACGGACGCCGCCTGTACAGTACGTCACAATAGGCCTGTCTTTGATGTCGTTATACTTGGGATCCTCAAGTTCATCGGCAAAATCCCGGGAAGTTTCAACGTCAGGCACGACCGCACCCTTGAATCTGCCAATTTCTGCCTCATACTTGTTGCGACCGTCAAAAAAGACCACCTCGTCACCACGCTCTTCAAGCAACTTATGGACCTCTTTGGGCTTCAGGTGTTTGCCGCCATTTTCAACACCCTTTTCTGATACGATAATTTCATCGGCCGCATTCAGGGCGACTAGCTCCGGCCTTACTTTGATCTTGAGCTTTGGAAAGTCCTTACCAGTACCATCACTCCACTTGTACATGATTCCCTTGAACACAACTGATTTGTTCATCTCCCGTTTGTACTGGCGCAAATCCTCTATATGGCCGCCAAGCGTACCATTGATACCATGTTCAGAAATAAGCACACGCCCCTTCAAGTTCAGTCGGGCACACAGCTCACGCTGCCAGCGCATAGTCATCTCAGGATCCTTCACTGGCACAAATTTGTAATATAAAATAATCTTTTGCATCGACGTTCATTATACCTTATAATTTTGAGTCTATTTATGATTAGCCCTTAGGACTAATCCTCTATTGCCAACGATCGGACGAGCCGATCCAATAGCACCTATACAAATACCAAAACTTGATGTATTAGACGTAAATCACCTGTTAGGAGGCAGGTGACCATGAAAACAATTACCGCTCAAACAACTCGGCAAGTATTTTTATTTTACTGGCAGCAAGCAGCAAAGTATCCATTATTCGTGCTTGGGGCATTTATTGCTATGCCTATTACTGTTCTTGTAAACACTTTCTTGCCTCCACTTATACTCGCGAATGTCCTTAATCGGCTGAGCGCAGGTGAATTTGTCGTAAACCAGCCATGGCAGAGCTTTGGTGGTGATATAAGTCTCTACATACTTCTGACCCTATCAGGGAGCATAGTGCTTTGGAGAATCGTTGATGCCTGTGTATGGACAGTTGAAGGCCGTGTCCAGCGCGATCTTGCGCGCAAAGTCTTCAACCACCTCATGAGCCGCAGTGCGGACTTTCATGCAAACAATTTTTCCGGCTCGCTCGTTTCGCAGACAAATAAACTACTTGGCTCATACATACGTATTGCCGATACAACAATATTTGGCACGCTTCCACTCCTGTTGAGTATTGTCTTCACTTCTGTGATTTTATTCCCGCGAGCGCCTTGGTTTGTCGTTGGGCTAATCGTCCTTTCGTTGCTGTACATTGTCCTTTCGTTCAAAGTTTCTGCACCTGTACGAAAAGTTGGAGCATACCATTCTAGGCTGGAGAGCAAGCAGACGGGTTATTTAGCTGACGCCATCACTAATGCCATGGCCATAAAAAGTTTTGCCGCAGATGGGCGAGAACGCCAGTCATTCGACAAGGTCACAAACCGCACGCATAAAGCACTAAAAAAAGTTATGTTCGCCCACCAGAAGCAGATGCTTTTCTTTGGTACTGCAAGCGGAACCATCTCTGCAGCATCGTTAATACTAGCTGTTGTAAGTGTCGTGAGCTTTGGGGCAAACATAGCCACTGCATTTCTCATATTCAACTATACCGCTAGTATCGTTCAGCAGCTGTTTCAGTTCAGTAACAATGCCATCCGAAACTATAACCGAGCAATTGGCGACGCAAGTGATATGGTCTCCATATTAGACGAGCCGGCTGAAGTGCAGGATCCCGCAAACCCAGAATCATCAAAAATTGTTCGCGGAGACATCCGGTTGGTTCACACCACTTTCAAGCACAAAGGGTCAAACGAGCCAATTTTCAAGAACCTGAACCTACATATTAAGCCTGGCGAGAAAGTAGGACTGGTGGGGCAATCTGGGTCCGGCAAATCCTCTCTTACCAGAATTCTGTTGCGGTTTTCGGACATCGATGGCGGCGAGATTCTTCTGGATAATCAGAATATTGCTAGAATCACCCAAAACGATTTACGACGTGCAATTGCTTACGTGCCGCAAGAGCCACTGCTTTTTCATCGTAGTATCGCAGAAAACATAGGCTATAGTTCTGGCACGACGGACTTGCGCGTGATATCGGCAGTCGCCCGCAAGGCAAACGCCCATGAATTCATAGAAGCTCTACCTGAAAAATACGATACCCTTGTTGGCGAACGTGGCGTCAAACTCTCCGGTGGCCAACGTCAGCGTATTGCAATTGCCCGCGCCATGCTCAAGAATGCGCCCATATTAGTACTGGACGAAGCTACGTCTGCTCTGGACAGTGAGAGTGAAGTCCTCATTCAGGACGCACTATGGAAACTCATGGAAGGCCGGACGGCAATTGTCATCGCCCACCGACTGAGCACCATTCAAAAAATGGATAGGATACTGGTGATGGACAAAGGCAAGATCATCGAAGAAGGGTCACATAAGGACTTGCTTCGTTTGAACGGCACCTACGCAAAACTTTGGAATCATCAGTCAGGTGGATTTCTAGAGGAAGAGACCGAGGAGCAATAAAGTCCCGAAGAAAGCTATCAGAACCCAGACATAGACATAGTTCTTGGGCTTGTGTTCCTCGATGGCGTGCTGTGCGATGAGCGCTTCGGAAACAGCCGATATATCGACGTCTGAGCCTGTTGTACCTGCAGCCTGAGGTTGAACCGCGGGGTCCGGTTGTTGTGTCGGCACACCTGGGCTATAGTGCCGCGGTTCTTGCTGTGATGCCAAGCGCTCATGGGTACCGCGGTCGATTTCTAGGGGCCTGATTCGCTCGCGTAGTAACCGCGCAGCACGTCCTTGACCAACCAGCTGTTCCGTTGCAGCGGCCCGCAAATCGTCCTTGCTAACACGCCCCTGCTCATAGAGCTGCTTGGCGTTCTGCCCGTCAACCTCGATGCTTGCTGCAATCTTCAATAACTCCATGTCCGGCATCGTTTGGACAACTTCTTTTGTAACCACCGCCTGGCGTTCTGCCTGGGATATGAGGATGCCGGCTATTTTTTCTGTTTGACGTGCAGACTTTGGCGTCTCAGCTTGTTCAGACTTGGGTTCATCTGTAAACACCGGCTCTTCAGGCCTAGGATGACTGTCTGGTATAGTGCTCGGCTCTCGATCACTTTCTTTTGGCTCTGCCTTTTGCCGGGCTTTTGCTTCGGCTTTTTCTATGACCATCCGACGCATATCTTCACCTTCGCGGGTCATCTTTTCGGAGGCAAGCAGACGAATCTTTTGCTCACGTAAAGTGACTTTTTCGTTCAAGTCACGAACCTGCTTCTCGAGTGATTTTTGTACTGGAGCAAGCCGGGCCTCCGTCTTTATCCTCCCTCGACGACGTCCGATGAGATATCCAACGATACCGCCTACCAGCAAGTCGGCACCGCGCTGGTAGCGGTTGCTGGATACTTCGGCAAACGGTAGTCGGTGCGTGTTCATATGAGGCGTGGGTGTCGCTCCACCGCTCGCCATAGTAACGCCAGTCGGCGCTGACCCGCCAGCGCCGACTGGTCGGCCTGCTGAACGAGGGGGAGCCGGAGGCGGTGAGTAGGGCGTATGGGTTGAGGTAGGGGATGATGGTGTTGCCAAGGGAGCTGCACTGGCTGAGCCAGCCGTTGAAGTAACCGTATCATCGTCTTCATGAGATGTCGCATTCGGAACGTCAGTACCAGGGCTCTCTACGTCCTCTTCCGGAATCTCAATATCCAGCTCCCTAGCTACCTCATCAACGATCGAGTCCAGCAACTCATCATCAAGCGGCTTACCCTCATCCACTTCCGTGGCCAAGCTATCGATAAACAGCGCTGTGCTAAGCACTTCCACCTCTTGCGTACTATCAGGTATGGCCTCTGCTAGCTCAGCTTCGAGCTGCTGGTCATGGCTTTCAATAATCTGACGAGAGATTTCACGCAGTTCGGTCTCGGATATATCTTCGGGACTATCCGGAACTTCAGCACTGTCTTCAGCCTCGGACGGTACGGACTCGCCCTCTTTTGCTGCCTTAGCCTTTTCAACGTCTTTCTTCAGTAACGAAATCTTTTCGTGAGACCCCCCGCTCTCATCATCCTGCTTCTCGATTTTCTTGTCATCCTGCTTTTCATGCGAACCAGCGGGAGGGCGTCTTCTCTTCTTGTCGTCTTTTATATTGTCGGAATCATCTTCTGGGGACTCATCAAAGTAGTTGAAACTGTCAAAAGGGTTTTGTTCCATTATGGGTTTATTCTACTTGATGCATAGCCAAAAACCCACATCTGACTCCTGAACAAGGAGATGCGGTCTTGGTACTACAACGGCGCAGTATTATTTATCGGTTTCGGCTTCGTCGCCCGGTACTTCTGCGGCTTGAGCCTCGGTTTCGGCTTCGTCGCCCGGTGTGTCCTGGCCCTCTGCCAAAGCAGCCGCCGCGGCATCAGCTTCGGCTATCTGATCTTTTGGCATTTCAACCACGGCAAGCGAAGCTTCGGAATCACTCAGAATCGTCACCCCGTTCGGCACATCGATATCAGAAACGTACAGATGGTCACCAACCTCTTCCAATTTGGTCGCATCAACCGTCACTTCGTCTGGCAAGTCACGCGGCAGAGCCTCCACCTGTACCGAATCCAACTGTGTCAGAACAAGTAGGCTCTTCTTTTCGGCTGGAATCTCCTCACCAACCAACACTACAGGAATTTCAGCAGTGGTCTTCTCGTTTTGCTTAATTGCCTGAAAAACGACATGACGCAATTGGTGTTTGCGTGGATCAAAATCGACGTCTTTGATAAGGGCAAGTTTCTGCTTGTCACCAATCTTTAACTCTACGGGATGATGCTTACCCGCTTGAGAATAGACCTTGGTAAGTTTCAGGAAGTCCCCCATCACGTGCATGGACTCCTTGCCATGGTTATGAATTACCGCTGGCACCTGGCCCGTCGTGCGCAGTCTGCCGAGACCTTTGCCGACGATATCACGTTGTGTAAGCTCCACCTCTATGATGTCCTTTGACATGTATTCCCTCCGATAACTGTATTAGCTCATTATATTTTAACATTAATCTGGACTGTAATCACGCCGCCTGCTAGGCTAGTAAGGATGATTGCGATTGACAAGATGATTCTCGGTGGCGGCCTCGTGGCAATTGGCGCAACCGTCTTCGCCGAATCAGGCTTGTTGATAGGTTTCTTTCTGCCCGGCGATACACTGCTGTTCGGTGCCGGAATCCTCGCTTCACAGGACATCCTGCCCTTGCACTGGCTCATTTTGGTTGTCGTCGTCTCGGCGATCCTTGGCGATAACGTTGGCTACAGTATTGGCCGGCGAACCGGCAAACGGCTATTCCGCAAAAAGGAAAGTATCCTTTTCAAGCCTGAGCACCTGGAGCGTGCAGAGAAATTCTACGAGCAACACGGTGGCAAAACTATCATTCTGGCACGTTTTGTACCTGTCGTACGTACGTTCGCACCGATGGTTGCAGGGATCGGCAAGATGTCTCGCGGCCGCTTCCTCGTTTTCAATATCGTTGGCGGCATACTGTGGGGAGCGGGTGTTACGCTGCTCGGCTACTGGCTCGGGTCCAAGATGCCATGGCTTGAGGATTTCATTACGCCCGTTATCCTGGGTATTGTACTCATCAGCATCATTGCCTCCGCTTTCCACATTCTAAAAGAAGACGACAATCGTAAAATTATCGCCGCAAAGATCAAACTCATGCTCAGCAATATCGCACTCAACAAAAAAGTGCAATAGCTTTACTTTTGTGGTATAATATATAGATATGTCTTATCTTCCGTTAGGTCGCGGCCGGATAGAAGTTCCGCCAATCACATCTGAGAGGTATATTCAATATGCCGACGCCCTAGAAGAACCACTTGCAGAATCCTATGGCACGGTTGTTGTCGGCATATCAGGTCAGCACGATCTACACGAACTGTTTGCCAGTCAAGCGACCCATCTGCTGCACAACATTACGCCGGAACTTGCCGGATCAGGGCTTGCGATCGCACTCAGGACAATACGGGCAGTCCACAAACACGAACAACCTTTCTCGGACGAAAGGACGACCGACGAGCAGACATCCGCTCGCGTACTTGTACCATATACTCCGCAGTACGGTTGCATGACCAAGGAGGAGACCGAAATAGATCGACCGCTTCATATGACGTTCGGCTTGCTGCGGTCTACTGCCGACGCAGTCCATGTCGCACGCACGAATATATGGGTTTGCCGAGATGACCAAGCCCTCAAACCATCATTTCGTGCTGTAAAAGACACCAACACCCATAGGACATTCGAGACCCACGAAGAAGCAAATGAGTTCTTTGTAAAATCCAGGAAACGCTCGCGCGCCAGAGCAAGCTTTGTTGTCTCGAGGATGCTCGAAAACGCAGACTAAAGCAGCTTGGAAAGAAATGCACCCGTATACGAGCCTGCGGCCTTGGCAACCTGCTCCGGTGTGCCCTCGGCTACTACCTGCCCACCGCCCGACCCGCCCTCTGGGCCCATGTCTATAAGCCAGTCAGCGTTTTTAATCACATCCAGGTTGTGCTCGATAATGACCATACTGTTGCCGGTATCAACGAGCGCGTGCAGTACACCCAACAGTTTATTGACGTCCTCCATGTGAAGGCCGGTCGTTGGCTCATCTAGGATATAAAGCGTGCGACCGGTCGCCCTGCGAGACAGTTCGGTCGCCAACTTGACGCGCTGCGCCTCACCGCCGGAAAGTGTCGTAGCCGGCTGGCCGAGCGTGATATATCCGAGCCCCACGTCTACGAGTGTCTGCAATTTTTTTGCAATCGCAGGAATGTTTTCAAAAAACTCCAGTGCTGTTTCACATGTCATTTCCAAAACGTCACTAATAGTCTTACCTTTGTAATGAATTTCCAGGGCTTCACGATTATAACGCTTGCCTTTACATACTTCGCATGGCACGTACACGTCTGGCAAGAAGTGCATTTCAATCTTTATGATTCCATCACCCGAACAGTTTTCGCAGCGCCCACCGCGCACATTGAAACTAAACCGGCCGGGACCGTAGCCACGGATCTTGGCTTCCGGCGTGCTGGCAAAGAGTTCACGGATTGGTGTGAAAAGGCCTGTGTATGTTGCCGGATTGGAGCGCGGCGTACGGCCAATTGGCGACTGATCGATAATAATCACTTTGTCCAGGTGTTTTATTCCTTCAATATCGTCGTGACGACCCGGCACCGCATTGGCGCGCATCAAGCGAGCCGACAGTTCTTTGGCCAGGATATCATTTATGAGGCTGGACTTGCCTGAACCAGACACACCACTGACCACAACAAGCTGGCCAAGGGGAATCTCGACGTCAATATTTTTGAGGTTATTCTCTTTGGCACCTTTGATATGTAGTGACTTGTCACTGCCTTTACGACGCTTTTTTGGTGTGGCTATGTGTTTTTTGCCCTGTAGATATTTACCAGTAATACTTTTTTCGTTTTTGGCCACCTGATCGGGAGTGCCTTCGGCGACGATTTCGCCGCCATGGATACCTGCGCCGGGACCGATATCCAGCAGGTAATCTGCCGTGCGGATCGTGTCCTCGTCGTGCTCGACAACAATAACCGTATTACCCAGATCCCGCAGGTGCTTAAGAGTGTTGATGAGTCGTTCGTTGTCTCGCTGGTGCAATCCGATGCTTGGTTCGTCCAGGACGTACAAGACACCCTGCAGGCCAGAACCGATCTGTGTCGCCAAACGGATGCGCTGCGCCTCACCGCCGGAAAGTGTGGCGGCGCTTCGGAGCAGGTTCAAGTAGTTTAGGCCGACATCTTGCATGAACTGCAGACGCGCACAAATCTCCTTTGTCACCTGCGCCGCAATATGTGACTCTTTTGCATTCAGTTTGACCGTGTTGAAGAAATCGATAGCTTCATCAATGGACATTTCGCATATGTCCATGATGGAATGCTTGGCAACCGTAACCGCCAAGACTTCTGGCCGTAAGCGGCGGCCATGACAAACGTGGCATGGACGTTCACGCATGAAACGCTCGATGTCACGGCGCATGAAATCACTTTCGGTTTCTTTGTGGCGGCGTTCGAGGTTCGGGATAACGCCTTCGTAAGTCGTATCAAAGCTACGGCCAATACCAAGTGAGACCTTGTACTTCTCGTTTCCTGTGCCATAGAGGATTTTATCTAGTTGATCCTGTTTGAGCTCACTCGTGGGCACGTGTAACGAAAACCCGTAGCGATCCGCTACGGCCTGCATCTTCTTGGTGTACCAAGCATCAGCATTGATACGGTTGAACGGACGGATTGCACCCTCGGCAATAGTTAGGCGTCCATTTGGAATCACCAGTTCGGGATCGACTTCCAGCCGAGAGCCGAGCCCGGTACAAACCGGACAAGCACCATGCGGGCTATTAAAACTGAAGGTTCTCGGCTCCAGTTCGGGAATCGCAACGTCGGGATGGTCGATACATGCGTACATCAGACTGAACGACCGCCCGCTATCGTCGTCGGCGTTGATAACTTTGAGCTTTCCATCAGTAATATCAAGTGCTTGTTCAACGCTCTGGGTCAGCCGCCCGCGGCTTTCCTCGTTATTGACCACGCGGTCAACGACGATTTCGATGGAATGTTTGTAGTTCTTATCAAGCTCCGGGAATTCATCCAAGGCGTATACCACTCCATCTACCCGGGCGCGGGCAAATCCAGCCCTTTGATATTGTTCAGGCACATGTTCGAAAGCACCTTTTTTATCCTCGACCACAGGAGCCAGGATCATCAAGCGGGCTTTTTCTGGAAAACTTACAACCTGATCAACAATCGCTTGGGCGGTCTGTCGTTCGACCGGTTTACCACAAATTGGACAGTGGGGAATCCCTATGCGTGCAAACAACAAACGCAAGTAGTCATAGATCTCTGTCACTGTCGCGACCGTACTGCGTGGATTTCGGCTGGTTGATTTTTGGTCAATGGAGATTGCAGGACTCAGCCCGTCGATCTGGTCAACATCCGGCTTTTCCATGAGACCCAGGAACTGGCGAGCATACGAACTAAGTGACTCTACATAGCGACGCTGACCTTCTGCATAAATGGTGTCGAAGGCGAGTGATGATTTCCCGGAACCCGACAGGCCGGTAATTACAACCAGCTTATTGCGCGGCAGCTCGACACTGATGTCTTTGAGGTTATGCTCCCGCGCACCTTTAACTACGATCTTTTCACTCATAAAACCTCGCTCGTAAACGGATTGGAATTATACGCGAAAATCAGATAAATTGCCAGTCATCTAAGCTCGCCTGCAAACCCGGTCACTATGCCGTACCGACCTAGATGTTCTCTTAGTATTCGCCGGGGTAAAACTCTATCGGATCAAGCCTTACTTCTTCCGGTACATATAACACCTGTTCCGCTGGGCCACCTGCTACCTCGCCCTCCAACAGATCGTTCATGACATCAATCGTCCTAAAGATTTCAGTACGTCTCAGCCCGCGGGGTGCATTGCCACACGTGATATGTAACGGCTCTACATCACGCATCGTCCCCTTGACACCTATACGACCCATCATGACCCGGACATCGTGATACTCTTCCTCCAACTCTTGGCTGTGCACCCTGTAACCGATATTTCCTTGTTTGAAAATCGCCGCCTCACCCAGACGGACTGTCAGCTGCCCGGGAAAGGCAGACCTGATATCCTGACGGGCCCTGACGCTCTTGCGCCCAAATTCATACCCTATAACAATTCCTCTGCTAAGCTGTTTGCTGACATTTATCTTCGGCATTTCCGTAACATGCAGAGAGGTACGCGGAACAATAGACTCGTCAATCACCCCATCATCAATAAGGGCTTGGAATGTTTCTAGAATTGGTTGCTGGGACTCAAAAGTCAGTCGTCTACGGACACCGAAAGGCTCGGCCCTCTCGGCTTTCGCCGCCATTCGAAACTCACGATCTGCCATCTGACGAGTACGCCGGATAGCACTAGCCTTATGGTTCCTGCTCATACATCCCCCAAAGCAAAGTTCTGTAAGATTTCTAACATTTTTAGTGTAGCGTTTATGTTTTGGCCCAGACAACTAGATTGTAAAAACTACTTGGAAATGCTAGGGTTGCTAAGGTGAAAATTGCAATACAAGGCATAGTCGGCTCATTTCATCACGAAGCGGCCGTTAAAATGCTAGGTCCAGATATAGAGCTGCTGCACTGTAACACGTTCCAGCAAGTCTTCGAGGCAGTCAAAGGCGGACAGGCGGACCAAGGTGTCGTCGCAATCGAAAACAGTTTGCATGGCTCTATCAACGCCGTCTACCGCTTACTTGCACGCAATACTTTGTGGGTGAGCGGCGAGACAACCCTGCACATCAACCAGTACCTCATTGCCGCCCGTGATTTGCCACTCGCAGCAATAAAAATAGTCATGTCACAAGCTCCCGCCCTCGCCCAGTGCGAACTCTGGCTGGAAGCCAATATGCCACAAGCCCACCTGGAAGAAACTCATGATACGGCCGAAAGCATCCGATTCGTGGTACAGCATGCCGATAAACCACTCGCAGCGATCGCCGGCAAACGCGCAGCCGACCTTCATGGAGGTACCATATTGGCCGGACCTATCAACGACGATCGGCATAATTACACTCGTTTTTTCCTCATAGGCCGCGAGAAAGTCCATACCCCTGATGCGACAAAGACAAGCATCATACTGGAAACCAACCATGAACCAGCATCTCTGTATAATGCACTTGGCGCATTCGCTAAAGCTAATGTCAATTTATCAAAACTCGATAGCCATCCCATTGCGACCGACAAGAAACATTACGCATTCTATATCGACTTTGAAGCCGGACTCAATAAACGGTTAGAGCATGACATCTTCGAGACTCTGCGCGCACAGGGCTGTAAAGTAACCGTTCTTGGCAGCTATAAATCCGGCGCCTAAGTTATACTAGTAAGCACATGGCTCGCATAAAACACTATATTCAGCTCATAATTTTTGATACATTAGCAGTCATTTGCATAATAGGGGCTATTGCAACCGGCTGGCTGCCAGGCCCTGGAGGTATTCCGCTGTTCATAGTCGGACTCAGCCTGCTAGCTATCAACCACGAATGGGCTGAACGGTATATAGACCTACTTCGCGAGTACGCCGATAAGATAAGTGACATGATATTTATCCCTCGGTTGCGGGTGTTTTTTGACATTACTGCGGCCTTGCTCCTTGCGGCTGGGGTGTTGCTCATCGCTTTCCAAAACGCCATCTGGATGATGTCACTCGGGGTATTCTCGATTGGCATGGGTCTACTGACCTTTTTCGGTAACCGTAATCGTTGGGCCCGGTTCAAAAAATCACTATCTCGGATCAAAAAGCATTAGCTCTATAAAATATATTTGCTTTTTTTACAATTAGATGTAAAATGCAAACCAATATTGATTGACACTCACGAGGTGGCACATGCTAGAGTTCATCGTTTTGGGACAGGTTCCAGGCACTCATATCCAACTCTCTTTTGGTAACGTTATAGTTTTGTGGCTAACCGTCCTGTGCGCATACGTAGTTATTACAGGTGGACGGAAGTACAAACCAACCATCAAGACTGAGATTAATATACTACTCATCTACCTGTCGCTTCGTCTGCACCGCTAACATACTACTGTTCAGCGACGGGCAAGATACTCTGCCCATAAAGCTGAAGCTCTTCTAGGATATACTGCTGCCCGCCGCTTAGATCTGGGTTTTTTGCAAGTTCGGCCAACCTGGCAAAGTATTTGGCAGCACGGCTCGCCTGACCACCGCCCAGAAGCTTGTGTTCACGAAATTGCTCCCATTTTACACGATCTTCATCGCTCATACTTTTTGGATAATTCCTGGCTTTATAAAGCGGCAATAGCGCTTCAAGCCGAGCATCCTTGAAAGGCACATCGAGCGAGCCAATGCTTTCGCCGTCAGCGGCACGGACCATGGTCAGCTTGGACTTATCCTCGTTAGCAAAGAAGCTATCGTACAGCCGTCCGTCCACGTCGGACTCACTTTCAGGCAAACGGGCCTGAAGTTTTTTGTCCAGCAACTGTAGTGCCTCAAGTACACCGGCGGTGAGCTCCTTTTGGACTTTTTGCAGCTTCTCATAATTCTGCATATATGTTTCAGGGAATAGCTTAAGCCGCTCCTGGCTGGCTTCGTCCAAGACGCTCAAGGGAGCGACTGCCGGACAACGGTTGAATTTCAGCGACTTGACGGGCAAACGAGGCCCCGGTTCGTCCTTGCGCTTTCGCATGGCTTCCGCCAAAGCCGGCGGATCCAGCTTCGTAAACGGCGTGGGGTCATAACGCAGGTCAAATACAAGTGCCCCTTGCCCTTGCGGATGTTCAGCGAGGGTTCCAACAACTGTCGTTTTTTCAAACTCACTCGCGTACTTACCTGATGTGTAGACAAATGGCTGGTAACCCATAACCAGACCTGCAACCTCTTTTTTGTCACGCATCTGCAACAAAAAGTCAAAAAGTTTTGGCTGTTTGTCTCGAATCAAACGGGCCACAGCAATAGTCGCATTGACATCGCTCAGTGCATCGTGGGCATTGGCGTGATCCAATTTGTTAAGCGAAGCCAACAGCTCCAAACGATTAGTCGGATTACCCTTGGTGTCAAAGGGCCATTCTATTCCTTCGGGCCGTAAAGCCCGTGTCATACGTACTACGTCCAAAATATCCCAACGTGACCGGCCATTCTGCCACTGCCATTCGTATGGATCATAAAAATTACGATACATCGTGTAACGCATGAATTCGTCGTCAAATCGAACGGTATTATAGCCAACAAATATTGTATCTGGTGAGGCTATCTCTTCATGAAATATCTTTAGGAATTCTGCTTCATATAGACCGTCTGCGAGGGTCTTTTGTGGCGTTATCCCCGTAACAAGCACGGCGTCTGGCTCCGGCAGGACATCGTCACTCAGCCGCACCAAATAGTTGTACGGCTCACCTACAGGCCTGAGCTGCAGGTCAGTCCGTTGACCTGCAAACTGCATAATCCGCGCCTCTTTGGGATTAAAGCCTGAGGTTTCTAAGTCATAAAAGAAAAAACTGGAGCTCATGCTACTTAAGTGTAGCACTCCAGTAACTTAATATTCTATCGTTTGTTCGCCGATGACTATTTTGTCACCGGGCTCAATGCCTTGGCGGACAAGCCCGTGCATGATACCCATTTTTTTCATGATATCACGGAGCCTGGCAACTGAATGATAATTATCAAAATCTGTACGCATGGCAAATCGCTCAATCTTACGTCCAGAGACTGTGTAGCCAGTAGCGATTTTCTCAATCTTCCAGGCATCATCCGTTTTAATGGTCAGAACCGGTATGGCCGCATCGCTTTCATCAGCAGCTTTAGTTTGCTGCTTTGCCACCATGACCTGTTTTTTGATTTCACGTAACAACTCTTTGAGGCCTTGACCGCTTTTAGAGGAGATAGCCATCAGCTTGGTGCCTTTCGGCAAAAGAGGCTTCAACTCCTGCAACCGATCCCTAACGATTTCCTCATCCAATCCGTCAACTTTGCTGAGCGCCACTATTTGCGGCTTACCCGACATATCGGTCTTATACGCCTTCAGCTCATCACGAATCGTCTGATATGCTTCAGCGATGTTATTCTGATATGCATCAATAAGGTGAACCAGCACCTCTGTCCGCTCAACGTGGCGCAAAAACTCATCGCCCAGACCCTTGCCCTCGCTAGCACCTTCTATCAGTCCTGGAATATCGGCAAATAAAAGTGCCGTTTTGTCTATGTCTGTTACACCTAGATTTGGAGTAATCGTCGTAAAGGGGTAATTGGCAATCTCCGGTCGGGCGTTACTCACCACACTAAGCAAAGTCGACTTCCCGGCATTCGGCAAACCGACAAGACCGACATCAGCAATCATCTTTAACTCCAAAACCAGATCCATTTCATCGCCCTTTTCACCTTTTTCGGCGACTCGAGGTGCCTGGCGGGTGCTGCTCGTAAAATGCGCGTTACCGAAACCACCTTTACCGCCATGGGCAATGATGACCCTCTGCTTATTGTGGGTAAGGTCGGCCAAGAGGCTGCTGTCCTGACTGTTCACGACTGTGCCAACCGGTACTTTTACTATCAAATCTTTGCCGCTTCTGCCGTGTTTTTTGCGCTTTGCTCCGGCCTGCCCGCTTTCTGCAACAATTTGCTTTTGGAACCGAAAGGAAGCAAGCGTATTCTGGCTCAGACTTGCTTCGAAGACAACGTCACCGCCGTCACCGCCGTCACCGCCGTCTGGGCCTCCTTTGTCAATAAATTTTTCATGCCGAAAACTAACGGCGCCGTCACCGCCGTCACCTGCACGAACCGAAACCTTCACCTTGTCCACAAACATACTACGTCAGTATAACAGAGGTGGTGTAATTTTTACAGTAGCAATTTATACTGCTTTTAGCGATAGATGAACTTCTGGAACTTGCTATGTACGGGCACCCAGTCACTATAGCCCGTCGCACCCCATCCGGCGAGGCCGTTCATGTCCGAATACTTTATCATCGTGCCGTCCGGTGAAACAGCTTCAACGACACCAACATGCCCAAGCCCACCAGCATCTGTCTGCGCGACCGCACCGGGCCGCGGGATGGCACTCACCGTCCAACCACTGCCGGCGGCATAGTTGTCCCAGGTATTGGCGTTACCCCAGTTCGCAGGTACTGCTACTTTATTGGCAGCGTACCATGTACACCAGCCATAATCATAGCCGTTATAACCGTAGATGGGCGTATTACCCCAGGCGGCTGCTCCATAGCCGCCAAATGATGCCACGTTGTAAGTAGTAGAGACTTTGGTACCATCAGGAATAACGATTCGCCGACCCACCACCAGACCAAGCACTTCGGCGTCATTGAACGCCTCTATGGCAGCTTTGCTCGCATTGTATTCACGTGCCAACTTGTCAGCAGTATCACCAGCCTTGACCAGGTAAACAATACCATTGACCGGAGGAATGTAGAGCTCCCGACCCACTGGCAATTCATTGCTCTCTATGTTGTTCGACCAACGAATACTGTCTGAAGTTACGCCAAACTTGGCAGCAACGGTCGCAAGTGTATCCCCCGGCTTAACGACATATACCTGGATATCCTTATACGACTTCGCACTTGTACTCACGATCTGCGGCTTGGCCACGATACGGCTGTCAGCAGAACTTATAGCCAGCTGACCACTAATGGTGTCAGCCTGGTTTACGACTGCCGTAGACTCCGGCAAACTGGCCATCCGGGCAAGGTGGACGGCAATATCAGACGAAGATAACTGGTCAAGCGGACTTGCGGCAACCACATCGCTTGACAGCGCGCTTTGCTTGATAGCCTGGCTCGTATTGGGGCTTTTGAGCACAAACCCAACCACGGCCAATAGCAAAGCTACGTTAGCGGTCACTAGTCCGTAACGGATGATGCGTTTCTGCGACTTTTTCAGCGTTCGGCCTAGGGTACGTCGGTAGGTCTTGACGACCGGTGACGCGCCTTTGTGCTGGCTTACTGCTTGCGAGAGTATACGAATGACTTTCTCCTGTTTCGCAGGGTAGCGAAACATGCCTACCGATTGGTTCTTACTTGTTATTCACGCCAGAATGTTCGACCAGTCTGGCCCTGATTTTGAATAATCAATCAGAAGGGCAACTTGTTTTTTGCCCTGGAAATGTGAGGCACAATACGCAAGTTGCGTCTCTGATTATACCAAAAAACCTTGCACAATCAATACCTTCACCCCTGTTACGTCTCTGTAGCAAGCAGCAGGCAGATACCCTACTGACAGAGTTGCGTACAGTGCTCTTTCGTAAGCGCTTCGTGCTCAGCCAATGTACGCGAAAAATATGTTTTTCCGTCATCGCCGGATACGAAGTAAAGATAGTCGGTTTTTGACGGGTTTGAAACCGCTTCCAGCGAGGAAATACTAACGTTACTGATTGGGGTAGGGGTCAACCCTTTATGTAGGTAGGTGTTGTACTTCGAATCATACATAAGAAGCTCTTCCCTGTTCAGCCTGTTAGCTTCGCCGCTTAAGACCGCCCCGTAACTCGCTGTCGCATCGGATTGTAGTAATCGTCCCTCCTTCAAGCGTTTGAGAAATACTTGTGCAACCGTTTTTTTGTCGGCGCCATCACTTACCTCTTGCTCGATGACGGAAGCCAAAATAACTCCTTGGTGTACAGTCAAGCCTTGCCGGACAATACCAGCCCTCAGCTCTGGCGTCAGATACTTTTGCATCTGATCCAGGGAGGAGCGGATAATTGTCTGCGGATTGGTTTCAGCGGTCTTCTGAAATGACTCCGGGTACAGGTAACCTTCTAGGCTCGCGTTCTTTGGCTTATCAACAAGAGCCGGATGATCGTTATAGTTGGACGGATCAAGCGCCGCATCCACCGAAGCAGCGCTAAAGCCATACTTGTCAATCAAGGTGCTGCGCACCTGGTCAAGCCGCAGCCCAGGAATAATCGTGACAAGATCCGTTGCAACCCGACCCTGCGTTATGACATCAGCAATTTCTGACACCGACAGGTTAGGACGCAAGTTATACGTACCAGCCTTCAGGTATTCACGTAAGTTATTAGTCCGGAAATACCACTCAAACGCCCACGACGAACGTATCAGCCCGGCTTCTTTTAGGGAAGCTCCGACCTCTTGTACCGAAGCACCCTTCTGTACCGTGAAGATCACATTCTTCTGCGAAGCGCTTACGGGACGCAGGTTTTGGTTATACTCACGGCGTATCAAAAATACACTGGCAAGTACGACGAAAAGGGATACCAAGAGAACGGAAGCTATAATCCTACGCCAGTTTTTTTGTTTGCGGCCACGAGAAAATACCATATCTAGCTACCCCTTGGCGTATTAAGATAATCTTCCAGTATATAGGTAGCTGCGAGCGCGTCAATGTCGCCTTTGGCAAAACCCTTGCCGCGGTTCCTCAGTTCTTGCTCGGCCTGATGCGAAGTGAGCGCCTCATCCTGTGTTACGACATCGACGCCAGTACGTTCTTTGAGCTCTGCAATAAATTCCTTTGTGGCGCGCGTTTGTCCGGTGTCGTTACCACTTAGGTTACGGGGCAGGCCAACTACCACCCTGACTACAGCTTCATCTGTGATCAAGCTTTGGAGCTTTGGCCAAAACGTATCATCACGCACCAATGTGGCGTATGGACTCGGCAGCCGTGCAAGTGTATTCGTCATGGCAACGCCGACTCTTTTATCTCCGACATCCAGTCCAATGATGTTATTGGCCTGTGTCTGCATTGTCACCCGTGCCACTACCTTCAATTATAATCGTAATTTTGTCTGCTTTTTTCGGTGTTGACTGGACCCAGAACGGGCTATAATCCACTTCTACTTCGTTGACGCCCGGACGTGCCTTGAGCAGTTTTTGGATATCACCGCTCTTCTTGCCGGCTACCTCCTCCTTGAGAGACGCTTCGTCTAAATCCGGACCGGCGGTCACCACCGTCTGTAATGATAGTGTCATTTGCCCGTTTTGGCCTGTTTCTTCGACCTGGATAGTCGCCTCATCTAATCCGTTGTCGCGGATAACCTGTGTATCGGGATCGATCTTTTTCCGCGCATCGTCTTCGATAAGTGTTTTCAGGTCATCTTTTTTGACACCGAGCATCGTAAAGACCGTCGTCGAAGTGATGGTCACCTCGTTGGCTTCATCGCCGACATTCGGGGTACTGGTCACGGTTGGGGTACCTGCCTTGAGCGTCTCTTCGATAGGGTGATAGCCTTCCTCGCGAATATCGTCTTTCAGATCGTCCGGCGCTTCGGTCCCTGCTCGCTTGGTGATAGCGTCTTTGGCCTTGTCGACGTCTTCTTGCGTCACGATTTTGACGACTTTATCGGTACCGCCCGTCATAGAGTCGTCATTCGTGCCAGTTACAGCGGAGTAGCCGGCTACCGTAAATGATTTGCCTGAGCCGAAGTTATATTCATCTCCAGGATTCTGTGCCACAACATCTACTTCTTTATGGAATTTGCATCCACCGTCAGTTGTATCAGGGAACGAGGCGACTGATACGGTGCTCTCCGTTATAAATGTTAAGTTGTTTGTACTCACTCCTGTGCCTGCAGGAATAGAGGGCGCTCCTTCGCCGCAATCAACTGATAAGGTAACCGTTCCTGTGGCTTTTTTGCCAATATTCTTCTCGCCCGTGGCCGCGACTTTTTCGGTATCGGTTTTGCGGAACTCTTTGTTGATGGCCGGAATTATGCCGTTCTCTTTGTCGAGTCTCTCGACAGCCGGGTCAGCGATAAGCGTCAAGTTCGTATCGAGGTTGCTGGTGTCGGTTTTGAGCGTCACAGTCGCCTTTGGCAACACCACAAACGCCATGACGAAACCAATTATGAGCACTAGCAGTGCGGCAATGCCCAAGAACAGCTTGCCACGGAACCTCTCAAAGTTCGGTATGTTGAACTTTTTCTTGGCCGAAGCATCTTTGGCTTTCTTGCCTTTTTTGGGTTTCTTCCCATCAGCTGCGCTCGCATCAGCACCGGCGACCGGCTCACTGTTGTCGACTTCAATTGCCTGGTCTTCGTCCGGCACACCGGCCAAAGCACCGACAGAAGCCGCCTTGTCCAAAGGTACGTCTTCGTTTTGGTTCGGAGCATTTGCGGCAGCCATCGCAGCCATCGGCGCGGGCGGAATCTCGGGCTTGCTCTGCAAAGTCTTTGCGACGTGCATGCCAACTGCACCCGCAAGTGGCATCAGTGCCGCTTCGGAAGTTATCAGCACAACGTTTTTCTTCTCGTTATCTGCCGTACGCTTCAACAGCTTCATGTTCACAATGCTCTGGAAAACGGATGCCCGTTTCGGCAGCACCAGAGCAACGATTTTTTTTGGTGAACTTTGCAGCTTATCAATGACGGCAGTAATTTCGTCGTCTACATCTATGTAAATAGTATCTTTGGGATTATCTGTCATTGTAATTGCCTAAATTCTTAACATCCTATCGATTTTTTCTTTTACCGAATTGGCTGGCCGGGTGTCTTGTTGAAGCGTGTCCAGACCAACCCGCAGTAGTCCCATGGCAGTTATGAAAGTATGATCCGATACATTACCGGTTTTGTCCAGGATACCAACGACTTGGTTGGGCTTTATGTGCTGAATGACCGGTTTACGGGTAAAGGGGAGCTCCTTGTACCAGCCGGACTGGCCAAGGGAGTCCATGAGCATATCAAGGCTGGAGCCACCGCCACAGAGTAGTATGCGATTCGGAAGGTGGTCGAGCTTGGTAAACTCACTTAGCGCCAACTCTACGCCACTCGTCCAGACGTCCAGTGTTTTGCTGAGGATTTTCTCGGCGGCCGCCTGCTTATTTTGGGGCAGGCGATCGGTACCGAGGCTGAGCTTGAGTTCTTCGGCCCGCGCGAAATCAATACCAAGCTCACGTTCGAGCGTGCGGGTGTATGCCCGTCCACCGATACCGAACATCTTGGTGCCTTGCACACCGCCTTCATTTATGACAGCGATGTCTGTCGTGCCGCCACCAACATCCATCAGAATAGCGCTCATATTTGCATTCGGATCATTGCCAATCACCGAGCGCGCTACTGCGAAAGGCTCCGCGGCTACCGCCAAAAGGTCCAAATCCAGCTCCTGGGCCGTACGCTCTAGAGCACCAATGTGAATAAGTGGTGCGAATGCCGTATACAGCTGGACAATGACATCCTTGCCCTGGAACCCAACCGGGTTCGTTACTTTGTAGCCATCTATATCAATACCGACCAACGCACTGTTGACCAGACGAATTTCGACTTCTTTACCACCAAGCTCCCAGGCCAACTCTTGCTTGGCCTTTTTTTCGGCACGCTCTTGGACAAGTCCGATAATCCGCTCCAGCTCTGCAACATCGAGTGGCTTATCGGCGTTCGTACGGGTACAGCGAACCGTAGTAGTCGTACCCTTGACAAGTTCACCGGCGATGCCGATGACTGCAGTCCGGGCACTCACACCAGCCTGCTGTTCTGCCTGCGTAAGGGCGGCATCACAGTTCGCTACGACGGCGCCGATATCTGCAATCGCTCCGGCCTGCATATCAGACAACTCCTGATGAGCTCTGCCGACACCGACAATCTCAAGTTTGTCGTCATTGACTCGGGCGACCAATGCCTTCACGAACTCGGTACCTATATCGAGCCCCACTATATACTGGCGACCATCGGTCGAGCTTGGTTTTGTTTTCTTCAATACAGAGCTGGAAAGGCTCGAGAGTTTATCAAGCATAATCGAGATAATTATAGCACGTCAGGTAGCTAAGACTCTATTGCAGCTTCGCCTTGATACGGCGTACACCAGCTGACGAAGCCTCTTCTTTGATGATTTTGAAGCGTTTGCCGTCTTCAAACAATTGCAGCGTATGGTCAACGTGCGGACCACCGCAAATTTCAAAACTAAATGGTTTCTCTTCACCGTCAGCAATCATTTTGTAAACCTTTACCGTATCGCCATAACGGTCACCGAACTGGCCAAGGGCACCGAGCGGGCCAGTAGCCTCTTCGGTTGGGTATTCAGCCCAAGAGACCTTGAGGTCTTTGCCAATCTGTTCATTGACAATTTCTTCTACTTTGTCCAGCTGCTCGCGAGTGACTTTCTCAGGATGAGAGAAGTCGAAACGCAGACGTTCTTCGGTAATGTTGCTGCCGCGCTGAATGACATGATCGCCCAAGACGTCGCGTAGCGCTTGGTACATCAGGTGCGTTGCAGTGTGGTACTTTTTGTGTTGCAAGGTTTGACCACCAAGACCGCCCTTGAAAGTACCCTTGGCCGCAGTCTGCGAGCGTTCGCGCTGCTCTTTCATTTTTGCATCGAAATCCTGTTGCCAATGCTCATCAACAGGTATGTTTTGTTTGAATGCTTCTTCTAGGCTAAGTTCAACAGGAAAGCCATACGTATCGTAAAGCGTAAAAATGAACTCGCCATCCAAACGTGCGTTCATTTTTGGTACTAGAGGCTTGCCAATCGCAAAATCCGAGCTTGCCTCTAAAGTGACATAGCCCTCTGGTTTAGTAAGTTGATATTGAAACTTCAGTAACCCTTTGCGCAAAGTGTTACGAAAAACTTTTTCCTCGCGCACCAGTACATCAATAACCTCCTGGCGCTTTTCGGCTACCTCAGGATAGTCTTCGTGGTACAAATCGGCGATAACCGGTACAACTTGCTCCAAGAAATTCTGTTCCACCCCAAGCTCAAAGGCAAAACGGATAGCCCGGCGAACCAACCGGCGCATGACGTAACCCTGCTCTTTGTTGCTCGGCTTGACCCCATCTACCGCCAAGAAAGTCGCAGCCCGCAAATGATCAGAGATTACCTGCATACTTTCACGATGCGAATCATACTTTTTGCCACTCAGGTTTTGCAGCTGTTCTATGATTGGCCACAAAATACTGATACGGAACATGTCTGATGAATCTATAGCGGCCTGCGCGATTCTCTCAAGTCCGCCGCCAAAATCGACATTTGGTTTTGCTAGCTTCTCAAAACCTTTTTCAGTCCGCTGGTACTGCATAAAGACCTGGTTGCCAATTTCCACAAACCGGCCGGAGTCACTAGCTGGATGCGGCTTGCCAAAGCCTGGTTTATGGAATTTTTCGCCAAAGTCATAGAATACTTCACTGTCTGGTCCGCAGGGATCACCAATGGGAGTTTCCTCTATTCCGCCAGCTCGTGACCACCAGTTTTCACCGTCGTCGTAGAAAAAGATACGTTCGCCCGGCTTAACTCCCCGTTTATCACCATCTTCCTGAGAGCCGATTTCAGCTATCTTCGCTTCGATTCCTTTGCTTTCAAATAATCCTTGCCAAATTCTAGCGGCTTCATCATCCCTAGGGATATTGTTTTTAGGATCTCCAATAAAACAAGTTACATATAAGTTTTCTGGATTAAGTCCTACAACGTCAACTAAAAATTCAAAGAACCACTTAATTTGGTCCTCTTTGAAGTAATCGCCCAGACTCCAGTTGCCAAGCATTTCAAAGAATGTCGTGTGCCGATCATCGCCGACATCTTCAATATCCATAGCCCGTAAGCAAGTTTGGCTATCCGCCAACCTGGTACCATCCTGATGTGGTTCACCTAATAAATACGGGATCAGCGGCTGCATGCCGGAACCAGTGAACAGTGTCGTGGGGTCGTTGTACGGCACCAACAATGCCCGTGGAATTACTGTATGACCGCGTTTTTCAAAAAAATCTAAATAAGCCTTACGGATTTGTTGTGCATTCATCCCTGTTATTGTACCAGATTAGAACAGATTGCACCCCATCTCACACTCGCAGCTACTTAACGCGGTACGACTTTGACAATTTTGTCCTGGCCCGCACCGTTGTCGGTCGTGAGGTACAAAGCCTGGTCCGGACCCATTACGACACTACGAATACGACCGTATTTGTTTGTGAACAATAGCTCCTCGGACTCCACTTTGCTGTCTTTTCCGAGCTTCAGGATACGTACGTGCTTGTTCTTCAGAACTGCCATCGCCAACCTGCCTTCCAGGCCACGCCACCTTGAGCCACGTATAAATGTCATGCCAGAAGGGGCGATTGTTGACTCCCCGGATGTCCAGATAGGGTCGATAGCATCTGGAAACTCCTTCTTGTCAGTCATCGATACCAGTTCGTTATACAGAGGCACTGGGTTCCAGCCCATGTTGCCGGGCTTGAGCGGGTTAATCTCATCATCCTTGTCGGGACCATGCTCCACGCTGTAGCCATACGAGCCGTCACGTGCGTGATCATACATAGCCAGTCCCTGTACGTTACGATGGCCATAGCTATAAATCCGCGCGTCGAACTCGCCGCCGATATTCCCGGGTGCGGCTTTGCCGTCACGGTCAGTCCGCAAAACCTTACCGCCGAGTGATTTCGGATCCTGCGGGTTCTTGCCGGTAGCTGCATCGCCAGTACCAATCCACAGATAGCCATCAGCGCCAAAGCGTGGCCGACAGCCGGAGTGCCGACCTGGGTAAAAAGTCGTGTTGACAGGCATGCCTGTCACGATATCCGTCTTTTCACTCAGGCTACGTACTCGGGCATCTACCTTCCACCGACTCAGACGTACATCATTTTCGGTGCTATAACAGGCATAGATAAAGCCATTTTCACGAAACTTCGGGTCAACCGCCAACCCAAGTAGACCACCTTCGCCCCGTGCATACACATCAGGCAACGTATGAAGTGCAACTTTCTTACCGTCAGATAGTTTACTGATTGTGCCGCTGCGTTCGGTAAAAAGTGCCGTACTGTCCGGTAAAAACGCCACATCCCATACATTTGACAGGCCGCCTAGGATTTCTTCTTCAACAAGTGTCGGAACGCCACCTACTCCCTGCTGGACGTTCATGGCGTCATCGGGTGCCGGCCGTCGGTCATCTGCCATCGTCGTGGCCGGAAACCACGGTCTTTGGGCGCCCGTACATCGTAGCTGGCTATCACTTCCTGGCACAACCACAATGCCCGGGTATCGTCCCCGATTTTTCGCTCCAAGCACGCCAGTAATACGTCATGGCGAACGCTGTCAAAGAACTTTGTGATGTCTGCCCGCCACACCAAGGAGTCGGCATGCTTCCGAAGAAGCAGCTGCGTACGTTCCAGACACTTGTGCAATCCCTTACCTTCGCGGCAGGACCATACATCGGGGTCAAACGTCCTGTCAAACCGCTCAACGAGATAGTCGTATAGTAGTCGATGCACCACCCGGTCACGCACCGATGCGACTGCCAAATCGCGACGCTTTTTCTCCTGTATGGTACTGGAGCGGTACCCTCCGTGCCTGTAGGATTTTTGCGTGAGATCTGCTGCCAGGCAGGAGAGGTTTTCTTCCAAGTGGTATGCAAAATCATCCAGCGCCCGGCTGGGCCTCTTGTCCTTCCTAAAACAACGCCATGTTTCATAGAGCGTTACGTAATCAACACGCAAGGCATTCCGTTTCTAGACAACAATACCGCCGCCTATGACGCGTTCGCCATCGTAGATGACGGCAGACTGCCCAGGGGTGATGGCGCGTATTTTATCAGACAACGCTATATGTAGCGTAGGGGCGCTATATGTAGCGTCTGACTTGCTACTACCCGCTACCTGTAGCGTACCTTCCACGAGTGGAGCTCTGTATCTGGTGCGCACCTGATAGGACTTTGTCATATCAGGTACTTCATTGATCCAATGTACGTCTGTAAGCTGAAGCTCCCCCTTCCAGAGGTTTTCGTCATCGATGTTGGTAGTAACGTACACTTCATTCTTGTCCATATCTTTGCCAATGACGTAGTACGGCAACCCGCCGCCAACGTTCAAACCGTGGCGCTGCCCTATAGTGTAGAAAATCGCGCCGTCATGCTCGCCGATGGTCACGCCGCTGCGTTCTTTGATAGCACCCGGTTTGGCCGTAACGTACTGGCTCAGAAAATCGCGGATACCGACCTTGCCAACGAAACAGATTCCCTGCGAGTCTTTTTTCTCGGCCGTGGCCAGTCCGAGTTCCTTGGCCATAACACGCACCTCATCCTTGGTTACAAAGTCGCCAATCGGCATGAGCGATCTCTTGAGAGCGCTTTCGCTCACCCTGTACAAGAAGTACGTCTGATCCTTATCTTTATTGGCTGCCGTCCATAACTGTCCGTCTCGTACGCGAGCATAGTGCCCAGTCGCAATCATATCCGCTCCATCCTCTAGGGCAGTTTCCAGAAACAGCTTGAATTTGACCTCTTGGTTACACATGATGTCCGGGTTTGGCGTACGTCCGGCCTGGTATTCGGCAATCATATAATCGACAACTTTTTGTCGGTACTGCGTTTCGAAATCATACATCTTGAACGGAATGTCCAACTGCACCGCGACGCGCTTGGCATCCTGGTAGTCGTCTTTCCACGGACATGGCAGTCCTGGCAAATCTTGGCTCCAGTTCTTCATGTACACGCCCACGACGTTGTAGCCTTGCTGCTTAAGCAAGGCGGCAGTAACCGACGAATCAACGCCGCCGCTCATGCCAACATACACGGTTTTCTGAGAGTTCCGTACCATAACCAACCTATTTTAACAGATTAGCTCATATTTTTCTCGTGTTCGCAAACAGTGGTCTAGTGTGCTCACTTTACATAGCGGGCATGTGCCTCTATCGCCAGTCCTAGACACTCTTCGGGGGTATATCCCATATCATCACACCAACGTATAGTCGAAAAGATTATATTTCCCAGTTCTTTCTTGAACTCGGTACTGTCGACCTCTTTACCTTCCGCATGGTCACGGACATAGCGGCAGATATCACCATAGATTACCCCCATCGCAATGGCTATGTCCTGCTCAGTAGCTTTGTTCGGCCATAGTTTTCGGGCTTGTTCCAGTAAATCATCTGTGTTCATACGTCTAAAAATACTATAACCCTGTTCGCTTTGACGTGCATAATGCCACGGGCGATGCTGAATTTTTCGTCTCCTTGATCGGCCCGGACGATAATATCGCACGGGCTAAGGAGCGTCATGAAGTTGTGGTGTTTGGGCAAAATATCGAATGGCCCCGTTTCATTCACCGCAGAAATGCTGTTCGCAACACCATTAAAGTAGGTTTTGAACGGAGCGTAGACCTTGACGTGCATCTTGCCGTCAGGAACTATGAGTTCAGGGTCTTTCGTGGCTGCTGCCTTGTCTTCGAACATATAACCTACGCGACGATTTCCTCTATAGATTGCAGGGTTTGTTCCCGGGTGAAGAAGTCGCCCGGTATACCGGTATGCTTGGTCATGACATGCATGTTTTGCGCAAAGTTCTGGATCAGCCGCTTGGCTTTGGCGTAGTCAGCCCTATCCGAAGCAGAGAGCTCGTTTTCGCCGATAATAGCGATGATGTTCTTTAGGGAGGCATACTTTTGCAGCAAGTTCTGTACCCGTACGCTCAACACATAATGCCGGTCACCGACGATATCCGGCGTCAAGAGCGATGAAGTCGTGCTACTGACGTCAACAGCGGGACGAATACCCTGCTCCGCGACTTTGCGCGAAAGCACCAAGACAGAATCCAGTTCATGCTGGATCATCTGGACGGCAGGGTCCGATAAGTCGTCTGCTGGTACATAGATAGTTTGCACAGAAGTTATAGACCCTTTTTCATTGGAACTGAGGCGGTCTTGCAGGACCTTGATATCAGAAAACACGGTCGGCTCGTAGCCGCCTTCGCTTGGCGTCTGGTCGAGAATGGTCGAAAGCTCGTTACGGGCCTGTACGTAGCGGTACATATTGTCAGCGAAATACAGAATATCTTTGTGCTGCTCATCACGGAAATATTCGGCTGATGCCACTGACGAAATTGCGACCAAAGAGCGCTGAACAGGATTTTCGTTCATCTGCGCAAAGAACATACAAGTATTTTTGAGCAGGTCGTTCTCTTGCAGCGTGTCCCACAATTCGTGGCCTTCACGGATACGCTCACCAATGCCAGCAAAAAAAGACAAGCCGCTACCTGCACGGGCGACATTATTGATGAGCTCCATCGTAAGCACTGTCTTGCCAACCCCTGCGCCGCCAATAATACCGATTTTGCGTCCCTTCACAAATGGCGTGAAGAAGTCGATGACCTTGATGCCCGTTTCCAGAATTTCCGGCTTTTGGACGCTGAAATCAGTCGATCTCGACGGAAGCTTCAGTATATCTTTTGTAGGAATGTGTTCACCAGCGACTGGTGGCTTGCCGTCAAGCGGATCGCCCAAGGCGTTCATGATGCGTCCGATGGTCGTGTCACCAACAGGGATTTCTATGCCTCTTTTAGTCCGCATAACGGACATGCCTTTTTGGATTTGACGATCACCGCGGATATTAAGACAAACGGCAGTACCACCGGTTCTCAGGTGATCAACAAGGAGGGATGATTCATGGTCGTCTTCTACAACGACGAGCTCACCGACTGCCGGTACATCTTCGTCGAATTGCACATACACCACGAGGTCCCTGATTGACGTAATGATTCCTTTCGTCATAAACCTATCGCTCCCGTTGTTTTCTTGGATCTTTTGAGACCGTTTATGATTTCTTTTAGACGCTCGTCCTTGTGGGCACGATGGGCGCGGTTATACGCTAAGCGTAAATCACTTTTGGCATCATCTGCACGCTGGTGGGAAGCCGACATTGCCCGAAAACGTGATGCGTATTGGGCGAGCTTTGACTCCAAAATAAGCTGGCTAATAGCAATCTGCATCATTGAACGCTCCAGGTGGTCAACTACATCATACGTGCTTGGCTCAAATATATAGTTTGCCTCTGTAATAATTTCGTCAGCCGCATCCGACGTGCCGCCTTCTTGCTGGACCGCCATGGACAAGGCGATTTTTCGCGCCTTTTGGCTCATGAGTGACACATATTCCTGGTAAAACATCGTTGTCGAACGATATTTTTGCACCTCTTTGATGATAGGTGCCACATTAATATTCTGGTCACGCACCGGCAATTTAAAATATTTCTTGTACGAAATCCCTCGCTGCGCCAGTTGGATCGCGCCATGATGCCCAATGACGATTATCTCGTTCTTGTCCTTGTCATACGTCTCAAGCATAAGGTGGATAAGCTTTTGGTCAATATCACCCGAAAAGCCGCCTTCGGCCGTGATAATGACGTAGAGTTCTTTGTCGATAACTTCATCTTCTCCTTGCGAACGTCCAAAGCCAAACTGACTTCCGACGCGTAGCTGGGCGTATATATGCCACAGTTCGTGGAAGAAACTAGTTGCTTGCAATACCTGATTTTTTATCTGGGCAATGCGCATACTGGCAATCCCTTCAAATACACCCGTCAGTTCCACGAGGGTGGCCATCGCCGCTTCTTCGTGTGCGATTTCAGAAAGCCTTTTCACGTTTTTGCCCCTGGCCGTTTGGCTTCTTTCAAGTCATTGGTCAGTTCTGCCTTGACTGCTTGACGAATGCTTTCCGGTTTGTTTGACTCGGGTGGTTTGGCAACTGGTTGGGTTGGGGTCGGCGTAGCCGTCTTGACGAAACCTCTCACCGACTCTGTCTTTAGCCCCTCACGTACCTTTTGGTAGTCTTCCTCTTTTGAGACCTTCGCCGCATACTCTTTTGCTTTGACTTTGAGCGCCGCCACGTCTAGGCTCTCTGGATTTTCAGCGTTCAATACGATGTCCAGCATAAGCTGCTGGGCGATAAGCGAAAATACTTCTTCAGGTGATTGGGTAACGAGCTCGAATATCTGTCTACCGGTAAAAAGCGACCGCTTGGCCTCAATTGCCAGTTCGGTACCAAAATGTGAAAACTCCTCTGCTTGCCTATAGTCGGCCAGGAGCTTGAGCGTTTGTGCAGCAAGGGTTTTTTGTCGTTTGTTGTGGCCGATTCCACCAGCACGCGTGACGCTAAGCCCCATATTGATAGCTGGTCGTATCCCATCCCGGAAGATATTCATGTCCAGTATCCATTGACCGTCGGTGATGGACATAATATTCGTAGGCAGGTATGCCGTTATATCACCGCCAGCCACATTTACGAGTGGGATGCTGGTGAGATGCTTGCCGTTTTTGCCCAGACGTCCGGCTCGCTCGAGCAAGCTTGAGTGGGCATAAAACATATCTCCAGGATATGAATCACGGCCGGGGCTGACACCAGACAATAATGCGACTTCCCGGTAGGCATG
>JAKQHX010000013.1 GCA_029557815.1 bacterium
TCCATACAGAGACGTCTGACGAGACGTTGGCCTACCACTGCTCGTACGGTGCTGGCAATCAGGAACGGTTCGATACCCATATCAAGTAGACGAGGCAGGGTCGTCGCAGCATTATTGGTGTGAAGCGTGCTAAATACAAGGTGACCAGTAAGCGCAGCTTGCACGCCGAGTCCAGCGGTCTCGCCGTCACGAATTTCGCCGACCATGATGACATTTGGGTCTTGGCGGAGCAGGGCTCGGAGACCATTCACGAACGTCATACCAGCCACAGGATTAACCTGTGTTTGGTTCGTGCCAGGTACGCGGTACTCTACCGGGTCCTCAACAGTAGAAATATTCACGCTCGGGCTATTAATCATTGAAAGAATGCTAAACAAACTGGTGCTCTTACCCGAACCAGTCGGTCCAGTAACGAGTATCATGCCGTGCGGCTGCACAATTGCGTCCTTGATGTCTTCTAGTGATCGACCCCAGTAGCCGAGCTCTTCGAGCGTGAGGGCTTTGCTGGATTCGTTCAAGATACGCATGACGACTTTTTCGCCATCGACAATCGGCAATGTTGAGACACGAAGCGCATAAATCGCACCGTTTGCAGATATTTTGAATCGTCCATCCTGGGGTGCACGGCGTTCGTCAATTTTGAGGTTGCTGAGGATTTTGATACGCGATACCAGCGCGGCCATGACTTTCTTCGGCAGTTTATTGGTTTCTTTGAGGATGCCGTCGATTCGATAACGAACAGAGACATAGTTTTCCCGTGGTTCAATGTGAATGTCACTGGCGCCAGCTTTGACCGCATACTCAATCAGGAGGTTTACCGTCTGAGCAATTGGTGAGTCTTCGGCGACATCCTCTTCGGATATGTTTTCATCAATATCTTCGGTCAACTCCTCTGGCGTCATGACCTTGGTGAGCTCGGTACCTATTTCGCCGCGGTATTGATCGAGACAAGCCAAGATATTTTGCTTGGTTGCCATAGCGACGCGGATGTCTTCGCCAAGCTGTTTCTTGAGGAAGTTCACGGCCTCAACATCGTCTGGGTTTTCAATGGCGAGTAGCTTGGCGCCGGTTTCATCAACGCCGTAAAGCACCACACTGTATTGATTTGCAATGCGTTCAGGGATTAGTCGTAGGATTTCGCGCTTGATGGCCTTGGGGTCAAGTTCAACAAAGGGGACTTCGATTTCTTCGGCGTAGAGTTTTGTTAGATCCTTCTCATTGATGACGTTGCCTTTGATGACTATGTCTTGAAGGGGCGCCTTTGTATTGCCGGATTGTTCCCGGACGGTGGCCAGTTGTTCTTCGGTTGCCTTGCCAGACTTTATAAGCAACTCTTTTACCAATGCATCAGAAATACGCATACTGTTAATGCTTAGTATAGCCTAAATCTTCGCGAAAACACACGTTGAATAAATAGTACTTGACGCACGAAATTGCCGGGTGTAATCTATAACGTTCATGCTTGCACAGTACGGACACCATATACTATAACTACAATCACAAATAAGGAGAGTAACGATGGCAAAAGCACAGTCTGACGCACCAGCGGAGAAAAAAGTAAAAGAAGACGGCAAGACCCAAGCCCTGGGCCTAGCGGTCGATCATATCGAAAAACAGTTTGGTAAAGGCACGATTATGCGCCTCGGTGAGAGCACACATCAGAACGTCGAATGCTACCCGACAGGTAGTGTTTCGCTTGATCTCGCGCTTGGCGGAGGTATTCCAAAGGGTCGTATTATCGAAGTCTACGGACCAGAAAGTTCTGGTAAAACCACTCTCACACTCCATGCAATTGCAGAGGTTCAGAAAAAGGGTGGTGTGGCTGCGTTTATCGATGCTGAGCACGCGCTTGACCCACAGTACGCCCAGCGCATCGGTGTAAACCTTGATAATTTGCTCGTTTCTCAACCAGACAATGGTGAGCAAGCTCTCGAGATCGTTGAGTCACTCGTACGCTCTAACGCAGTTGACCTGATCGTTGTCGACTCTGTTGCAGCACTCGTGCCACAAGCAGAAATCGAAGGCGATATGGGCGACAGTCACATGGGTCTCCAGGCTCGCCTGATGAGTCAGGCGCTTCGTAAGCTTACGGCAATTATCTCTAAGTCTAAGAGCACAGTGATATTCATCAACCAGCTTCGTATGAAGATTGGCGTCATGTTCGGTAATCCAGAGACGACCACTGGCGGTAACGCGCTCAAATTCTACGCCAGCCTCCGTATGGATATCAGACGTACATCGCAAATCAAGCAAGGCGACCAAGTGATTGGTAACCGTACTCGAGTCAAGGTAGTCAAGAACAAGATCGCACCGCCATTCCGCGAAGCCGAATTCGACATCATGTACAACGAAGGTATCAGCCGGGCGGGGGATGTGCTTGATCTCGCAACAACGAAAGAAATCGTAGAGAAGTCAGGCGCATGGTTTGCCTACGAAGGCGAAAAAATCGGCCAAGGCCGTGAAGCCGCAAAGAATTACCTCAAAGAAAATCCAAAGGTCCTAGAAAAAATTGCCAAGCAAGTCATGGACGCCAACAAAGTCTAATAGTTGTTACAATAACTAACGTATGACGGCGACGAATCATGGACTAGCAGGTGCTGCACTTGCGGTTGTTTTACAGCGGTATCCTGTTGCAGCGGTGGCTTTGGCGCCCATGAGTCACTTTGTACTTGATGCTCTACCACATTTTGGTGAGGACAAACTAAGTAATCGAAGTAATAAGTTCTTTCGTATTTTGTTCACTGATATGACACTAGCAGTAGTGTCCACACTAGCGGTAGCGTGGTTTTGGCCAGATATAGCACTACTGGTAGTGGTGTGTGCATTCCTCGCAGCGAGCCCCGATTTGATGTGGCTGTATTATTACTACCTCCGTCCTACTCCCGAGAAAAAATGGGGCAAACTCGCCAAATTTCACAGTCGTATCCAGTGGTCTCAAACACCTCCAGGTCTCGCAGTAGAGCTTGTTTGGTTTGCAGTCCTGTTCCCGTCCCTAGTATTCATCGGAGCAATGTAGATGGCTAGTATCACTAGTATCAAGCAGCAGGTGAAAAATCCAGAACGGGCGAGTATTTTCCTAGACGGTAAGTATTCGTTTAGCCTGACCTTAAATGAACTGGTGGCTGAAAAGCTCAAGATCGGCCAGGAGATTGACGAAGCGGAGCACAAACGGTTGAAGAAAATGTCAGATGACGGCAAGCTTCGTGCACGCGCGCTTGAGTGGGTAATTAGCCGGCCAAGGAGCCTACGAGAATTCCGAGACTATATGTTTCGTAAAAAAGCCGACCCAGACCTGAGTGGTCGGCTCCAGGCTGAGTTTCTGGAAAGAGGCTACCTAGACGAGCAAAAATTTACGGACTGGCTGATCGATGTCCGCCGGCGTGGCGGCAAAAGTGAGCGGGCAATCAAAGCCGAACTTGCAAGAAAGGGCATTCCGCGTGACATCGTGTCGGACACAATGGATGATACTGGCAATGAGCTGGCACGGCTCAAAGAATTAGTGGTAAAAAAGCAAAAAATCGCTCGCTATAAAGCCGACCCTCAAAAACTCATGGCCTACCTCGCCCGCCAAGGCTTCAGCTACGACGACATAAAAACAGTCCTCTCAGAACTGTCTTAGGGGAGAGCAGCCCTACGGTGTCGCTGGCATTGCTGCTGGCATTGGTTTTTCTTCGGTGACGTCGGCGTCTCGCACGACGACGCGTGAAGGTGTGATTTCGATAATCTGTGAGCGGTCTATCTGTAACTGACCTTCAGTCAAGCTTTTGTAGACTGGGCGAGCAACGTAGAGTTTCTGGATTTTCATGGTGAGGGGATCGAGTGCATAATCACTGACCTTTCCAAGCTTGCGGCGATGATTGGTGACAACTTGCTTGCTAATAAGTTCAAAATCAAGCTCTAACACTTCTTGCAGCCGTATGAGTTCTCCCGCCTCAGTGAGCACTTCATGGTCATCAACCGCGATGCCTTGCGGCACAAAATCACGGACATCTTGCTTGAGTAGTATCAATTCGTGTTTGCCAAACTGGTCTTCGCATCGCCAGCCTTCTATCTGTAAATTATTTGGATTGATAATTGGGCGAGTAGCAAGTGCTACCTGCCCACCTGTTCGTAGGCTCATGACTGGGAGTTCAAGGATATGTTTACTGAGTTTCAGCATATGCTTATTATACGCTGCGATTTGCTTGGAGGGGAAAAGAGTTTAGTGTTGTAAAAAATATTAAAATGTTTTGCTCATGCTTGCATCAGGCGGAGTCAGGCATACAATACGCCGTAAGATATGAAACGGGAACACGTCCAGATAGGAGTGGTGGGGCTCGTCATCATAGCCGCACTATTGCTAGCGGCGATTCCATTTCGAGTGAGTTCAGCACTCAGTTCATTAGAGCTTCAGTTTACAAAATATAAGGTCTCTACATCTGGTCAATACTTTGAACTTCGGAGCGGCAGCGAACAAGTAGATATGAGTCGTATCCAGCTGGCGTACTATAATCATTATGATTTATCGAAGGCAACCAGTAGCAAATTAGTCACACTATCTGGTGTGCTTGAGCCAAATTCCTACTATCTTGTGAATGACAGTGCGCTCATGCTGTGTTATCAAACAACCGTGGCTTCTGCTTCGCTCGGATTTAGCACCACGAACGGCATGGTGCAATTACTCGAGCTTGAACAGACAGAAATTGGTGGGCAGTTTGTGAGTACGGTGCTTGATAGCGTAGCATGGTCAAAGTCCGGCACTTCACATCCTCATGTGCAAACATTGCCAGCAGATCCACTGGCATTTTTGCAGCGTACTGATAGCGGGTGGGAGACGTATCGTCCGAGTGCGGAGGATCCTTGCCAATATGAACAAGAAATTCAAACTGAACAAGGGGATGATGATGCCTTTGTTTTTCTGCCTAGTACTTTGCCTCCCGTCCGCTACGTTGCGGCTGCGACAACCACGACAGGCAAGGTCAATAGAAATGTCGGCAAAATGGCTCCTGTTATAAATGAAATGTTACCGAACCCGGCAAGTCCACAAACAGACGCTGACGATGAGTTCATTGAGCTCTACAATCCTAACGAGTCAAACTTTGACCTGAGTGGATTTAAACTTGCTTTTGGTAGTACAAATCCAAAAAAGTACACCTTTCCAGAGGGAACAGTGCTAAAACCAAAAGAATTTAAAGCTTTCACTTCGGGTGACACGAGCATCAGCTTATCGAATACCCAGGCGCAGGTGTGGCTGCTTGACCCAAATGAAAAAGTGATAAATCAGAGCGACCCATACGCCAAAGCAAAAGACGGCCAAGCATGGGCGCTCGATAACGGTACATGGCATTGGACCTCTCGCCCCACGCCCAATGAAATGAATGCTATGAGCCCGATCGTAACTGCTGATGCAAAGTCTAAATCGACTGCGGCAGTACTCGGTATTAGCGATACAAATGGGAGTGGGTCGAGCACTGGCTCATCCACCGCTAGTGAACCAGGGAGTCTTGACGATACTGCACCGCTTCATCCATCCGTGCTTGCGGTAGTAGGTGCGGGCGCGGTAGGATATGCCCTATATGAGTACCGTCATGACGCAGCAAATCGATACCACCAGCTCCGACGATACCTTCGCCATCGCCGAGCAGTTAGGCAGTCGGTGTAAGGGCGGCGAGTTTTTCCTATTATCGAGCGACCTTGGTGGCGGCAAGACGACATTTACAAAAGGGCTGACTAAGGGACTCGGTAGCATTGATACCGTCAGCAGCCCAACATTCACCGTTAGCCAAATCTATGACTGCCGTGACGGTATCACCATCCATCATTTTGATTTCTACCGATTGCATGAGGGGGGCATGGTGGCGCACGAGCTAGCAGAAGTACTCGAAGATCCAAAAGCAGTGGTGGTGGTCGAATGGGGCGATGTCGTGAGTGATGTGCTCCCGGAAAAACGCCTAACCATTGAGTTTGCTCGGGTCAAATCGGGTGAGGATCATCGGAAGATCACTATATCGTATCCCGAATCATTGAGCTACGTCGTAGCAGGGGTGAACGTATGATTATTCTGACACTCCGTACCGACAAGATAGAGTCTGAACTAGGTCTCTACAACGGTGAAACGCAACTTGGTTATGATGTCTGGGAGGCACATCGTCAACTTGCCGAAACAATTCATCTCAAAATCAACGAACTGTTGTCCGTGTACGAAAAAGAACTGAATGATATTGAAGGAATAGTTTGCTACAAAGGGCCTGGCAGTTTTACGGGTTTGCGCATTGGGCTGAGTGTCGCAAACGCACTGGCATATAGTTTGCAGGTACCAATTGTGGGCATCGAAGGCGAAGATCACTGGCTCGAGCGAGGACTCACAGATATCAAATCAGGCAAGAACGACGAGGCGGTTCTGCCAGCCTACGGCTCACCCGTCCATATTACTCAACCAAAACACTAAAAATAGTAGTTCCGGCAACATAAAAAGTGCTATGCTAGTCGTAGGATTATTCGAGTTATTGGGAATCCTGATACGTTTAACGATTTTTTATTATTTTTGAATTCTCATCCGAATTCTACCCTGGCTAATGAAGTGATAGTGATGCCGATTTTGTAGAACAGGTGAGCAGCGAGAAAAGGAGACAGATATGTTGCTAGCCATCTTACTAGGAATAGTTGGCGTTGTTGCTGGATTTGGCGCCAGTACCGTCATAACCAAGAAAAAGCTTGGCTCAGTTGAAGCCGAAGCCGAAAAAGAACTCAAAAAAGCCAAAAAAGAAGCCGAAGCCGAGCTCAAAAAAGCCCGTGATGAAGCGGCAGAGATAGCCGAAAAGGCCCGCAAGGACGAACAGCAGCGCCGGAAAGAAGTAAAAGAGATCGAACTCCGTCTCCGTGACCGCGAAGAAGCGCTCGACAAGAAGCTTGATACTATCGACAAACGTGCCGAAGCGCTCCGAAAGAGCGAGGACGAGGTAGAAGCGTTAAAGGAAGAAATTCGCGCTATTCGTACCAAGCAGCAAGAAAAGCTTGAAAAAGTAGCCAAGCTCTCTAAAGCCGAAGCGACAGAGAAGCTCATGCAGATGACCGAAAAAGACATCCGTAACGACATGATCGGTCTTATCAACAAGCTCCAAAACGAATCCAAAGATCAGGCAGAGGAGAAGGCTGCACTCATCATTACGACCGCGATGGAGCGTATGGCCAGCGAGGTTACTGCCGAGCGTACTGTCACCGCTGTGAAGCTCGAAGACGAGGAAATGAAGGGTCGAATCATCGGTAAAGAAGGACGAAACATCCAGGCGCTCCAGCGTGCAACTGGTGTCGATATCATGGTTGATGACACGCCAGGCATGATTATTCTGAGCAGCTTTGACCCAGTACGTCGTGAAGTAGCGCGTATCGCACTAGAAATGCTGCTTAAAGACGGACGTGTACACCCAGGCCGTATCGAAGAAGTCGTCGAAAAAGCCCAGAAGCAAGTCCAAAAAGACGTCATGCATGCAGCAGAGGACGCAGCCCGCGAAGTTGGAGTCATTGGTATTCCAAAAGAAGTCATGCAACTACTTGGTGAGCTTAAGTACCGTACAAGTTATGGCCAAAACGTGCTCAAGCACTCAACCGAAATGGCACATATCGCTGGTCTTATTGCTGAGCAAATCGGTGCCAATGTAAAGACCGCCAAATACGCTGCACTTGTCCATGACCTTGGCAAAGCCCTAACGCACAAAATGGAGGGCAAGCACCACCATATTAGTGGCGAAATGCTCCGTAAGTACGGCGCACCAGAAGAAGTTGCACTTGCAGCAGAACAGCACCATGATGATGTAGAGGCAACGACTGTCGAAGCACTCATCGTGCGTGTCGTAGATGCCATCAGCGCAGCTCGCCCAGGCGCTCGAAACATTAGTGCAGAGAACTTCGGTGAACGTATGCGTGATCTGGAGAACACCGCGTTAGGATTCAAGGGTATCGACAAAGCCTACGCGATCAGCGCCGGCCGTGAAGTTCGCGTATTTGTGAAACCACAGCAAGTTGATGACCTCACCGCCATCAAGCTCGCCCGAGATATCGCAACCAAGATCGAGTCAACCATGCAATACCCAGGTACGATCAAAGTAAACGTCATCCGCGAAACCCGAGCCATCGAATTCGCCAAATAGCGTATGAATATAACAATCCAGAAATTTGGTTATCCTGAAAATGTAATCAAGGAATTCAATCACTGGATTGTTCTTATGCGTACGAAACAAGTGACCCCTGGGTCACTCATTCTGGCAGCAAAATCTAATGTCACTAGTCTCGGTGAACTATCTGAAGAAGAATGGTCTGAATTCAAAATAGTATGTGATTTCGCTGAAGCTATTACACGAGAAAAGTTTGGAGCTGAGAAGTTTAATTATCTTGCACTCATGATGAAAGACCCAAATGTTCATTTTCACTTCATCCCAAGATATTCAAAACCTGTTGAGATTGAAGGCAGGGTGCTGACTGATAATGACTGGCCAATTAAAACATCACTAGAAGAAATCGAACTATCAGAAGCTGAATTTGAAATCATTAGGAGTAAGTTAAAGAATGAATTCTGAAATCGAAGCAACTTTTCTGAATGTTAATCACGATGACATACGTGAAAAGCTCAAATCTTTAGGCGGGAAATGTACGTCTCAACTTACTACCATGAAACGTAGAATCTATGATTACGAAGACCTGCGCCTTGATAAACAAGCAGCATGGATTCGCGTCCGACAAGAGTCAGATAAAGCCACAATGACTTACAAACAGAGAAATTCGGAAGAAATAGATGGTATGAAAGAGATCGAGTTTGAGATTTCTGATTTTGATGATGCATGTAAGTTCCTAGAGGCTATTGGGTTAAAAGAAAAAGCTTCACAGGAGACAAAACGAGAGATTTGGGAATATGAAGGTTGTGAAATTATGCTTGATGAATGGCCGTGGATCCCGCCGATTGTAGAAGTCGAAGGGAGTAGTGAGGAGATTGTTCGAAGAGTGTCAGAAAAATTAGGATTCAATTATGCTGAAGCTATTTTTGACAGTACGGATGGAATCTATCAGAAATATTTTGATATAACACGTACTGAAATATCTACGGTGCCTATTGTGTTTGACCAAATACCTGAATGGTTAGAAAGCAAACGAAAGTGAGCAATAAAGCCAAAACGCCTCAAATCTCAAAGCACACCAAGCTGTTGAGCTTTGATCTGGAAACAAATGGTTTGCACGGTAAAGCCTTTGCCGTTGGAGCACTGGTCATGGACGCAGACGGCAATGTCACCAGTGAGTTTACGGCACGTGCACGACTGACCTCAAAAGTAGATGAATGGGTCAAAGACAATGTGTTGCCAGCGATTGCCGATATGCCTATTACGCACGACAATTACGAAGGTCTGCGTGAAGCATTCTGGGAATGGTTTGTGCAAGCTCAAGAGGAAGCAGACTATGTGATTGTGAATAATGGTTATCCGGTGGAATATCGATTTTTGCTCGATTGTCAGGATGCGAATATCGATGAGCGCTATTGGCAGCACCCGTTTCCGCTTCTGGAACTTTCATCGATCATGATTATGACAGAGCACGGCGAAGGATCGAGCCGAAGAGCGTTAAAGAAAATTCTTGATGAAGACTTTGGCCATAAAATCCATCATCCACTTGAAGATGCAAAAATGGCATTAAAATTAGCTTTTG
>JAKQHX010000035.1 GCA_029557815.1 bacterium
AGATCTTGGGTTTGCAACCATTTCCTCCCCTCCCCCGGGTTAAAACGGTCGACGAAAATCTGATAGATACGCGCAGTTCGGCTCCACTCAGGAACTTGGTCCTGGCAGTACCAGATGGCATATTGCGTTGCTTCTGCGGCGCTGTTTGCTTGATTATCAGCGTAACATCTTACTGCCTCTCCTTCAGGTGATGAAGCTGCCGGCTGCTGTGCAAATATTTGATAACGCAGTAAAGTTTCCTCGGGTTGCGCAGGAAAGTCCACCTGCCAGCGTTGCAGCCAGCCCCAGCTGAGCGTATCCCAGTATAGATCGGCTTTTGTAAAAAGAATTTCAAGGCTCGTGCGCCAATCATCCAATGTATATTGCAGGAGGACGCTTTGTGTCGCGGTTTCGGTTGAAGTCGTCGCTACAAGTTGGACCTGCTCATCCGGCTTAGGCATTAGTGGACATTTTTGCCCATAATGATGCACACCCGTGTTTCGTTTATATTGGTAGGCAGCGCCGATAATAGGGTCGTCTAAGTCTCCAAAAGTATGGTCACGTAGTGGGTTAGCGATAGAACTTTGTACAGTCATTTCCTACCTTATTGTATTTCGCATCTTATTGTAAGCGAATCGCAGTTTTCAGGTTGAATTCTCACGACATTATGCAAATATAGGAAGAGCCCGCTTTTTGGGCGGGCTCTCACCGTCAAGCTATCGGTTAGGCTTACTTCAAAATAAGTGGCAGGTAAACAGTAAAGGCGGGTTTAACCACAATCGTCACAACAGCTTCATCCACGAAAGCAGACAAAGTGCTTATACGAGGTGTGGCGAGCATATAGTAAACAAAACTATCCGTGCCAAAGAAACCAGCCTCAGGAATATACATGAAAGAACCGTTTTCATTGAGGACCAAGCTGCCATGCAATGGAGCAGTTTTCAGGTCAGCCCGAAGATTATCCGTTGGGTCAGGATCGACGTCATTCTCTAGGACGCCAGGAGCTGGAATATCGAGGGTTGTGTCCTGATCCGTCTCGTAGAAGTCATCCATAGCTACCGGACTGTCATTTACGCTATTTATCGTGATGGTAACCGTAGCCGGCTCTGAATCTACATACCCGTCATTCGCTACATAAGTGAAGGTGTCTTCACCATAGTAGTTTGGATCGGGGATGTAAATGAACGAGCCATCCGACGCCAATGTCAAGGTCCCATGGGCAACACCCTCTCCTAATACAGCCATCAAATCATCATCATCAACATCCGTATCATTAGCTAATACTCCTGGGGCAACCACCGTCAAAGTCGTGTCTTCAAAGGCAGTATAGTTATCATCTACCGCTACTGGATTATCATTTACATTACTAATCGTGATGGTAACCGTAGCCGGCTCTGAATCTCCATACCCGTCATTCGCTACATAAGTGAAAATGTCTTCACCATAGTAGTCCGGATCGGGGATGTAGACAAACGAACCATCCGACGCCAATTCCAACGTGCCATGCGCTACATCGTCAACCAGGGAAACAGTGAGAGGATCATCCTCAGCATCGGTATCGTTAGCCAAGACTCCCGGGGCAGTCACGGTCAAAGTCTGTTCCTCAATAGCTTGATACGTATCATCAACCGCTACAGGTGGAAGATTAATATCTACATCAGCAGTTGCCGCCTCTTCGGCTGTGCCAAGTCGATCGGTGCTATGCAAGGCTACGTTGGTTAAAGGACCCGTAACAGCATCCTCATTCACCACTACCTGGAAGGTGATCACATAAGGTGGCGCTTGCAGCAGCGTCCAGTCAAAGCAAATGGCGGAGCCGTTTTCAAGAGCGAGAGCTGGATCGTTGTAACTCACCAGCGTGCCTACAGTGCCATCAGCATTCTCTACACCAATCGTAGCCGAAGCGCTACTGAGGAAACCGGGTTGAATGTTATCGAAAGCGAAGACAATCTCGTACATACCTGGGGCGTCATCGGGCTG
>JAKQHX010000061.1 GCA_029557815.1 bacterium
GCACCAAAAGTCAATCAACGGATTTTTACTGAATTTAGTATAGGTACAGGACTATATTCACCAAGGGCAGTCCGCTGATAGCCGTCCTGTTTTGCAGAAAAAGTACGTACATCTTACTGTAAAAACCTGCATCTTTTACGATGCAGGTTTTCATATACCATACGGTAACTTACCTAATGAAGTTTAGTTGAGCCAACACCAGAATAGGAAACACTGGCCTTTTGCAGATATCGTAGCAGGGGCAGACTTGTTTGCCTGGGGCGAGTTATCGATTGCGACAACTGAATAGGTATAGTACGTATCAGGTCGTACGGTGTTGTCACTGTACGAAGTGTTGGTAGTGGTGCCCAGCAAGCTTCCATTTCGGGATATCTGGTATTCGCGTATACCACTGGTATCTACGGAAGGGGACCAACTTAGTCTCAGTTCATAGCTGGAAGTGAGACTTCTGCTTAGGCGAGAAGGGGCTGTCGGCGGGGTAGTGTCTTTGGGCGGCTCAGGAGCCGGGGCAGTCCTGACGTTTATCCGTATTGGTGTACTTGTAGCAAAGCTTCCTTCGTCATCAGTCGCCTTTGCCGTAATGCTGTAGTTACCTGCCGGAACGTCGTTCCAGGCATATGAATAGCTCCCGTTGCTTGCTGATGTGACCGTTTTGAGCAGACTGTTATTGGCCCAGAATTCAACCTTTGCAACTTTTCCATCTGGATCAGATGCGATTGCAGACAAAGTGATATTCGCCGGGGCCGTGTATTCGGTCTGCGTATTACCCAACGAAACTACTGGAGGTTCATTTTGTTTTGGTGGGGTCGGGGTACTTGCTGAACTAAAGATCACACCCCGCTCCGATACGGTGCCGGCTGGAAGGCCTAGGGCAGCTGCGACATCGGCTGGCAGGGGCTTGCCCTTTTCGGTGTAAGCCCGAGCGGTTGTCTTGAGACGAAAGTCTTCACCGCCTCGATTCTGGAACGGATCTTCATTGTTGTCGATTGAGAAGCTACGTGTTTCAAACTTATCTCCACTAAGCCGTTGCATATCTCCGACAGTCTTGTATTCGCCAGTACTATCATAGCCAGATGAAGCGGTGTAGTAGTAGAGATTTTGTTTGGTGTTGATTCGATAGTAGGCGTTATAGTCAAACTCTGAGGTCAGGAACTTGTTGCCAGTCGATGAATAGCCAGGTGAAACAAGCCGAGCCCCCGTTCTGTCAATCGGACCAACGACAACGTTATTTACGATTTCGGTATTGCTGGTATTTGGACCAATGTCCCCGGATGGTGCTCGGCCGTCATTGTAGACCACGATACCTTCATTCCGAGGGGTATAGTTGTCTACGACTGTATTGTTGTAGACCTTGATATATGGTGAGCCAACGCGAATACCGACAGAACCATTGTTATATATCAGGTTATTGGCAATGATGCCTTTGTTACCAACTTCATAGAAAATGCCGTTGCCCCAGTTGTTGCGTATAACGTTGTTGACAGAAATCATGTCGTTACAATTGAGGTCACACCACAGCGCGTGAGCGCCTTCGTAGGCATTCTCAAAGATATTGTTCTCTGCCACGAAGCCAGCCATATGGGCCATCTTAATATGAGCCGGACCACACGCACGATTACAATATATACCGCCACGCTCCCAGTTATTCCCGTTGAATATATTCGACTCGATAAGAAGATCATTGCGGGTTCCTTGCTTGATAGAGCCATTAGCAGCAAAGCCGGTTCCCCCATTGTAGGCAAAGATACTGTTCCTGATAGCCGAGCCGGGAGGTGGGCTAGACATTCCCAAGCCGTTGGTCGACATCTCTGTGAATACGCTATTTTCAATCAAGGTTTGCCGGGCCAGATACATGACAGTTTCTGTCATGGTTCCCTCGCCGCCATTGGTTGCATATCGCTTAAAGCCGATTCCTTTGATTGCAAAGGAGTTATTATTGGCTCCGGCTAGGATCATCACGGCAGGACGAGCACTGAGCTCAACCTTTTTGCCAGACGGGTTTGTGCCGATGTACATGCGACGTTTGTACCAATCATAGTAGAATTTGCCATCAGCAACCTGACTTAAGCTGGCAACTTCTTCCTGCCGCACGTCGTTTATAAAAGCCTGCTGCGGATTACCTGCCATAGGATAATTTTCGTTATTGGCGGCATCTTCGTACATACAGGTAGTCTGTTTGATATCTGGATTGATTGTCGGCTTGCCGTTACTGTTAGTGCCGTTGCGTTGTGTTTTGTATGGTTCAGTTGCGTAATCATAATATTTGCCATTACAAAAGCTCGGCGTTTCCCACTGACGATACCAGTGACCAGCACCATCACTCGTCCACCCGTCGTTTACGATGTCAGACCCATTAAACCAGGGTGATTCACCGGGCGCTGCTTGGAAGGTTAGGCTTTTTGCGACAGCACCCACGAGCTTAGGATTACTGCTATTCTGTAGCCATTGACGGTATTCGCCACCTTTTAAGACTATCGTTCCACCGGCTGGCGCTAAATCAACCGCTCTTTTTATATTTTTCACTGCAGTTTTTTCTGTTTTGCCGTCAGCTTCATCATTACCGTTTGGTGACATGAAGATTGCACCGGCTGGAATGGCATAGTTAGTTTTCGGGATAGTTTTCCCGGACGCATCAAGTTGCTGAGTTGCCAGCCCGGCCTTTGTGTATGGCTGTGGACTAGCCAAAGACTGGATTATTGCTATGGAGCCTATGAGGCCGAAAGCTAGCCCAAAGAAAAGTGCTTTCTGTCGATTCGATAACATCATAAATCTGTCAATAATATTCGGCGACAGTCTTTTATTTGTCTTTCTTGTAATTTTTTTTGGTTTTTTAATAGGAGTTTGTTTCTTCATAACGTTTTGTATTTTAATTGTATTGATATTGATTTTATACCATAAAGCAAGTTGGTTAAAGAGTTCACTAGCTAGACAAGGGGTAATTTGCTAAAACACGTAGTTTTTGGTTCATTTACGACCGGAAAAGTTGGTAGGATAACCTGCCGGGACTATCCCAAACAAATCTAGCTTCTGTCTAGGCGCGGCTTGTTGTCTGCTTTGCTCCGGTAAACGGTTGTTCGTGTAGCGGTTGGCTGTGCTATTATAGCTTCTAGCACAGCTAATGCTTATCTAAAGAGGTTTATATATTCTATGAGTAAAGTTGCCCATTACCTTCAGGAACATTTGGTTGGGGAGGTGATGACGTCTACAGACGCACGTAAATATTTTTCTACAGATGCGAGTATCTTTACGGTGACACCACTGCTTGTGGTCTATCCGAGGAATGAGAACGACATACGCAAGACGACGCGGTTTACCTGGCAATTGGCTGAGCGCGGCCGCATCATACCTATTACGCCACGTGGTGCGGGTACCGACCTGAGCGGAGCTGCACTCGGCCAGGGAGTCATACTCGCATTTCCGGCTCATATGAACCGTATTCTGGAGCTGGATAGCAAATCGGGTCTCGTGACGGTAGAGCCAGGAATTCTATACGGCAAGTTACAGCAAACTCTCCACACCCATAGCCGTTTTTTGCCGCCGTTTCCCGCATCGTACGAATACTGTACCGTAGGCGGCTCGGTAGCGAACAATGCTGGCGGCGAAAAGTCCATAAAGTATGGAAGTACGCGTGATTTTGTGAAACGTCTGCGTGTAGTGCTTGCGAATGGCGAGGTAATCGAAACTCGGCGGCTGAACAAGCGAGAGCTCAACAAAAAATTGGGGCTTGCGACCTTCGAAGGCGAGATATACCGATCGCTTGACGCATTGATAGAAGAGAACAAAGACCTCATCAAGGATTTGCAACCGGCGGTGACCAAGAACTCTGCCGGCTATGCACTTGACGCAGTCAAACGCAAAGATGGCTCGTTTGATCTGACGCCACTATTTGTAGGATCGCAAGGGACGCTTGGAATCGTAACGGAGGTATCACTAGATACGGAGGTGCACAATCCAAACACGACCCTTATCGCGGCCATGTTCGATGACATCAGAGTGGCTACCGAAGTCATGCAGGAGTTGCGCAAACTGAACGAACTACCGAGCGCTATGGAGGTGGTTGATGAGCACCTTCTGAAGTTTGTGCATCAAACACACCCAAATATGTTGCGTGGCATCATTGAAGAGCCCTTACCAAAGCTCGTGTTGCTCCTGGAGTTCGATAATATCAGCGACCGTATGCAAAAGCGAATGACGAAAAAGGCCACCAAGATCCTAAACAAGTACCAGATACCGTATCAGCTGGAGACGGATCCGCACAAAAAAGAAGAACTCTGGAAAATTCGTCACAGTGCCGCAGCAGTTATTTCACACAGTGAAGGTAGTACCAGGGCGGTACCGATTATCGAAGATGGCGTGGTGCCAGTTGAGCGTTTCGGGGAGTTTCTGGAAGCGGTCTATGACCTGTTCAAGCGAGCTGGATTGCAGGCATCGGTGTGGGGTCACGCCGGTGATGCCAATGTGCATATGCAGCCGTTCTTGGACCTCGGCCAGGTCGGTGATAGGCAAAAGGCATTCAAGCTTATCGACGAGTACTACAAGCTGGTCATTAGCATGGGAGGCAGTACCAGCGGTGAACACGGCGATGGTCGTCTACGTGCACCATACTTACCAGTTATGGTGGGAGCCGACGCGTATGGTTTATTCCAAAAAACAAAGAAAATATTTGATCCGTATGGCACGCTCAATCCAGGGGTAAAAATTGACGTGACACTCAATGAGATAAAAACCCAGATTCGAAACAGTTATAGCCTTGAGCACCTCTACGATCACATGCCTCGTACCTAAAGGGTTTCACACTTGTTTTTTACCGGTAAAAATCGTAAGATAGCGAAGTTATTTCATGCGAGTGGCGGCTTCAGATAAATAGGTGTAGACGCATAGCGCGTCACAGTCTGTGGCTTGCGTCAAACGTTACGATACATTAACACTTTAAATTTCATGCGCGAGTGGCGGAATTGGTAGACGCGCTAGCTTCAGGAGCTAGTGAGCATTACGCTCGTGGAGGTTCAAGTCCTCTCTCGCGCACCAGTGAAACTTCCTGGGTGTGAGCGAGCTTAAATAGCTCATTCACCTCTGGGATGTTTTCAATTTGGGCGGTGCCACATTGAATTGTGGCGTAACTTGGCACTGAATCGAATATTAACCCAAAATACCGTGCTTTGAGCACTGGATTACAGTGGTCAAGTAGTAGTTCTTTGATGTGTTCCACAAAGTATTTCAGGTATGTCAAGATTGTTGGCATATCCACTCCTCCTGAGGTTTCTTGCTCCTCTTTTCTTGTTTCTAATTCATTCATTTGTTGCTCTATCTTTATTAAATCCTCCTCCATGTATTTAATTGCGGTTGGTGAACTTACCAACTTCATCTTATCCATAATGATGCGCATTTCGGCCTCAAGTTCATCCCTACGCTTGTTACGCAGTTCAGCATGATCCTGTACCTTAGCTTGACGACCCTCCCAGACAGTTAGCACAGCCTGTAAGACCTCCTCGTAGCGTTCAGGAGACAGAATAAGCTTCTCAACAAAAGTATCTATTGTCGTATCAAAGTCGTCCTTAGGCACGCGGAAATAGTGCCCGTGGTGGCTACAGTGATACGCAGGGTAGTACTTACCGCCCCGTCCACGTGAGGCACTGCCAAGTAAAAGGTTATTGCAGTCAGGGCAACTCACTATCTTACGATACGGAAACTCGCCATTATATACGTTCTTCTTAACAAACTTCTCTTGCTTTGGTGCAGTTGAAATGGTTGGGTGATTGGGGTCATCAGGGTTCTCTGTAATGATAAGCTTGCCCCGATTTGCCTTGTTAAACAGCTCAATCGACACAAGGCCGTCAAACTTACACTTTACCGGTGTGCCATTCGTCCACTTCTCACCGTTTACACCAGCATAGATCGTCTTGGATACATAGACTCTCAATAACTTGCCGGTCATAGACTTGCCGCCTGTTCGGCTCTTAATCTTTGTTCTGTCCACTTTATCTCGCACGATCTTAATAGGGGTTTTGAATCCGAGCCGGTTCATTTCCTGAGCTATCTGGTCATCACTGTATGTACCCTCGGCACGCATTTCGAACATCTTGCGAATAATTGGTGCTTCGTCTGGTTGTTCAATCAGTATAGAGCGTTTGCCATGGGGTGTTTCTATTTTTGTAGTCTGAAACCCGTAACGCGGGGCGCGTGACCAGTAGCCCATTTGGGTATAGCGTATCTCTGAGCCAATAACACGCGTAAGAATATCCCGTACTTCGTCTTTGGCTCGCTCGGCTTCAAGTAGCTCAGTCTTACGTGATGGCGTATGAACACTCCACTTGTATTCAACACCAAGGTGGTCAAGCGTATTAACCTTAACATTACTAATTACGCCGTGCATATCTTCTAGGGCAACATTATGCGGATCAAGCTGCTGTTTCAAGAGGTCATACACAGTTGAACCGCCACGAGTAAAGCGGTCAATAGACTTTACGAGTACAACGTCAATGTTATTCTTCGGGTCAATAGCATAATCTATAACGTGCTGCATTGGCTGGTTATCGCCAGCGGCAGACTCTAGGTAGGTAAGAATCTTGGTAATATTGAGCCCGCGAGCTCCAGCGTATCGTTTGCCTTGTTCTATCTGAGCCTCGGGGGAGTCGCCCTCTACGCCTTGGCCAACGGAAGACACCCGAACTGCTAGTACACAGTTACGCTGCTTTTCCATATCGTTCCTTAATCTTTTGCAGCAGCACAAAACCATTGGCTTCATCTTCAGCGATTCTCTCGGTAATTAAACGGGCAATCAGCTCAATCCGCTCCTGAGTGGTGAGTGACACCGTATCAGGGGCTGCGAGTGCCTGTTTTTCCTTACCGTCCTTTCGCCCTGGCATGATACCCTCCTGCCGAGGCTCCGTAACAATCTAACTACATAACTAAAACTATTTTTGTGGGCGGCCAGGTGGCTGCTTCTCTTTGAGTTCTTTTGCGATCAGCTTGGTAAGGCGCGGTTCACCCTCTTTAGAAAGGGCGGTTAGTACAAACTCGGTTAATGTCATGCGGCGTTTAGCAGCAACCTCTTTTGCAAGGTCACGTAGCTCTGTTGAAGCATCAATCTGAAATCGAGTTCGTTTCTTTAGAGTAGCCATATGGGGCTATTATACAATAACCCCTCGGCTAGTACCAATCTACTGCTGACATTCTTCGCAGTGAATATTAACTCACTTCAAACTCGTTAATCATGAAGTCCGCTTCTTCATCAAACTGCTGCTGTAAGGCTGCCGCAACGTTATAGAGTACATCCCTAATCCGCTTATCTGAAATATGCAGTTCGGCATGTTCCAGTTTCTCGGCTACCAGCTCATGGTCTGTCTTGTCAAAAGTAATAGTCATTCTAACTCCTTATTGTTAGGGCGGCTTATAGCTGCCGCCCTTTTGCTACTCTTCATCTTCATGGAAGACTTCCAGGGTAAATATCTCGTTTTCTGCTACCCCCTGAGACTTCACAAGACGTATGGCTTCGTCTTCATCCTCAGTAGGTACATGATACTTTTGCCCCTCGGTTGTTCGTATGACAATCATATGTAGACCCTCTTTTTAGTTATCTAGCTAGATTGTTAAGGAGCCAGTTACTCTAGTTGCTAACTCTGCTTTAATTGTAATACATGTATTACACATTATCAATAGACTTTAGCACTTTCTACAACAAAAATATAGTCAATATCGATATTGTCTATAAATCATCTGTTTTGTATCTGTTATTACTTGCTCTTTCTCTCCCTTTCTTATATATACATATATAGAAGAGAAGCAAGAGAGTGAGTGAGTAGGAACGTATACGTAATGGTAGATAAACGGACAGTCTTAAAACAAGGACAGATAGACATATTAGAGCTACTGTATACATATAGATTTGGTAGTCGTCAGTTAGTAGCAGATAGTCTTAATATGAAACCCGATTCTTTATACCGAAAACTTGAAGTACTGGTAAAACATGGCTGGGTAGCGAAACGTCAAGAAGCAAGGCTAAAACTTACCGGCACACCAGCAGCCTACTACCTCACGCCAAAAGGCCTGCGCACACTTGTCGCCCTGCCAGACCATGAATACATCACCGATAGTGTTATCAAAGGCAGCTATAAAGACAAAACCGTCACCCAATCCTTTATTACCCAGACCCTGCGCGTGTACGCGCAGGCTAACCGACTTACGGCAGCCTATCCAAACCTCCGGGTATTCACACGGCGCAATATGAGCCGTTACAGCTATTTTCCGCAGCCTTTGCCTGACTTATTCCTCTCGCTGAAGCAAGGGGAGGGACAGCCCAAGCGGTTCTTCCTTGATGTAATACCAGACGGCCTGCCAGCCAAACCGCTCTACCAGCGCATTACCAGTTACGCCGAGTTCTTCGATGAGGGTGGCTGGGAGCCTGTCGATGCCAACCCGCCAATCTTACTGCTACTTGGTGAAACTGGCATCACAGAGCGCAGAATCCAGCGAACTACGAGATCAGCCCTGTATAAAGCTGAGATAGATGAAGAACTGTCCGTGTATACCAGTACCTTTGGGGCAACTGAGAGTCTCTCAGGGAACCCTGCTATTTGGACAAGTCTTGATGACCCTGATGAACTTCTGGCCTTGCCAGAACTAGAATAGAGCAGTTTAGTGTCTTGCTCAGGACAGACCAGCTAATTATGGCAATCTACTTGAACAACCCATAGGTTCTTAGTGTCTTTCAAATACCCATCAAGCTGCTTTTGGTTGGTAATGGAATATCCATCTTCACCAAATAGCTGGCAAGTATTGGCATGGTAGCCACTCGCTCTACTGAACTGGTAGCGGGACAGGTAGTAACCCTCAATCTGCTCAAACTCCTCACTGAAGATTTGTTCGTCAGTATAGTTATTCAACATGAACCGGATACTATCCATGGTGCGTTTGAAATCATTACGCTGCTCAGTCATGGCATCTGCCACCATTGCCTGTGCTTTCTTAGTGCTCAGGCGTATCGGTTCCCAGCAGTCTGGCCACCGACTATTTTCAGCAGTTTGGTTATACCAGTCAAACTCATGCCACTCAACAAGCTCATCCATAGCCCGTTCTGCCTCGGCATGGGCATCTTCTTTAGTGTCTGCGTTAACTATTAAACGTACTAAGTAGTGCACATCTTTTCTCCTAAGATTAGTTAATTTCGGGCAGTTTCAGTCATACCCAGGACTAAAAAAGCCGAGGCTAATATTCCTCGGCTAACATGATGGTTACTATTCTCCGGCAATCCGGATCGAGCGGTTTACGCCCCTCGGTTAAATCCTGATTGTAGTAATCTATCTTCCAAAAGACCTTATGGCCTCGAACCTCAAATGATCCAAAGTCATGTTCTCCATGCGGATCATTGTCTTCGTTGAACTTGGTGAAGTTCTGCACTCCAACAAAGATTTCACTGATGGTCACTTCATCGAGTGCCATAACCCCTCCCGTTGCCATGTAGTTCACAGCATTTGAGCGTGCCGCGTCGTTGAGCTCAGCAACTAGCTCAACTTGTGACATTGATGTAGAGTTCATAGAACCCTCCTTTCGTTTGCAAGAGGTCTTTCTGCCTCTCTGTCAAAAGGGCGCGGGATGACACCAAAGCTGTCAGGGTGGAGATTCCCCTTAAGATATTCCATTAAAAAGAAAACAACCCCATATCTTAGGGGTGAATACGACCTTGATAGGTTTGGTTCACCCGTATACTGAGACAGACAGAGGGAGGAAGCCTATAACAGTTGTGCTACCGCTGCGTAATCTTAATGGTTTTATCTTTCAAAGACTTAAATGTCTGAGCAATAGTCGCTTCAGTTGTGCCCAGGATCAGGCCGATATCAAAGGCGGTGAGTTCAAAGTAGCCTTTCATGATGAGCACGCGACGTTCGCGTTCATTCAGATGTGGTAACAGGCGTTTAATAAAATCAACGTTATCATTATCAATAACTAACGATTCTTCAGGTGTTGCATCGCTCAGGGTGTCAAGTAGGGTCAAGTCTTCATCGGCCAGTAGCGGTGCATCGAGAGACAACGGTTTGATCTTCTGGCCACGGCGACCACCCTCTTCGCGGAAGCGATCAATAGCAGCATAGGTCACAAACTTACTAAACAGCTTTCTGAGGTACGCATCATCAGTCGCCAGCTCTTCAGGAAACTTGCCAGCTTCGATTTTCTGGATCAGGCGCATACGAGCAACAGACAACACATCTTCACCATCTTGCGGTTTGATGCCCCAGCGTTGCCGTACCAAGCTCAAAAACGTACCCTCGAGCGCAATTGTTTTTTCAGCCACCGCAATGACATTACCGGGATCCCATGAAGCCTCTTGGCCAATGGCCAACTCTTCGGCAACTTCCTCCTCAGCCACACCAGATTCAACCGCCATACTGTTCATACGCCCGTTTTGATCTTCTAGATGGGGAGAGTATACGCCCGCTAAAATAGCGTTCTCAATGAGTAATCGTGAGACAACAATCTGGTCATCAAAGAACTTGTCGAGCAATGTGCCAACAAACTGCTCTGGTTTATCGGGGTTAATCTCAGGATAGCGTTTTTTAGTTAAGCTTCGTGAGGCAGTATCCATGCGGCGCCACACCTTATTGCTAACAAATGTTGCCGCTTGTTCATCATCTTTGGCACGCGAGACGGCAATAGCCAAGACTTTTGTTTCAGCCACAGTCAGCGTGTTATCAACTGCCGCATCGGCTACGATTCGCTGTCGCCCATAGTCATTCGGCAGGTAGCGAGCAATCTGATCCAGGTGCTTTGGTGTGACGGCTTCAAGTTTGTGACCACTTGTACGATCACGAGCCACCTTTACCAATTCCGGGTCAGCTAAACGAGCTGTACGTAAGTAGCGATCGATAGAGGGGGCTGAGATACCCCACTGGTCGCACTTTCGGCCTACCCATCCACGGATTTCTTCCAGCTCTTCTGGGCTAATGCCCGCGCGAGTGCCCTTGGTGCTGCGCAAAAAGAACATCTGAAACGCACTTGAGACGTTAATACGATCTGCCCACTCTGTTCTACTCCAGGCTTCATCTACCCACTCAACAATGCGCGAGAATTTCACACTTTTATGTGATTTAGCAGCTACGATTCTTAGGTCAACCACATCTTCCATAGTGCAGTCTGGCTTGATAGTGGCATATACCTCGTCATACCCAAGTGAAGCGAGTGCTGGTGTCCGGTGAAAACCATCAATGATGAGGAATCGATCTTCATCAGGTACCTCAGCGAGAAGAATTGGTGAAAGCTGACCGGTGGTCTGCTGTTTGGCTGACTCTTGCCGGATTGAATCGGCTAGCTCCGCGACATGCTCGTGATCAAACGCAACGTCCTCTTGGTTGATGAGGTCAATGGGGACAAAGGCTTCGACTAAGTTGCCCTCACGTTCAGCAGTAACCCTTATTTGTTCAAGGAGTGCTGGGGGGGGGCGAGCTTACGGGCCTCTGACATAATTTCCCTAGCATAATATATAAGTTTTGATAAAGCAACACCCTTACCTCAGTAAAGCTTGCGCTTAATACAATGTGTCTTTAACAGTAGCTTCGTAAACGGCCTTGGCCGGCTTGCGAAGTTGGTACTTTTCTCAAAGAAAAGTACGTCACTGGCCAGATGCACGATTCACCCCGTATAATGGAGGGCATTATGGCAGAGGTAGTAATTGAACGACATGGTCTTGAAGCCGTAGACGCGGATATATTGGCCGACCTAGAGGGCTTGTATGCGCAGGCCTACCATGATTCACATATGTACACAGACTTACTTAAGGATATGACCTTGCAACCAGATATATTCCAGCTTTTTGTGGCAAGGGCAGATGGCGATATTGTTGGTGCTCGGGTTATAGAAACCAAAGCTCACGGCTTCATTGATTATCATGGACACACCCCGGTACACGGCAAACGGTTCTCTGTGTCCCCAGAACATAGAGGCCAAGGTATTGGTGCGGCCATCATTGAGGCGGGCAATAGCTATTGTTTTAACGATCTTGGCCTAAAAGCCGTTTTTGGCGAGAGTAACGAGATAGGAGCGCTCTCACTCTATGGCCGGCAAGGCGCACTGTATGCACTAGGCTCAATTGAAAAAGCCCTACGGCGTAATACCCCAGCTGCCGCGCGACGGTTATTCACAAAGTTTATTACTGACCCTGAACTGAGAGAACTTCGCCTGCCTGGTAGTATTCCTGGCGGTCACGATGCGGTGCAGTTCGCCTACTGCCGAGATCAAGAGGTGCAGGAAGAGTTTCGTGGTCATGGGTTTGTTTCCTACGATGAGCTCGTCGTAGCCAGTTAATGAGAAGCTGCAAACTTTTGTTATATACTGGGGACATAAAAGGCTTCTAGATCTTGCGAGGTTGCGGAAGCTTTTTATATTTGCACAAAAAGCTTGCAAAACTACACTAAATATGGTAAACTTTAGCAGAATATGGTAGTAATACCGTAGTAACAGAGGAGAAGACATGGACTTAGGTAACGGTGTAGAGTTAAACTTTACCAAACTATCAGATGAACAGCTCCAAGCTGCTCGTGCTGAAGTAGAAGCTGCAGGTAGCGAACGTGGTCTTTGGGTACCCGAGGGTGCTGGGCAGATTGCAGTTGTAGAAGCAGTAGAAACAACCGAAGATGTGCGTGCACAGATCTTAGCTGGCGCTGAGGCAGATGTAGCCCACACAAACAGAGTATTTGAGATCATCAACGCTGGCCGACGCAAGAACAAGCGCTTTGACATAGTTCCTGCTGGCGAGCAACGCGAACGACTTGAAGGCCAACTGACAGACGAAGCTATCGCTGCTACTGGCTGGCTTCACACGAGCGCAGACCGCCCACTTATGGTGGTACCTGCTCTGCCTGATGCCATCACTGCCGAAGAGCTGGTAGATGCTATAGATAAATCTTCTAAGCGTGGTATCTATGCTTGGGCTGGCCGTCTGCCATTCCTCGCTAAATTCCCAATCGACAATTTAACTGGCTATGATGCTGAGCGTGCTGAAAGTGGCGCTATGACACTCATAGAGACTGGCTACGGCGCTTCACGCCAAGGTACGAGAGACCAGCAGCTGAGAGCACTTCGTATCGTACAGGCTACTGCTCCAGAAGTTGGTACCGCTCCAATCCTTAATACTGCTTCACTTGGCCAACGATACAACGGCCAGCCAGCTACTTGGCAAGACGCCTACACACGAGCTATAGAAGAAGACCCAGTGCGCCTTGGCGACTTCGACTGCGTGGTGGGCGCGAGCGTTGGCGAGGATGGCTACTCGTTCGTGAACGATTCGCACGTTGACAATGGGAACGTTTCGCGTCGGCAGGTGAGGCTTGAAGCCGCTTAATCTTTGATTCTTTCCTTTCTTTCTCTTCTTTTTCCTTTGTCTTTGCTGCAAGCAAAGACTCGACGTAAATTTTTTCGGACTCCTACGCTACAATAGAACCTGAAGTGGGATTCCATAACACCTTAACCCGTGTTAGCGGTGCTTCATTTGATATGCTTGCTGGTATGAGGTCTTGGTATTGCGGAGATAGCCAAGATGCTAGCACATAGAGAACCTTTTTATGCCTCACGATTTGCCGTGGTAGCATCAGCTTAAGCTGACATAGCCTATCCGTTTGATGTACTTCATGCGGGTAGATCACTGTGAAGCTACTGCGGAAACCAAGCGCCATGACGACTTCGACTACGTGGTGAACGCGAACGTTAACGAGGATGGCAACTCGAACGTGAACGATTCGAACGTTGACAATGAGAACGTTTCGCGTCGGCAGATGAGGCATAGTGGTTGTATTGGTTGGACTCAGGAGCGAACACTCTTGAGCCAGCCGCCAAGCATACGGCGGGCTTCGGTCAGCTTTGCCTGTACCTTGAGACAGTTGGTTTCATTGGCCAGCTTAAGCTCTAAGATGATACGGATTTGTAAACTAAGCGCTTCGGCCTCAGCTTGGGCTTTAATTAAGAACTGTTCTTTGACACTCTTAGGTGCATGTTTGGCAGTCAGAAGCTCTTTGAGTAGCTGACGGCATATTTCTATGGCGGGTTCACTAGTTGAAATGCGATATGACTTATCTATTTTCTGGTTCAGTTCAATTAACTTTTTATGTATTTCGTAGGTGGTAGCAATGACGGGTAGTTCTTCCATTTCAATAACTGTAACAGATATCTGGCGTGCCTGGGTAGCTTTTCGTCGTGGCAAAAAGCCAAGTCGTATTATTCTTCGGTTTGAGAGTAACCTCGAGGAGAACCTACTCAGACTGTGCCATGATCTCAATTCTGGACAGTACGAGCATCAGGAATACAGCCATAAGATCGTCAATGAGAAGAAACGCCGAGACATTTATGTGGCCAGTGTTCGGGATAGAGCGGTACATCGTTTACTCTATGATTACCTCGTGCCAATCATTGATCCAAAACTAGACTATGATGTCTGGTCGTGTCGGACGGGTAAAGGACTGCACGCCTGCTTGAATCGAACACAGCACCTACTTAAGAAGCATCCATCAGCGTGGATCTGGCGAGCGGACATAACCAAGTTCTTCGATAGCGTGCCGCACGACATATTAACGGAGGTTATTGAACGTCAAATTGAGTGTCAGAAAACCAGGAAAATCCTTGACAAAATCGTTTCCAGTTATGCTTCACAATTAGACAGACAGACAGACAGACAGACAGACAGACAGACAGACAGACAGACAGACAGACAGACAGACAGACAGCTATCGGTCTGCCCATTGGCAATTTAACGAGTCAAATTCTTTCTAATCTTTATTTGAATGAATTTGACTCGTACGTCAGACATACGTTAAAGCCACTGGCCTATATTCGCTATGGCGATGACTTTCTGGTATTTTGTCGCACGAAGACCGAAGCAGAACAAGCTCGCGTTTTGGGGATAGAAAAACTTAAGCAGTTGGGCTTGAGAGTCAATGAAGCACAAGATCGGACAATCCGTTCATGGCAGGGACTGCACTTCCTCGGGCATATTGTGAATAAAGACGAGGCAATCATTAGCCGGAAAACAAGAAACCTAATGTTCAGACGAGTAGATCTACGGAGTATTAGTAGCTATTCATCACTAAAGCTCAGTAAAAAGACTAAAGAAAAGCTGCCGTGGCTCATTGATCTTTCGTAGATAGTCCCACTTGTCTTCCAAGACCCTCAATTACACGCTATCTGTGGATAACAAAAGAAGCTCACAAAAACCTTGCCAAACATCGGGGGGGGGGGTACTATAGTTGACATAAGCGTGTTTCTCGCTTTCTGGCTCCGTAAAAGGCAGCTAGAAAGAATCCTCCACCGAGCCACATGTGAGAGTACATTATATATAACTAACATCTCACCACAGCCTACATTTTTGTGGTTCGGAGAAAGATAAAAAAGGAATTATATGCAAGACCTCTGCAACCTTGCCAATACGGGAAGCAACATCGCATTGTATGTTGTAGCCGCATTTGGCATTCTGGCACTGGCCAGCCTGTTACTGTATCAACTAAAAACCGGTAAGACCTTTTCAAAAGGCTTCTTTGCGTTACTGCTTATGTTCGGCATCCTCGGTACTCTAGTACTCGCACCCGCTGCCACGCACGCCGGTGGCCTAGCGGATTGTCCTGACAGTTCTCAGACAAGTAGCAATGGTGGCAATCAGGCTTCTATCACGTGCCCAGCAAACTGGGTCGTCGTACCGGGCAATAGCGCCTACAACACAACTGACTTCTGTGTCATGAAATAT
>JAKQHX010000058.1 GCA_029557815.1 bacterium
GCCAGCTTGTGGCCGGTAAACCAATACGCAAAAAATCCTTTAATCATTTTCATGACCATTTGACAGTACACCTTAATTATCACATCTGTCAAGCTTTTTGTGATTGAACACGTTTTTACCATCTTCAACTGCTACCAGTGACCTTCTTATAGTTTGCGGTTACTTTAAGCCGATTTCTTTCTTAAACTTATAAATGTAATAGGGCGGAAAAAAGCATCATAAAATTAAATAAGATACTGGATTTATTTCAGTATCTTATTTTGTAACTATCAGGAAGGAGCAGCCCAAGAAAAAGAAAATCCCCATCTATTGGGGGTTTCTTTTCTTGGCGCGATGAGGGAACCTATCCCGGTTCCCTCATTATTAACGCTTGGTGAACTGGCGTTGTTTGCGAGCGCCCTTGAGGCCGAACTTCTTGCGTTCTTTCTCGCGTGGATCGCGGCCAAGCAGTTCTGCACGACGAAGCGTCCCCTTCAGGTCTTCGTTCATGATTGCCAAGGCTTTGGCGATGCCAAGACGAATAGCGTCGGCCTGGCCAGCATGTCCGCCACCGCTGACGACGGCACTGACATCATATTTTCCGGCCTCGAGTTCGAGCACTGCAAATGGACGAACCAGCTCGTTCAGGATGGCTTTGCTGCCTGAAAAGTACTCTTCAGCAGGCTTGCCATTGACAACGATGCTACCTTTGCCGTTCTGCAGGCGGACGCGCGCAGTCGAGCTCTTGCGACGACCGAGGGCGTAGTGATAGTGCGTAGACTTCTCTGCCATTACTTATTGCCTTCCAAGTTAAATTTCTCCGGTTTTTGGGCTGCATGGTTGTGCTCCGGTCCGGCATATACTTTGAGTCTGGCCAGACGGGCATCACGAAGCTTGTTGACGGGCAACATGCCACGGATGGCGTGGGTTATCACATGGGTTGAGTCCTTGTCCATCTGATGACGAAGCTTGGTTTCAGTCAAGCCACCAGGGAATCCGCTGTGCTTGTAGTAGGTTTTGTCTTCCATCTTCTTGCCGGTAACAACGAGGTTGTCGGCGTTGATGACGATGACAAAGTCCCCTGTATCGATATGCTTGGTGAACATCGGTTTACCCTTGCCGGTCAACAGCGTTGCTGCAACGGTGGCCAAACGACCGACGGGTGCTTCAGAAGCGTCTATAACGTACCACTTGCGGGTTACGTCTGATGGCTTTGCGCTAAAAGTTTTCATTATTTAGCCTCCTTTGCGGCTGTTTTCGCAGGAGTTTTCTTTGCAGCCGGCTTTTTGGCTGGCGAAGCTTTCGTGGCCGATTTCTTTTCTGCGGCTTTAGCGACTGGTGCTTCCTTCAGATCGTCAACAAAGCTAACCCGTGCCATGAGTGCATTATCGCCCCGGCGGTAGCCAGTACGTTCGATACGAAGATGTCCGCTCACACGGCCTTTGAGCTTTGGTGCGATTTCGTCCACCAGTTTGTGGGCGCTTGCCACAGTCTGCAGGCTGCTGATAATCTGACGACGATTGTGAAGGTCGCCTTTCTTTGCTTTGGTTATGAGGCGCTCCACGTAAGGTACGACTTCCTTGGCTTTGGGCAAAGTAGTCTCAATAGACTCATACTTTACCAAGCTGTCAGCAAGGCCTTTGATAAGGGCGCTACGCTGATCGCGTTCTCGGTGGAACTTCCTTCCTTTGTATCCGTGACGGTGCATACTAGATCTCCAACTCCGCCATTTTCTCTTTTACTTCATCCAAGGCTTTGCTACCGAAACCTTTAAGTTCACGTAGCTCGACGTCACTCAAGGAAAACAAATCTTTCAAGGTGTGGATTTCGTTATTGATGAGCGCGTTTGTGGTACGTGCGCTGAGGTTCAGGTCTTCTATAGGCGTCATGAGTTCAGGTGTCTCATCAGCATCGTCGGCATCGCTAGAAGCAGCACTCGCAGGAGCAGAAGTTTCTACACGCGTCTGGCCAGCTAGCGCTGTGTACTGGTTTACTAATATAGCGGCCGCTTCCTCAAATGCGTCACGCGGCGTAATGCTGCCATCTGTGTCGATAGTAATGATGAGCTTATCGAGGTCGGTCATTTGGCCGACACGGGTATTCTCCACCTTGTACCGTACGCGTGCTACTGGCCCGAAGATAGCGTCGACAGCAATCATATCGCTTGCTTTGCGGGCTGTACCCTCTTCGATAGTCCGGTAGCCACGGCCAGTCTCGACAACGACATCCATGACAAAGCTTGTCTTATCATCATCAATGGTCGCGATGACATGGTCAGGGTTTACGACTTCGACATCCGCGTTCAGGGCAATGTCTTTGGCAGTGACAATTCCTTTGCCTTTTTTGGTGATGCGAAGTGTCTGCGCCTCGTCTCCAAAAACACGGAAGCGGATACCTTTGAGGTTCAGCATAATGTCGACAACGTCTTCTTTCACCCCTTTAAGGGTTGTAAATTCATGGCTTGCCCCTTCTACCTTAAAGGCCGTTACGGCAGCGCCGGCGATGCTTGAAAGCAGTACTCGACGCAAACTATTGCCCAGGGTCATGCCATACCCCGAATGAAGTGGCTCAACCGTGAAAGTCGCGCTGTCTTTGCTGTGGTCGTCTACTTTGACGACTCCTGGTGTGTGGATCATTTTTGACATATTTCTCCTAGCCTCCCTTAGCGTGAGTAGTATTCCACTATTAACTGTTCATTTATGTCTGGTTCTGCTTCCGATCGTTGGGGAATGCCAGAAATGGTAATTTGCAATTTTTTGCGGTCAACCTTCATCCAGCTTGGAGTTTCGGATGGGGCTGGGCTCACATCATCAAGTTTCTTGAAGTACTCGGTTGCCTTACTGTGGTCGCGGACGGTCAGAACATCGCCTGCCTTCATACGGATTGATGGGATATCAACGCGACGGCCATTCAGTTCGAAGTGCCCATGTGTTACGAGTTGTCGGGCAGCGCGGCGGGATGGTGCCAAGCCTGCACGATACACCGTATTGTCAGCGCGAAGTTCCAGGAACTGAAGCAACAGCTCACCAGACTTACCCTGGCGTTTGTCTGCTTCTTTCATCAGGTTGCTGAATTGTCGCTCAAGCAAACCATACAGCCGTTTAACCTTCTGTTTTTCACGAAGTTGCAGTGAGTATTGACTCGTCTTGCTGCGCTGGTATCGGCCGCCTTGTTGTCCTGGCGGACCGGTCCGCTTGGCGAGGGCTTTGTGTGCCTTTGGATGCAGCGCGTAGCCTTCACGACGGGACATTTTAACGATAGATTGGGTATCTCTTGCCATAGTAGTTCCTATACCCTCCGTGCCTTACGTGGACGAACGCCACCATGTGGCACGCCTGTTACGTCTTTGATAGATTCAACTTGGATATCCAATCCGCTTAGAGATCGGACAGCAGCTTCACGGCCAAGGCCGATGCCTTTGATATAGACATCTACTTTGCTGAGGCCATGCAGTTGTTTCGCTGCGTTTCCGGCTTTTTCCGTAGCGACTTGCGCAGCGTATGCGGTACCTTTTTTGCTACCACGGAATCCGCACCCGCCGGCGCTGGCCTGCGTCAGTGCGCCACCATTGCTGTCACTGAAGGTGATAATGGTGTTGTTGAACGTGGCCAACACGTGCATCTGTCCATATGGCACAGAGCGCTTGGCTTTTTTCTTCCTGGTTGTCGTAGATATTTCTGCCATATTCTAGTAGTTCCTAAGTCTTAGATGCTGCTTTTGGCTGTGCGCCGCCAACTGCTACTTTACGCCCACGACGAGTTCGACCGTTTGTTCGTGTTCTTTGGCCGCGGCTTGGCAAACTACGTGCGTGACGTTCGCCACGGTAGGATTTGATGTCGCGGAGGCGTTTGATATTCGTGCTGACGATACGCTGCAGTTCGCCCTCGACAGTCAGCGTGTCGTTGATAACGTCTTGGATACGAGAGATTTCAGCATCTGTCAGGTCTTTTACCCGTACCGTTGGCTCGACTTTTGCGCTTGCAAGGATATCACCAGCGGTTTTCGGACCAATACCATATACGTATGTGAGGGAAACCTGGACTTGTTTGTTATCAGGAATTGTTACTCCGGAAATTCGAGCCATAAATTACCCCTGCCTCTGCTTGTGCTTCGGTTTAAACTTGTTGATAACGTAAAGACGCCCTTTACGACGGACGATTTTGTCGTCGGGACTGATCTTCTTGACGCTTGCACGCACTTTCATGCGGATCATACCTCCTTCTAGTGGTAATGACACACTGCTTATATTGATAAATTACTTCTGGCGGTACGTGATTCGTCCCTTAGTAAGATCGTAAGGGGTCAACTCGACCGTAACGCTGTCACCTGGTACAAGGCGAATGTAGTGTTTTCGCATCTTGCCGGCGACGTGAGCTATAATCTGATGTCCATTCTCGAGTTCGACGCGAAACTGAGTCCCTGGAAGGGCCTCAGTCACTACTCCACTCAACTCGATAACTTCCTTGTTTTTGGCCATACAGATATAACAACCGTCAAAGTATAGCAAAAACCACTACGTTTTGCAAAGGGTTTATTTTGCTTTCTTATCTGTCGACTTTTTATTGCGCTTCGGCATAAACCGCAGACGCTTTGCTCCTGTAGCGGCTTCGGCTGAAACGGAAGTGTCGTAGAAAAAGTCAGGTTGCTCGTACTGATCGTACGTGACCATCAACGCTCTCGACTCAATAGCCCGAAGTGTCTCCAACGCCACGGACACGAGAATGAGAATGCTTGTTCCACCAAGCGCAATGTTAGTTTCCAAAAATGCTTGACCAATAATCGGTGTAAGAGCCAGTAGCCCAAGTGCCAATGCCCCAAATAGCGTCAGGCGGTTGACCACCTTGCTAAGGTACTTTTCTGTCTGCAGGCCTGACCGAACCCCTTCAATAAAACCACCCTGTTTCTGGAGGTTCTCTGCTATTTCCTTGCTATTGAAGGTAATGCTGGTGTAAAAGAAGGTAAAGATAAAGACAAGCAAGAAGTATACTGCCGGGTAAATAAATGGCGTCCAGCCGCCTGCCGCAAAGGTTTGCGGGCTTGGGTTTTGGAACCAGACACTCAGGTTCGCGCCTAGCTCTTGTAGGCGGGCGCTGTCAGTGCTAGTCAGCAGCTGTCCCACAAACGCCGGTACGCTCAGGAAAGCAACCGCAAAGATGATTGGAATCACTCCAGCCGTAATGAGTTTGATAGGTAGTATGGTTGTCACTCCACCGTAAGCACGGCTACCTTGTACGCGCTTGGCGTACTGGACGGTGAGTCGCCGGGCAGCCTCGTTCAACTTAACAATAAAGACCGTTATCAAAATAGTTGCGAGTATAATCGCACCGGCAAGCAAGGCTTGCTCTTTGTCGATCCCGGCCGTAAGACCGAAGATATTCATTGATGTTCCGCCGCTGAAGACAGATTGGTATAAGGTCGCCACAGTTGATGGCAGTGTGCTGACAATACCTACGGTAATAAGTAAGGAGATACCGTTTCCGACGCTCTGTTCAGTGATGAGTTCACCGAGCCACATGAGCAGCATTGCACCACCGGTCAAACAAGCCACCATAAGCACCCACTGCATAATGGATGTATTTGCCGTAATATCGCCGATACCACCTATTTGCAGTGCAGATTGGCGTACGAGATAGATTGCGCCGATAGATTGAATGATTGCGAGCGGCAGCGCTAGGATACGGGTATATTGATTGATTTTGCGGCGGCCGAACTCGCCTTCTTTATTGAGGTTCTCAAGTTGCGGTATAGCCTTGGTTAACAGTTGCATGATGATACTGGCATTAATGTACGGACCAAGGCCGACCAGCATGATGGAAAAGTTTGCTAACGCCCCACCCGACAAGACATCGATAAAACTCAGAAGTTGGGGAGTATCCGCAGAGCTGAAGAGGTTTTCCAGGACCTGCTTCAGTGTTTGCGGGTCGGCAAGCGGAATCGGGATATGCGCCAGTATACGAAAGACCACAAGCATGCCCAATACGGCCAGGATGCGGTTTCGCATGTCATTATTTTTTAACGACTTCCAAATAATCTTCCAATTCATGTAGTTCTGTCTAGTCCCCTTAAGAATGTAAAAATCTCCCACTAGTATACCGTACTCGTGGGAGATTTATTAGTAAGTTTGTCAAAGTTACTTACTTTTTGGATTCTGCCTCTTTTGGTTGGCGCTTCACCTGGTCTACTTTGTCAAAGCTTCCACCTGCCTTTTGGACGGCTTCAACTGCTGCCAGACTTGCACCTTGTAGCTTAACGGTAACCTTTTTGGTCACGTCGCCCTTGACGACAAGTTTCACTTTAACGTATGGGCTAGAAGTAATTCCGGCATTCGCCAGCGTAAAGTTATCGACTGTCTTGCCGCTGAACTGATCAAGCTGTCCGGTATACACATTTTCTGTCTTTGGGCGATGTGACGTAAACCCAGGCAGTTTCGGCAGGCGTTGGTATAGTGGGTTTTGGCCACCTTCAAAGCCAGGACGAACGCGCCCACCGGTACGGGAGCTTTGGCCTTTCGTGCCACGACCAGCAGTCTTGCCTTGGCCTGCAGAGATACCTCGACCGACGCGTTTTGCCGATTTTCGAGATGAGACTTTCAAATCGTTGAACTTCATTATTTAGCCTCCTTGACAGTTGCGGCATTTTTCTTTGCCGCCGGTTTGTCGGCCTGCCGGGTAAGCCATTTATCGGCTGGTACGACATCCTGCAGGGCCGCAAGTGTTGCGTAGGCAATGTTGATCTTGTTGGTTGAGCCCAGTGACTTGGATAACGCGTCAGTGACTCCGGCAACTTCTAGAACGGTACGCACAACACCACCCGCAATAAGTCCGGTACCTGGAGAAGCCGGCTTCACGAGAATACGTGCTCCACTGACCTTTGCTTCTGATTCATGCGGAATAGTGCCATTATAAAGATGGATAGAAACCATATTCTTTTTGGCGACTTCCACCGCCTTGGCGACTGCCGTAGTAACATCGGCACCTTTCGAGATACCGATCCCGACTTTACCCTTGTGATCACCAAGGACTACTAGGGCACGGAAGCGGAAGCGACGGCCGCCCTTCACGACACGAGCTACGCGGTCAATATGGACGACGCGCTCGTCAAATTGCTTTTCTTCTGCCGGCTGGCGGTTGTCTTGCCGGCCTCTTCGTTGTTCTGCCATATTAGAACTCCAATCCTCCGGCGCGGGCCGCGTCAGCAAGCGCCTTTACACGACCATGGTACGCCCGGCCACCTCGATCGAATACGACCTTGGTGATTTTGCCGGCCTTGGCCTTTTTTGCTATCTCCGTACCAACCCACTCGGCACGTTCTGTCATGGTACCGGTCACAGTTTTCTTGCCGACGGTACTGACCTGTGCGAGTGTGCTGTGCTTGGTGTCATCAATAATCTGCGCACTGATGTGCTTGTTGCTAACGTGAACGCTCAACCGCGGACGTTCAGTAGTACCTGAAACGACTGCGCGAATACGATATTTGCGCCTTGTCATAGTACGAAGTTTGTGAGTAATTCTATTCATAATACTACCTATTTATCCTTGCCTGATTTTCCGGACTTCCGAATAATACGCTCACCGACATATTTAATGCCTTTGCCCTTGTAAGGCTCCGGTTTCTTGAGTGCACGGATTTCAGCTGCGACTTGTCCGACCTGCTGTTTGCTAATGCCACTGACAGTTATAACGTTCTGTTCGACAGTTGCCGTAACACCTTGGGGTAGCGTGTAGTTGACCTCATGTGAGAAGCCGATATTGAACCTCAGGCTGTTACCTGCGAGTGCCACGCGAAAACCGACACCGTTGAGCTCAAGCTTCTTTTCGAAGCCTTTGCTGACTCCCTCCACCATATTCGCAACAAGTGTGCGCATCAGTCCGTGCTTGGCACGATTTTGTGGCTCATCGTTCTCTCGCGTCACAATGATTTGGTTTTCTTCTTGCTTGACCATCACACCCGGCATGGTGAACTGTGTGAGGGTACCTTTGCTACCCGATACAGTGATCCAGTCAGGGTCGACAGTGATTGTCACGCCGCTCGGTATATCGATCGGCAGTTTTCCTATACGACTCATTATATATTCCTTACTTCCTTAGTAAACTTTACAGATTAATTCACCGCCGATGCCTTGCTTCTTGGCTTCTCGGCCAGTCATCATGCCTTTTGAGGTGCTGACGATGACGATACCACGTCCACGCATAACAGTCGGGATTTTCTCGGACTTACTGTAGTAGCGGCGACCCGGTGTACTGAGCCGTTTAATCTCGGTGATACGTGCATTTGACTGCGGTTGGTTGATGACAAGCCTGAGCGTCTTACCGACAGGTGCGGCTTCTACCTCAACTTGGTCAAGGTAATTGTTTTCTTTCAGCAGCCTCGCCACAGACTCTTTGACTTTGCTGTGCGGCAGTGCGACTTCGTTCTTGTTGACCGCTATTGCATTGCGGATGCGAGATAGCATGTCTGCGATTGGATCGGTTGTAGTTGTACTCATTGCTATCTCCTTTCTACCAACTTGATTTCGTTACGCCAGGGATTTCTCCCTTGCTTGCATGTTCACGGAAACTAATACGGCTTAAGCCGAACTGTCGCATATACGCATGGGGACGGCCGGTCTCGACACAGCGGTTCTTCCAGCGGCTTGGCGCACTATTGCGAGGTAACAGATGTAAGCCCTCAAGGTCACCCATTGCTTTTAGTTCGGCACGTTTCTTTGCGTATTTTTGGATCATCTTTTGGCGCTTGAGGTCGCGAGCAATGTTTGATTTTCTAGCCATTACTTCTTCTCCTTTTCAAACGGCATACCAAGTTTCTCTAGCAATGCGCGGGCATGTGCTGGCTCTTGGCACTTGATTACGAACACAACCTGGATTCCATGTGGATTTGTCGTTTCTTCAAATGTCAGTTCAGGAAAGACGGACTGGTCGGTTAGGCCAAGAGAATAGTTTCCTGACTTATCGAAAGCCTTCCTGCTGACGCCGTGGAAATCTCGTAACCGAGGCATCACGATGTTTAGCAAACGATCCATAAACTCATACATACGTTCGTCACGAAGAGTGAGCTTGAGACCGATTTTGTTACCTTCACGGAGTTTAAATCCAGCAATCGAATTCTTAGCAACCGTCTCGACCGGCTGCTGGCCAGTTATTTTGCGAAGTGTGTTTGTAGCCACTTCCATGATCTTCTTATCGTCCTTAGCTTTGCCTAAGCCGACGTTGAGAACAATTTTCTCAAGCCTAGGAACCTGACTCGGATTATTTAGGCCGAGCTCTTTCTGAAGTTCGCCAGCAAACTGAGTATTGTAAAGGGTCTTCAAGCGAGCCGTAGAAACGGGTTTTGTAGCGGTTTTTGCTTCTGCCATTACTTGATCTCCTTTCCACTCTTTTTCGCAATACGGGTCTTGTTGCCCTTGGCATCCAGTTTGTAACCGATCCGTGATGGTTTGCCGCCATCACTGATACCGACCTTGCTGACGGCCATAGGTTTGGTAATCTCAATGATACCGCCTTGTGGATTGGCACGGTTTGGCTTCTGATGCTTCTTGACGACGTTTATGCCTTCAATGGTCACTTTATTATCCGCGGGATGGACAGCAGTGATTTTACCGCTCTTGCCTTTGTACTTGCCAGCACGGACGACAACGGTGTCACCTTTCTTTAGCCGGATCTTAAATACACGATCGTTCATTATAGTACCTCCGGTGCAAGGCTGATGATTTTGGCGTAGCCCTGGTCGCGCAGTTCGCGTGGTACCGGCCCAAAGATACGCGTAGCCTTCGGTAGCTTATCGTCACCAATGATGACAGCCGCATTATCATCAAAGCGGATAGTTGAACCGTCTTTGCGCTTAATAGCGTCACGGGTACGGACCACAACAGCACGGACGACAGTCTTCTTTTTCACGTTACCGGTCGGACTTGCCTGCTTGACAGTGGCGGTAATGATATCACCAACGCGGGCATACCGGCGACGAGTACCACCAAGCACACGGATGCAAAGGATTTCTTTTGCACCGCTGTTGTCACAGACGATCAACCGTGATTCTTGCTGAATCATATTATTTCTCCTCCTCCGTGTCTTGCTTGTCGCCAACGACTTCTGCAACTTCCGGTGCAATAGTTTCAACATGGCGGATAGGCGCACGTTCGAGAACTTTCTCTAGAGTGAAGCGCTTGCGGGCACTTAACGGGCGAGTTTCGCTTATGGCGACCTTGTCACCAATATGAGCGTCGTTCTGCTCATCGTGTGCCATGAACTTATTGGTTGAAGTATATTGCTTCTTATAAATTGGGTGTGTCTTGCGTGTAGCGACTTTGACCACGATAGTCTTGTCCGCCTTGTCAGAAGACACCACACCTACGAATGTCTTTGCCATTACACGGTCTCCTTAGTTAGTTGTTCTGCAAGCACGGTGAGCATGCGAGCCAGATCTTTTCGCTTCTCACGAACGACCCGTACATTTTGTACTTCGCCCATATGTAGGCGGCGCTTTAGCTCTGTAATCTCTTCACGAAGCTTAGTGCTTTCAGCAGTCAGCTCGGCTGTAGATAATTTGCGAATATCAACGATTTTCATGTTATGCATCCTCCTTGACCAAGAATTTTGTCTTGACTGGGAGTTTATGGGCCGCAAGGCGCATCGCCTCACGGGCAGTTTCTTCTGGCACTCCTTGCATTTCAAACATGATAGTGCCCGGCCGGACTTTAGCTACAAAAAACTCCGGATTGCCTTTGCCGCTTCCCATTTTAGTTCCCAAAGCTTTGCGGCTCACGGGGGTATGCGGGAAAATGCGGATCCAGATCTTACCGCCACGTTTTACATATCGAGTCATAGCCTGACGGGCGGACTCGATTTGACGGGACGTGATACGTTCGTGGCCCTGTGCTTGGAGGGCAAATTGACCAAAAGCAATGTAGTTACCGCTGGTCGCCGGGCCTCGGACGCGGCCCTTGAAGACCTTGCGGTGTTTAGTTCTATTCGGTAGAAGCATTATTGTACCTCCCCTTTATAGATCCAGACCTTAATGCCAATGATGCCGGAGCCTGGATACTTTGCGCGGGCCGCGTGATAGTCTACGTTTGCACGAAGTGTATGAAGTGGCACAGAGCCTTCGACTGTCTTTTCTTTGCGGCTCATTTCCGCCCCGCCGAGACGTCCGGATACTTCGATACGAATACCCTTGGCGCCCGCACGCATAGTAGCACCAGCGGCTTGTTTCATTGCCCGACGAAATGCAATACGGCGTTCCAGCTGATGGGCAATGTTTTCGGCAACTAGCTTGGCATAGAGTTCAGGTTTTTTGATCTCTTCGATGTTAACCCGTGCCGGAATACCATAAATCTTCTCGATAGCAGCCTTGAGCTCCTGTGCGCCGGCACCACCGCGACCAATAACCACGCCGGCCTTCGCAGTGGTAATGGTTACGGAAACAAGGTTCGGTGAACGTTCGATATCAACCTGATTAATAGCACCTCGGCTACCGACTTTATCTTGGATAAGCTTGCGCACTTCCAGATCTTGGGTAAGGAACTTCGCATAGTCGCGTTTGCTTGCGAACCACTTGCTGCGCCAGTTCTTGTTGACCTGAAGACGCATGCTAATAGGATTGACTTTCTGTCCCATTACTTAGCCTCCTCTTTCTTGGTTACTGGCTTCTTGGGGGCGCGCTTCTCACCATCGACTACGACACGGATATGTGAGGTACGTCGCTGGAAGGGCAACGCGCGGCCGTGGGCCGCAGGGCGATAGCGCTTAAAGCGTGGGCCCGGACTAACCTGAATTGAAACGATCTGAAGGGTATCCGCTTTGTAGTTGTGATTATGGTCGGCATTGGCACGAGCGCTTTCAATAGCCTTGCGGACCGGATCGGCAGCACGTCGTGGCGTGTGTTCTAAAATTACGAGGGCGTCTGCAACGCTACGACCACGGACCAGGGCTGCAACGACACCAACTTTGCGAGGGCTCATGCGAACACCTTTGGCAACAGCTTTTACGCCAGTACTTGCAACTGTCTTGTCAGTCATTATTTCTTACCTTTCGCGAGCTTACCGCCGTGTGAACGGAACTTACGGGTCGGGCTGAATTCGCCTAGTTTATGGCCAACCATATTTTCAGTTATGAATACCGGCACATGTACTTTGCCATTGTGGACGGCAATCGTGCGGCCGACAAACTCTGGGCTAATAGTGCTTGCACGTGCCCAGGTCTTGATAATGGTGCGGTCGTCTGCTCCGAGGGCTGCCACTTTACGAGCGAGCTTCGGATCAATAAACGGCCCTTTTTT
>JAKQHX010000009.1 GCA_029557815.1 bacterium
GGCATACTCACGTACCCACGGACCTCATGAGGCTCACGCGTCGACGTGTAGCGCATGATATCCTGCCACGCCGTACCTTGGCCCTCGCGAAGCGTATCAGGCGCCTCAAGCACATGTTCTAGTTTTTTTTTACGCTTTCACGATTATCGACGATTCGAAAAACCGGATTCAGCATGAAGCCGCGACCATTTAACTTATCCCCTAGCATAAGCCGGTTACCGGCATCGTCAACCTTCGTCGTCAGAAACCGTTCAATCGTTCCCGAAAATGCCTTCATTCGCTGGCTGGTTCCAGCTATGTCAGCAAAACCCTGTTCGAAAATTTCCGTCTGGGTAAGTGGCTTGCCATAGTTTGCGAGCAGAATGTTTAGAAGCTCTCTTTGCTCGTCACCAAGACCGAACTTCTTTCCATGGACATCTAATAATCTTGGCGACTCTATAGAAACCGTGGGCAGGGCTCCGTAAGGGTTCTGTCCCGAAACCCACTCATTCAATTCATCAAGGTTTTCAATCACAATGATATCGTTACGCCGTGTCCGCCGATCGTTCACCACGTCTCCTTCGTACTTTACCTCCGGCGGGGTATCTGAAGTTTTTTCTGCTATAACCGCATCATCCGCAGTAACCGGGTCAGGACCAGGTCCTTCATGGCTGCCAGATCCCTCGGGTACTTCCGTATCTTGGCCACCCTCTGGCGCAGGGATTGTCTCTCGATCCGGTTCATCAGACACTATGCCGGCTAGCGCAAACCTTTTCGAATCGACCATATATCGAGACTGACCTCTTTCCTTGCCATTGTGTATCAATACCTCATCACGCAGCGCCAAGAATAGCTTAGCCTTGGCATTTCTAAAAGCATCTTCGCTTACGAAATCTGCCTTCGAAAAAGTTATCTGACCCGTACTAAACCACTCATCGCGGGGTGCCTGTGCCAGGATGGCTTCGAGCATCGATACTTCACGCTCGGATAGATTTAACTTTTCCGCCAGTGTATCTATGTAGTCCGTCTCTACAGTTGGCTCTACGGCCGGCTCCTCTAGGCCTTGCTGCTTTGTAACGTCACCCCCCATGGGCATATCAGCATCATCGGATGGCGGTACGATAATACCCGACCCTTCACTATCTGGCATTTCAGCCTCCGACGGGTGGTCTAGAGGTGACGGGGCGGTGCCATTGCCATTCGTCCCAGTTGGTGTTGGCACAGGAAAGGGTGCTTGTGTCTGTTCGGTTGGTGGCGTGGCGGTGGGTAATACATGGCCATTACTAGCTATATGGTCGCTTCCGTTGCTGGTGTGTGGGTCTTCACCCACTATCTCATGGGTCTCGTCGACCGCTTCGATCGCTACCGTTCGAGCAATAATTTGAGTAGTAAGCGTTTGCAGGGAAGGATGTGCCTCGGCACCATCTACTTGCAACAGTGCTTCAGCGGCTGCAATGTGCGTAAGCGCATCACGAAGATGTTGCTCTACATCACTCCGACCCAAAGTCAGTGTTGGCTCACGCTCTATCATCGTTATAATCAAGTGTAGCACCGCCGAAATACGATACAACCCAATGAATCATTTTTTACTACACTTTATTATTCAAATATGGCAGTAGTGAGCGTAGGCTTAAAGTATATGGCACGACCAGCGATTCTATATATGATGTTTGGCTACCCTGGGGCGGGAAAGACGACAACAGCCCGCATCATTTCCCAACTCACCGGTGCTGTCCGTCTTTCCTCCGACCAGTACCGAGCCGAGAAGTATACTACCCCGACCTTCACGCCCAAAGAGCACGACGAGGTATACCGTGATCTTGATACTATGTGTCGGCAACTGCTCAGCCAGGGCAAAGACGTAATTTATGACGCCAACCTGAACCGTCGTATCCATCGCCAGGAAAAGTATGAAATCTGCCAACAGACCAATGCCAAGCCAAAGTTGCTGTGGGTACAGACACCAAAGGAGATTGCCAAGACAAGAGCAACCGAAAACGGAGAAATAGACCCTCACCGGCCTTTCGGCAACCTGGACGTCGCAGTCTTTGACAGACTGGCCCAGGAGATTGAAACACCTACCGAAGACGAATCATACATCGTCGTCGACGGCACAAAAATCACGACAGAGTACATCCGCACTCTGTTACAGTTGCAGTCATGAAGCTGGGCAAACGGCAACAAAGAAAACTCGTCAGACTCATTATCGGGTTGCTGCTCACGGGAGCCGTCTGGTACCTCAATAGGAATGTGGAACCCCCGCCGCAAGTCGCCGGTACGCTTACGCCAGGTTACTACCGTGTCGCCCGTTTTGAAGATGGTGACACCATTACTGTAGATATGAACGGCACGCAAGAACGTATTCGCATGATTGGCGTCGACACGCCGGAGACTCAGGATCCCCGAAAGCCGGTACAATGCTTTGGCCGGGCAGCCAGCGAGTTCACTAAAAACCTTATTGGTACACAAAACGTTAGGCTGGAAGCCGACGCCCTCAGCGACAACCGCGATCGCTACAACCGCTTACTTCGATATGTGTATATACCGGATGGTCGGCTTGTCCAAGCAGAAATCATCAAGCAAGGCTATGGTTTCGCATACACGAGTTTTCCGTTTACAAAGTCTGACGAGTTTAAATTATACGAAAGGCAGGCCAGAGCACAAAACAAAGGCCTGTGGGGCTCATGCGAACCCACGACCAACCAGTACGGCGGCTTTACTTCCAACCCCGAATAGGGAGGGCCAGAACTTGGATTTGCTCCGTCCCGCGATGAGAGAACCGCCTGTAGTACCTTGCTCTTTACTGCATAGGATTTTTACGGGGCTTGTTGCCAAGAATGAGGCGCCGCAATGATCGACGCTCTCTTGTGTCATCATAGGCCCTACGCAAAGGGTAAAGCGTCACATAACCGAGTGTGTAAGCAGCTATCGCCACTTTTGCACCGACCGGATTCATATCATGCTCAGCAAAAGATGTTTTCATCATCTCACTATATCTATAGAAGTCCTCTGGTCCGCTGTCGAAACGGCGGGTCGAAGCTCCCGCCCGCATATGCGAATCATATACGATATGCCGCTCACGCAAGTACAGGTGAATCGCTAGATCCATATCCTCATGCATGGCTTTGTTATCACAAAGCTCCGACTTAATCTGTCGCCATTCAGAACGACGAATGGCCATGTTCGACCCAAAAAGAAAGGGGTAGTCTTTGTCATACTTGTAGAGCAACCCCTTAAAAGCATGTTCTGCAAAGTAATTTTTTTCTTTCAGCGGCATATCATACCAGTAAACCGGGCCTGTGGCTGCTGCAACCTGGTCATCTAAAAATATGCGTTTTACCTGGCGGATCCAATCAGGATCAATACGCGTGTCGGCGTCAATGCGGCCTATGATGTCGGACTTTGCAGCATCAAAACCTTTGTTCCGCGCATAGAAAACTCCTTGCTTTTTGGCAGTCAGCAATCGCACAAAAGGGAAGCTTTTGGCAATTTCTACCGTCTTGTCAGTAGAATTGTTGTCTACTACGATAACTTCATCTGGCGCTTCATGTTGATCGGCAATAGCCTCCAGACATTGCCGAAGATGGTGTTCTTCATTGTAAACAGGTATAATAATACTAACGCTTAACGTTTGAGACATTCATCTAATTTTACCAAAAAATGCCCAGAAAACGCACATCCCGCTTAGCCAGACGCATGCTTTCCCCTCATCAGATCTTTGCGCGTTTCGCTGCGTGGCTCAAACGCACCTGGAAGGCTGGTCTTTGGCAAAAGGCATTGATACTCCTATCGGTGGCAGTGCTACTCTTCATAACGTTCATGTACAGCGTTGCACAGTGGTATTACTTCAAGCATCGCAACACGCCCGTACAACTGGGCGCAACGTTTATTCCGGATTACGCTACTAGCTTTGGGCTTGATCCGGAGCAAACCATGGATGCGATGATTAACGATCTGGGCATCAAGCGCTTCCGGCTCGTCAGCTACTGGGAAAATGGTGAAGCCGAGCAGGGGAAGTACGATTTTTCATTCCTGGACTGGCAGATGAAGAAAGCTCACGCCGCAGGCGCTAAAGTTACGCTGGCCATCGGCTTACGCCAACCGCGTTGGCCGGAATGCCACTGGCCCGCTTGGGCCCAACGGCTCCCCAAGAGTGAGTGGGAGCCCTTGCTCAAAGACTACATCAGAGCTGTCGTTGAGCGCTACCGCGACCATCCAGCCCTCGAAAGTTGGCAGCTGGAAAACGAATTCTTCCTAAAAGCTTTCGGTGAGTGTCCGGACTTCTCTCGCGAACGACTTGTTGATGAATACAAACTCGTAAAGAATCTGGATATCAACACACCGGTTGTCATCAGTATGAGTAATAACGCTATCGGTACGCCAATCTATCAGCCAACGCCAGATGAGTGGGCAATTTCCATCTACAAGCGTGTCTGGGACAAGACTATCACCAAGCGCTACTACGAGTATCCTATCCCGGCGTGGTATTACGCATTCCGGGCCGGATTTACCGAAGCGACCCGCGGTCGCGATGTATTCGCCCATGAGCTACAGGCTGAAGCTTGGTTGGCAGAAGGCTACGACATGCGCACCGCACCGATTGAAGAGTATTACAAAACTATCAACCCCGAACGACTAGAACACCGTTTCCGCTATGGAGTAGCGACCGGGATGAAAAAGATCGACTTATGGGGAGTAGAATGGTGGTACTACATGAAAGAGAAGCGGAATACCCCGGAACTGTGGAATGTCGCAAAAGAACAGTTTGCCAAGTACGCCCAAGATTGACCCAGGCAAGTATGGTGTCAGCGTGTCACTGAAGCAGTGCCGCAATTTTGGGTTCGACATGGACGAAACCCTGGATTGGTTCATCGGGCAAGGCTGGCGGCGCTTCCGGCTCATGAGCTATTGGGACGAGCACGAGAAGGAGCAGGGAGAACTTAATTTCGATGCACTCGATAAACAAATCGAGCACATAACTCGGGTCGGGGGCATCATCACGCTTTGCCTTGGAGCCAGGCAGCCACGTTGGCCAGAAAACCACTGGCCGGATTGGGTGTGGCAGCTATCCAGAGCCGAACGCACTGCGGCACTGCTGGAATATGTCGGAGCCGTCGTGAAGCGCTACCGCGACCATCCGGCGATCATCAGCTGGCAGCTGGAAAATGAAGCGCTGCTCGAAGAATTCGGCGAACGCTCGGAAGTTGACCGGACTCGCTTGCGTACGGAGTTTGCGCTGGTCAAGCAACTAGATGCCACACGGCCGGTCATCATGACGACGAGCACCTCCTGGGGTGTGCCTCTCAGGCGGCCGGTTCCGGACATTGTAGGGTTTTCGTTTTATCAAATCGTATTCAATAAAGGCCGCTATAGCAAATCGTTCCATAAACCATGGATTGATCATCTCCGCGCCGGCCTTATTCGACTCATCTGGCGCCGACCAAGCTTCATCCACGAACTCCAGCTCGAACCGTGGGGGCCAAAAAACATCTGGGAAATGTCCACGAAAGAGCAGGAAAAATCCATGAGCATATACCAGATACAAAAAAACATCGCCCTCGCCAAAAAGACCAGACTATACCCCATAGACCTCTGGGGCGGGGAATGGTGGTACTGGCGCCACCTCCACGGCGACCCCAACGTATGGCACGCCGTTAAAGATTTGCTGCGCTAGAACAGGACTGCACGTACCGCAAATGCCGCGCTTTTAGAGACATTATCCGCCAACGAGTGGTCACCTTCAGCTTCAAATGTCCTCAGATTGTCAGAAGGCAAGAGCGCATCCATAAAGTCCTGGGCGCATACGGGAGATTCTGTCATCCTACCGACAAGCGCTATCGGCAGAACATCGCCTTGTATCATCGCATTCAGCTGCGAGAGTGATTCATCCGTCGCAAAGCCACGGATATTTGCAATATTTCCTCGAATATCCTGAAGGTTGCCCCGTACCACGTCTTTGGTTACCTGTGCATCATGCTTCTTCTTTGCACGTGGATCGGCCTGATCTATGCCGCGGGCTTCCAGTAACGCAGGTGAGCGTGAGGCCATCACATTGTCATACAGATCATCCCCAGAGGTCGCAAACGCACGGACAACCGCAAGTGCGCCTCTTTTTTGCGACCTGGCCGGCTCGATGGCAGCAAGCCGCTCAACCGATCGTATACCTCGCTGCGGATCACTTGTCATACGGTACGCCGTATCAACACTGACATCGGCGCCCATAGAGAAGCCGTATAGTATGATTTCTTGGTCATCATGTGGGTCGACGGCTTCGATAACCGACAGTACCCGGTCAGCGTAGGGACGGAAAGAACCGCCGGCTATCATTCGGCGTTCATGTGCGGAAAGCTCAAGTCGTCCCGGTTCGTAGACGTGTAGCCCGACTATACACGCATCATTACCCAAGGCTTTTTGTTGCGCCTCCAGCCGAACCATCTGTGATTCGTCGTCCACGCGACAGCCATAAGGGCTTATCGCAAATACCAGCCTGGGGGCATCCCGATCGCCAAATACTGCGTACGGAACCTGTACGTTGCCGGGTGCTTCCGCAACTTGCACCACAGGCAACTGCAATTCGGTCAATGAACTGCTGTGGAAACCTGCGGCAGATAGCTGGCTATCGGCATAGATTTCTGCCATTCTTTGAGTATCTAAGGTCATTAGGTTAATTATATAACATTTGTCAATATTAGTCTATATACATAAGGGGTAAAGTAGGGTAGAATAATCCTATTATGGCCAAGAAAAAGCCGACCACACTTAAACGAATCTCCAACCGACGCGCCAAGTTCGACTATGAGCTCGGTGACGGATTGCTCGTGGGTATCGCCCTGACCGGCGCCGAGACCAAATCCCTCCGCCGCGGCCACGGACATATTCGTGGCGCCTATGTGACCGTCAAAGATTCACCAAAAGGCGGAGAGCTCTGGCTACTCAACGCCACCATAACTGGTGACAATGTCGCAAAAATCCCCGAAGAACAGCAAACCCGTAGCCGCAAACTCCTCGCCAAACGACGAGAGATCGACACGCTTATCGCCGCCAAGAAGCAGGGTCAGACCATTGTGCCGCTAGAAGTTCTCACTGGTGGCCGCTACATAAAAATTCGTATCGCCGCCGGCCGTGGCAAAAGGCAGTATGACAAAAGAGAAACTATAAAAAAGAGAAACCAGGCAAGAGAAGCCGCCCGTATGCTGAGATAAGCTTACTCTCGCCTGAGCGCATCGATAGGGTTGATCTTTTCGGCACGCCGGGCAGGCAACAATACCACACCCAAACCGACAACAACCATGAAGGCCACCAGAAGCACCATGAGCCACCATGGTGTTGCAAATAAGTCAAAACTATCGGTAACGCCACGGCCACGAGCCAACCTATTCATACCTGCGTTGACCAATGAACCACTACATATCGCCAAAAGAATACCCGTTACCGAACCGATCAGAGACAAAAGTACCGCTTCGAGAATAAATAGTATGCGCATGTCTTTGTGGCGCGCGCCCAGCGCTATCATCAGACCGATTTCCTTGGTCCGCTCCAGCAGCGATATAGTAAGGGTATTGAACATGCCGAGGATTGCCACGATCATCCCAATCGCGCCAAAGCCAACCAGAATGATGTTGAAATATTTGAAAATCTGGTTTATTTGGTCAATGGTATCAACTGGCGATACGGTTTCAAAGCCCATGCTCTCAATCTGTTTTCTTAAACTCGGAATGTTGAGCGTATCATCGGCGACAAGCTTCACCTGAGAGTACTGGTCGACCCCGGCTTGGTCAAATAGGACACTCGGAATGTACACTTCACTGCCAGCGCCAGAATCTATCACGCCCACAACCGTAAAAGTTTCTTCAATAGCTTCTTTGCCGTCTTTATTGACCGGTTGGAGCGGAACAATCAAGTCAAGGTTTTGGTCGACGATTTGTCTGGTATCGGTAACCCCGATAGACTGCAGCGTCGCCTTATTGACAAGTACGCCCCTGGTATCATCGCGCGTGAGCTTTCGGCCATCGATGACTGTCAGATTAGCCATATCTTGGTAATTGCTATCGACACCGTATACAATTGAGTCTATTTCGCTGCTACTAAACTTGAGGCTGCCAGCAAACGAGTACGAATTACCGAGCTTGGAGACATGGCCAAGCCGGCTTATCCTGTCAGACGCAGCTTTGTTGAGCTTTAGTATCCGTGAGTTTGGACTCGTAACATCTACCGACTTAACGGAAGTGTTACCAATGATTTCTTCTGTGACGAGGTGCTGCAGGCCCAGACCAAGCGAGAGCAAGAAGAATATCGCTCCAATCCCGATGACGACACCAAGGATAGTAAGAGCGGAACGGAGCTTTTTAGTAATGATGTTCCGCCACGCCATAAAGCAAAGTACGTGCAGGGGTATGGAGGCATAGCGGGACTTAGGAAGTTTCAAGCGCATGCTTTTTCACCTCCGCCAAGTGGGTTATTCTATGTTTTACATCTTCGACGAGCACATCCGTTACTTTTTGCAGATCGTCGCTTCGGATATCTTCTACGGTTCCATCCTGCATTTTGAGTAGGTGGTCCGCCAACGATACGTACTCCATATTATGCGTAACCAGGATAATAGTCCGCCGAAACTCAGTCTGTGCATTCAGGAGCATGTTCATAATCTTATCGCCGTTCACCGTATCAAGGTTGCCCGTCGGTTCGTCAGCGATAATAAATAACGGGTCGTTAGCAAGGGCACGGGCAGTACCCAGACGTTGCTGTTCACCACCGGAAAGTAGCAGCGGATACTTCTTCGCGTAAGCACCCATGTTGACACGCTCTAACGCAATCATTGCAAGCTTGGCAGCCATCGTCTTCGAGTAGCCCAAAAAATAGAGCGGTACCGAGATATTTTCGATGACGTTGAGGCTTTTGATCCAGTGGTTGGTCTGGTGCACAAAACCAATCCGGTTTGCCCGAAAGTGAGCCAATTCATCCGCACTCATGGCGTATACGTCGCGGCCGCTAATCTCTACCTTGCCGCTACTCGGCGCCTGAAGGCCGGCAAGTACGTTGAGCAAGGTAGACTTACCACTTCCAGACGCACCAAAAATAATAGTGAAGGTGTTCGCTTGGATAGAAAAGTTAACGTCTTTCAGGACCGTTACGGATTCATTGCCCACCATGAACTGCTGCCGAACATTACTTACTCGGATTATTTGCGCGTCGTCGTAAAGCCCACCGCTCATTTTCTAAAAACCAAATACTTTCTTTAGTGTGTCCAACACGATTGTGAGTACACTGTCTGATGCTCGTCCAATTATAGCCGACTTTACCTCGCCGGTACCACTGTTTTCACCTCGGTCTTTTGAGACGGGTTGCACACTATACACTCGGGAGGTCGGCAGGTCAGAAACAATCACAATATGTTCGGTCGCCAAAGAACTGTCTTCTGCGGTCCGGTTGTTGAACGTGGTGAGCTGGGAACCTTCACCGTAGGCGACTTGGCTCGTTGCCGGCTCGTCTGTTTTCCATGATACGACAATTTGTCCACGCGCTTCCGCACCAGTTCCGCGAATAGTTGTTTCTACGGTGACGTCGCTAATTTTCGGCGGCCGCGTATCCAATGCGGTACGAAGCGTTTGCGTGTCAGAAACCGCCAGGTTGCCTCCCACGTCACGTGACTCTGCTACAAGCGAGTATTTCGTATCGTCAAGAAGATCCCTGATGACAATCTGATGCTCGGTTACAAGTTTCGACTGGCTGACTTCTTTTGCCGGGATACCTTCGGACGAGAATCGTACGAACGACGATGCCGGTACATTCGTAGTCCAGGTTACTTTTTGGGTGCTCGTTGGTTCGCCTTCTACCGGCTGGAACCTCAAGTTGCTGATGCGCGGACGCGCTGGCGTCGTAAACGATAGGACGGTGCTACCGGTGTATTCATTGCCCTCAGCATCAAAAGTATTCAGCCTGTAGAGGTACTTTGTGCCGTCATCCAGGCCGGTCAATTCAATGGTATACGTCGACTTGGAAAGGGAGGTGGCGATCTCTTTTACGCCGCCGAAGCTATCGGTTTTGCCGTACTGCACGACTACTTTTGCGGCACTGACTGACGTGAAACGGATTTGCGCCGAAGACAGGCCGACACGCCCAGTAACTACTTCTTGGGTCGAAGGAGCGGCTTCTGTCTTAAAGCTGAACTCGCTTGATGAACCCGTGTTACCATCCTCGTCTGTCCAGGTTGCCTTTGCGAAATAGGTTGTGCCAGGAGTCAGGTTAGCAAGCTCAACGACATGATCCGTCACTTGATCGGCGCTGGCAATCTGGAACGGCTCATACGCACCAGATTTCGTACCAATTAGTATTTTGCTATCGCTCTGACGGTCAGTAGACCAGCGGACGGTGGCTTTTTTGGTGCTCACACCAGACACAAGCGGTTGGGCAGTCATATTGGCCGCCGTCGTAAAGCGACCCGTCGGCAGCTTGTTGATCGACTGGCTAAATGCACCGCAATTATTGGCACTGTCGCAAGCCCGTATCTTGTAGTAGTAAGTTACTTGGGAAAGGCCGCTATCCACGTGGCTCGTTCCGGAAGTGGATGCAACCTGCGTAAAGGTGCTGTTGTCGGTGGAGCGGTATATGCGGTAGCTCGAAACTCCAGCTCCGGTATTTGTAGGGGCATTCCAGGAAAGTGCTAGCCGCCACGTCGAAGTAGCCTTGGTAGAAACATCAGCCACCTCGAGATCCAGCGGCATACCGGGTGCCGATGTATTGGCCGTGAATGTGATACTTGCCGCTGTCGCATAGTTAATGTTATTGTCTTTGGCAACGACATAGAAGGTATTTTCCCCGGGCTGGGTCGCGTACGCGCCGGCAGGGAGGGAGGTTGCTCCGGCTGCGGTATACGTACATGTACTAACGGTAGGTAGCGTATTCACGGTATAGCAGTAAGTGAGGTCATTGGCACTGCCAGCAAATGTCGCCGGGGTATCCCAAGAAAAGGTAAAACTATTTGCAGTGTTCGTTTGAGGTGTTACTGATACGTTTTGGGGGCTGCTCGGCGAGCCTGTGTTGAGCCGCAAGGTGGCAGATACGTAACCCGTGGTAACGTTGCCGGCGTGGTCAAGTGTCCTGAAGTAAAAGACATTATTGCCGTTATTGATGTCAGGGAAATCCGGGTCACTACGCGTAACATAGCTACCGTCGTTAGCAAGGATCCCGGCACCAGAAGCACCGTCACCACGCCATTGCCCACCGCTGCCGATACGGTATTGCAGGCCGGCAACGCCAGAATCGTTATCACTTGCGGCGTCGTTTCCAATAGTAGGCCAGCTAAACGTGACTTCCTTGTTTGACACGAATTCTGACGGGGCTGTTATAAAGGCCGGGTTGGATGGCGGCGTATTGTCAAACCTAAACTGGAATTGCTCGGATGCTCCAAAAACATTACCTGCTTTATCAATTGCTTTGATGTTCAGATAGTACTGGCTGCTTGAGGTTGACAAGTCAGTTCCAAGCAGACCATCATCAGCAAGATTAAGCGATGTTTCGGTCGTCAGGAATTGGCACTGGTTGCCAGTCTCTGCTGGCGAAGTACCCAGCAAGCCTTTCGTAGACACAGGGTCGGCACTACTTGTCTGCCCAAGATATAGACAGTAGCCACGTATTCCCGAACCGGCATCGGCCGCAGCCTCCCAGGTAAAGTACGGGTTTTTGCTGTTAGTCCAGGCATCGCTCGCTATTACGGCACCACCGTTGCTTGCGTATGCGTTTATACCCGACGCATTCGCTCCAGGGGCATCAGTATCGGAGTTTGCGGTCAGCGTGACGGAATGTAGGGTTACCCGCTGGTTGCCATCGCCCTTTAGTATCGCTTGCCATTTTATGCCATCAAACGTCACCGGGAACTCATTGATGTTAGCATTGATACCCGCTACAGGATTGGCTTGGCTGGTGGTAGTAGAGAGCACCCAACCGCTACCATTCCAATACTTCCATGTCTCTCCGCCGTCATCGCTCAACCGGTACGTGATGGCCCCTCCGTTCGTAGTCTCGTCCGCGGAGAAGCCATCCCACGACTCTACGCCACTTTTGCGAACGGCAGTCGCCAAAGAAACCGTTTGCGCAGTGTCAACATACGGTTTTGCATTAAAGCTCGTCCGGGCCACATTGCTAATCCTAATCTCATCAAGTTGGCCGTTGAAATACTGCTGGCCTTCACCTGTGACAGCCGACCCGTAATTCGTCCCGATCATCAGGTCATTGTCGGTATCCGTCCCACCGACCGCAACTGTTCGGGAAGCATCCTGGACGCCGTTAATAAACAATTTCATGGCAATACCGTCATAGGTAGCTGCAATATGTTTCCACGAGCCATCGAAGGAATTGGTTGTCGACTCTATATAGGCGTTGTTACCAAATGAGTAGACCAATGCATCGTTATTTGGCGAAAAGCCCAGTCCCGCATACAGCTTTCCCTTGAAGACAAGCATAGTAGGGACTTCTTCTCGTCCTTCGCTTACTGCCCAGCTGCCATTAATACCGTCACCGGCGACCTGCGTCCACTGTCCGTCATTCCACCGCCATATGTCTGCCGTTGAGTTACTGGAGCCGGTATACCCTACCCCGAAATAGAGGGAACCGTTATAAACCACTAAGCTGCGAGCATAACTATATTCACCATCCGTCCAGGTGCTATTGAGGCCACTACCGGCGATCTGCGTCCAGCTAGAACCATTCCATTCCCAAACGCCGACTTTGTGACCGCTTGTAGTACTGGCCCCGGCGTATAGCTTGCCGTTCCAAACAGCCAGGGTACCAACAGTCGCCAGGCTAGACCAGCTGCCGTTTAGGCCATTGTTGTCAGCTATTTGCGTCCAGTTACCACTGCCGCTCCAGCACCAAACTTGAGCCGTGCCACCTTGACCCCCAAAACCAGCACACAGCTTTCCGTCGTAGACTGCCATCGATTCTATACCACGTCCTGTGATTGACCAGCTTCCATTAACAGTCGGACTAACTGTATTTCCTGCGGTACCAGCCACCAACGTCCACGTCCCATTATTGTACTGCCAAATATCACCTTCATAGGCGTCATACCCCAGGCCTACGTACAAGCTGCCGTTGAATACGGCCATTGAATAGACGGCATTCTCTCCGTTATTCCAGCTCGAACCGACTCCGTCACCGCCGACTTGGGTCCAGGTGGAGCCATCCCATTTCCAAACTTCACCTTCGCCAGGCCCATTGCTCAAGCCAGCATACAGATCTCCTTTATACGAAATCAAACTTGATACTTCCTCATACGTCCAAGAGGCCCAACTGCCATCTTTGCCATTTCCACCGATCCTTCGTGCCGTGGTGCCATCGTATTCATAGACCTGTGCCGTATTCGTCCGATTCCCAAGTCCAAAATATGCCTTGCCATTGTGTGTAGTCGAAACTGAGATGCGCGACGTATCATAACCACCCCAACTATCGTTTATGTAGCCACCGCCTATCAGCGTCCAGCTCCCGTTACTGTATTCCCAGTATGCCGAACCATACGCAGTCGAAGACCAAGCGCTCGCATAGAGTTTTGAGTTAACGTACAAAAGGGTACTGACGATACTTGTCGAAAAAGAGCCATCGATACTGTCGCCACCGATTTGGGTCCAGGTACTGCCGTTCCAACTCCATACCTCCGCTGCACCACTACCGTTGCCCGTAGCAGCAAAAATATTAGTTCCATCGTTGGCAAAGCTAAACACATTCGTATGATTTGAGCTGTTCCAACTAGCGTTTATTCCGTCGCCACCGATTTGGGTCCAGGTACCAGCGCTATAGCGCCATACTTCAGCGTCGTTTGCACTGGAACCGAGTCCAGCGTATAAGTTTCCCCCAAGCGTATGTAGCGTATTAACTAGTTCGTAGTTCGTGTTCCAGGAACCACTCACGCCGTCACCACCAATCTTTGTCCAGGCAGTACCGTTCCAACTCCATACCTCCGCGTCTCCAGCGGTGGTACCTAATCCCACGTACAGATTTGTGCCATCACTCCTCAAGGCAGAGACTGCTTCGAAAGTACTAGCCGCCCAGCTATTCTGTAGTCCGTCGCCACCGATTTGGGTCCAGGTACTATTACCTTCGTATTTGAATACATCAGCTCCCCCAGCGCTCGCTGTCGTGCCGACGTACAGACTTCCCGCGTAAGTAGCCATCGAACTCACATGCGTACCACTTGGGCCATTACCGTCACCACCGACCTTTGTCCATGAACTACAGTTTGTCGAAAGATTACATGTCCATACTTCCGCATCTCCCTGGGTCAGACCCAACCCAGCATACAGGGCGGTGCCATTCGTCGCCAGTGAATAGACACCCTCGTACACAGCATCCATCCAGCTTCCGTTCAACCCGTCGCCGCCAACCTTGCTCCACGTAGAGCCATTCCATTTCCAAACTTCAGCGTCACCCGCTGAGATACCGGTTCCCACATACACATCGCTCCCGTACGCAACACTAGACTCAACGCTTGCATGTCCATCAGACCAGCTACCTGACTGCTCATCACCCAAACGCTTGGTCCAGACTTCGCCATCATTGTTTTGTATTTCATAGAACGCCTTGCCGCTCGTCCGGTCAAGTCCAAGCCGATATGAGCCTTTATCTACAATCGTTTGGCTTTGGTCGGCGTTACTGTCGAACGTCGCATTTGGCTTGATCCAAGCTTCAATCGTTTGCTGACCAGTCATCGACAGGGAAGGGGAGTCAGGTGCTACCGCATGCTGGTTCGTGCCGTCAAACGTCAAGCCGTTATCAATATTGCCCGTACCGAAAGCCGGCGATCCGACTGTCGTGGCATCGTTATTATTCGCCGATGCATCGTTGACGGTCGTACCAGAGCTCTCGTCCAGGTGGTACAGGGCAGCGGTATTCCCATCCGTCGTGTAGTTTTGACCCTTCAACCGAGCGCTTGAACCGCTTGTCTCCAGCGCATCATCAAACGTAAAGTTGCTTGGATTGGAAAAGTCCCAGTTATCAGATATGTCGGCAGCAAACACGAAGCCAAAGTTATGCAACACGATCGCCAGGATAACGACCATATAAGAAGCAAGTGCGGCGCGGTGGACATGTCCGTGATGGATTTTTTTGTACTGCCAACTATGCCACCACGCATAGTGTTTGGACTTGGCCATAAGCTTTTCGTGCGGCTTCTGGGCAACATGTTTGTGGGCCGTTTTATAGCCAGTCTTGGCCTTTTGATAAGCCTTGGTCTTTGGAACTTTTTTGGCGGCTCGGGCCGAAGCAACCACCGCTTTTCTCGCAGTACGGGCAGACTTCACAGAAGCACGTCTAGCCCGGTGGCCTGCAACACGTGTGGCATGCTTTGTTTTTTCTTTGATTTTACCCATTTACCTTACGAATTTACGTAAATTATAGATTAAATTGTAGCAGAACTGTCTACATAAGCATAATGCTTTTATGCTCGCCAGGGCACGGCAATCCGTATTGGTCGAACAACAAAGATATTGTCCTTAATCACCAGATTAGCTATAATGCCTCCCTGTATTCTTGGGTAGCCTTTCAATCGATAGTCGTGGAGCATCCGCTTCACTACTACCCAGCCAAGTACATTTACCTTACACTTAATTCTTATTATTCCCGGGTAGCTCAATGGTGGAGCAAGAAGCTGTTAACTTCGAGGTTGCCGGTTCGAGTCCGGCCCCGGGAGCCAGAGCAAGCAGAGAAAAGCGCAGACCAAGGTCCTAGACCTGACTGTAACTTCTCTCCTTACTCAGCCAAGAAACAATGTGCTGATAACAAAGTACAAAATGTTGGAACCGTCCGAAAGGGCGGTTCTTTCATATACACCCCTGTAATTTGGTTCGAACCCAGCCCTTCGTGCCCTGAGGGATTAAGCAGGCAAAAGGCAGACACGTTCCCTAGACCTATTGATGTTTCAGGTCAAAAAAGAATTCTATCGGCCAAAAAATTCAAGCTCTCCATGCCGGATCTGAAGAGTCGTTTCCATACCGGCTGCTAATCCTGTTTTTTCACTTTCAGTGCCGTTCATTAGGACATATCGAGCGTATTCAATGAATGGCTCGTCTAACTTTTGATCAATTTTATAATGCGTAAGTAATGTCTT
>JAKQHX010000016.1 GCA_029557815.1 bacterium
CGTCAGGTCGGAAGGCAGGGTCTTCAAAGTTATGCTCGGCGTAGCTGTAGAGCGGTACATTGGCATGCATAACTCCCAAAACTCCCATACGGTGCAGGGGCGGTGAGTGGGGATCGCGCAGCAAAAAGCGGATCTGATGCAGGCTTGGCAGGTTGTCCGGATCGTAACGGACTGGGTCTTGTCGGTCCTGCTTCATCTGCTGCAAGTCTTCGTAAAGGTAGCGCGGGCCATCGCCATAAAGGATGCGCGTACCTTCGTGGACTCCGAAGTCACGTGCCGGCTGGTAGAAACCACCGACCAGTTCGCGGGCCAGGCTGCCAATTTCGTAGGCCGTATCAGTATCGATTGATTCTACTGCCGGATCCAGCCCGTGAATCTCATCAGGCACCTCCGGGTGGCCGGCGTTATGGGCGAAGGGGCTTTCAAGCCAATCCAGGTAATCAGCAAGCTCAACAAAGCCCGTCAAGTTGGCGTCAGGTGTACTGTGATGGACACGGTGAACCGCCGCCCAGCGCTTGGTATCGGTCAGGTGCCCGCCGGCGATACGGGCGGCTTTACCGACGGACTCGTTTTTGAAATCTAGCGAACGGTGTGTCCATACACGATGGTCACGAATGGCCGTATTGGCCAGCGAAGTGAATGCAGCCGCTCCGGTGAGGGTAGCCGCGGTCTTTAGATATTCCCCTGTGCTCATGTGTATATTTTACCACCATAAATATGTTGAAATTTGTACTCGTTTGTGCTATAATAAATAAGTTATGAAATACGTGTTGGGAATTTTCGGTGTCATCTTCGTGGCAATCATCGCGATTGTCCTGATTACGCGTGGCGGTGGCGACAACCGACCAGCCGTAAAACCACTCGTTGTCTCAGAGGAAGCACGCGAAGGCGTCTCGGCCGTGTATACGGTACAGGGTGCTGTAGTTGGTGAGAATCAGCGTCGGGCTATCCGTGTCATCGTCAACCAAGACGAGCGCCGGCTGGAAATCCTTTCTGGCTATGAGGAGGCGGTAGAGCGCGCCAGCACCTTTCCGAACACGCACGCAGCATTCGAGAATTTCCTTGTTGCCCTGGACCAAGCGGGACTTGATAATAAACGCGAGACCAGAATTGATGACGAACGTGGTGCGTGTCCGCTCGGCCGGCGCTATATCTATGAGCTACGTGAATACAGCCAAGAGCTGCTGCGCCTCTGGAATACGAGCTGCAGCGGAAAGCTCGGCGACTTTGATGGCAAGTCTGCCACGGTTCGTAAGCTATTTGAAAGACAAATCCCTGATTACCAAAGGCTTGTCAGGGGCGTTGACCTGACCGGTACAAGAGTCGTCGCCGAAGAACAGTAGTTCCTGCTAGACTATTAGGGTGATACAGGCTGTAATCTTTGACTGTTTCGGTGTGCTGACCGCTGCAAGGTGGCACGCATTCATAGATGCTTTGCCAGATGGCGTTGATATCGAAACTGCCCGAGCGATCCACAGGGCGTACGATGCTGGAATTATTTCGAAAGAAGCCAGCGCGGCTCAAATCGAAGAAATTACCGGACGCAAATTTACGGAGATTGATGATATAGCAAGCGAGGAAATCGTTAAAAACACAGTGCTCATCGAATACATCCGTCAACTGAAGAGGCGAGGATATAAGATAGGACTGCTGAGCAATATAGCCTCAAATTGGATCCGCGACAGTTTTCTCACTACGCAGGAGCAAGCGTTGTTCGACGCTATGGTTATGAGCTTTGAGGTGGGTATCATAAAGCCCGCCCCGAGAATATTTGAAATAGCCTGCGAGAGGTTAAGTATAGAGCCAAAGGAAGCTATCATGGTCGATGACATCGACCGCTATTGCACCGCGGCAGAGGCCATAGGCATGAAAGCGGTAGTATACGGTGACTTCAAGCAAGCCAAACAGGCGATAGAAGAAATCTTAAAATAGACAACTTTATATCATGTGTGATATAGAAAGTGCTTTTTATTGTTAACTTTCTATAAAAATAATTGACATATTGCTCAAATGGAGTTTAATGGATGATGAGTACGCACATAAAACAGAAAGGAAATCTATGGCATCTTTTGAATTAGTCGACGAAACACGTGAGCACGGCATGTTGGTCGTAGGCCCAGACAACCTTGATGTAACATTTGCGGAAACCCCCGGAAGTAACGATACGCATTTAGTCGGGGTTGATGACCCTATGGAGTTGGTCGGGCAATCTCAGACAGGGGAGCTTGGCTTGGCGGATATAGCGCCGCATCCACGGTTTGCTCATCTGGGGGACGTTGCGCTCGTAGGATCTACCCGCCGATCCGAATGACCAAATGCTTTTCCGTTTGGCACAGTTCCTGCAATTCGTGCAAATGGACACGAAGCGCTCCTGCGAGAGCAGCGCTTTTTACTTGGATGATGATCTGTGCGGGCTGAACGGTTACACCCACCGGTTGTCGGAATTTTTTCTGTACGAACTCTTTGATAACCCGTACTTCTGGCGGTTCTTCGAATCGACCTTTCGGTAGCAAATCTCCTATGGAATCAGTCATGGCTGTCTCTATGCTAACAGATAAGCTACAATTGATACCATGCCAGAATTACCCGAAGTGGAGACGGTGCGAATTGGCCTAAGCCGGTTTCTGCCCGGTAGGGTCATTGCGAGCGAAACGCACGATTGGCCGAAAGGCTTTCCGAACGCCGATGCTGACGTACAGGAATTCTTGATTGGTGCCGAAATCCTAGGAGTCAAACGTCGAGCCAAGGTGCTCATCATTGAACTTAGTAGTAACTATTCACTGGTCATCCACTTAAAGATGACCGGCCAACTCGTGTATGTGGGTGAGGGCGGCAGATTCGGCGCTGGACATCCGAGCGATTCGTTGGTTGGTCAGCTGCCGGATACGTCAACACGCGTGACCCTGACATGTACCGACGGCAGCCGGTTGTTTTTCAACGATCAACGCAAATTCGGCTGGATGCGGTTGCTACCGACTGCCGAGGTGCCGAATATAGACTTCTTTAAGAAAGTAGGGCCGGAGCCGCTGGCCGATGATTTCACTGCGGACGACTTTCGTGAACGTATTAGGAAACGGCCGAATGGCCTCATCAAAGCCGTGCTACTGGACCAGACGGTGGTGGCGGGCGTTGGCAACATTTACGCTGACGAGTCGCTCTGGGGCGCCAAAATCCATCCGGCTGAACGGGTAAGAAACATCGGTGACAGTAAACTGAACACATTATTTAACGAACTTCGCGCTGTGCTGCAGTTGTCCATAGACAAAGGCGGCTCCTCCGACAAAAATTACGTCGACGCCGAGGGCAAGCGCGGCAGCTACCTGAGTTTCGCCAACGTTTTCCGGCGCGAAGGCAAGCCCTGTCCCAGACATCCCGACACCAACATCATCAAAACCCGGGTCGCCGGCAGAGGCACCCATACCTGTCCCAAATGCCAGAAAGAGCCCGCATGAAACACACGACACACATAGCTGCTTCGATCAAGCGCATCGTTATTTTTACTATGTCAGTCGCGGTCATTTTTGCGGTGTACCGGTTCTTGTTGCCGGGAGAGTTACGGACGAAATCCATCCTAACGTCCATCATTCTTCTATGGGCGTTTAGTGCCTATGTGGTGCTGCCGCGTCTGCACCGGCTCCTCAGTAAATGGTATGTGCCGGACTACTTTATCGGCCGGACCAGGACAGCAGACGGACTTTTGGGTGATCCGGTAAATATGGCGGTCATCGGGTCGAAAGCGAGCTTGAAGAAACATATGAAACATGCCGGCTGGGTAGAGGCGGAGCCGTTATCGCTGCAAAGCACATGGAAAATGGCCTGGAATACGGTACGCGGCAATGACTATCCCGACGCACCCGTCAGTGACCTGTTCCTGTTCGACCGCAAACAAGATTTGGCGTTCCAAATGCAGGTTGCCGGCAATCCGCGCAAGCGCCACCATGTCCGGTTCTGGAAAACAGCACAGGACTGGTATTTGCCAGGCGGCCACAAAGCCGACTGGGTGGCGGCTGCCACGTATGACAATGCGGTAGGCCTATCCCTGTTTACGTTGCAGTTTACCCACCGTATCGATCCGAATATAGATGAGGAGCGTGATTTTCTAGTCGACACCCTGGAACGGGCCAGTGGAATCACCCACAGTGAATACATTGCCCACTTCTTCCCGCCGTTTGCGACACGCAACGGTGGAGGGGACCGCATCATGACCGACGGCTCGATGGTTATCGTAACGCTTAAATAGTCAGGCTAAAGGCTGAAGTTACCGAGACGGTCGCCGGCACTTGTCAGGCCGAACAGCCAAAACAGCGTTCCGGCCAGCAGGACTGTCAGGATGATGACGGCCGCGAATTTATAACGCAGCCGCTTACCGGCGAAAAAGACGTATACCGCCAGCAATGCGCTCGGCCAGCCGGCAAATGAATTCGGTGAACCGAGGATATCGGACTGTCGGACATCCTGTGCTACCACCAGGATATGTTGGAAAAATACGATTGCCAGCACGGCACTCACGAGCAGTGCGCTCGACACCCAACGGATGCCCTCCTGAGGGGCCGCCGGTTTTGCTCTCTGTTCTTTTTCAGCCATAATTACTGTCTCCTTCATATCAAAAGCATAGCACGCCATGAGGGCCGCCGGTATATAGCGTATAATCTAGCTACGTGATTACTGTACTGACGGGAGAGAATTCATATCTTTTGAAAGCCGAGCTCAAGCGGCTGGTCGATGCTTTTGTGGCCGAACATACCGATATGGGCCTGGAGCGGCTGGACGGGGAAGAAGCCAGCTACGACCGTATGCGTGAAGCGCTGGAGAGTTTGCCGTTTCTGGCGAGTAAAAAGTTGGTCGTATTGGCTAAACCATCGGCAAACAAAGAGTTCGTCGAGAAGGCCGTCAATCTGCTAACGGACATACCCGAAGCGATCGATGTGCTCATAGTCGAACCAAAGCCGGACAAACGTACCGCGTACTATAAGTTTCTGAAAAAAACGGCTGAACTCAGGGAGTTTACCGAGTTGGACGAGAACGGACTGGCCCGTTGGCTGACCGAACAGGCGAAGAAGCGCGGCGGCACGCTATCACAAGCGGATGCGAGCTACTTAGTACAGCGGGTGGGCGTGAATCAGCAAATGCTCAACCATGAGCTTGACAAGCTGCTCAATTATGACGAAGCAATCACCCGGCAGACGATAGACCTGCTAACCGACGCGACACCACAAAGTACGATCTTTGAACTGCTAGACGCTGCTATGGCAGGTAACATCAAGCGGGCACTCACGCTCTATGAGGAACAGCGCGCTATGAAGATCGAGCCGCAGCAGATACTGGCCATGCTAGCCTGGCAGCTGCACGCGCTGGCGGTGGTCAAAACGGCTGCCGGCAAGGACGCGGCGACAATTGCCAAAGATGCCCGCATCAATCCCTTCGTCGTGCGCAAGACGCAGAATCTGGCGCGGCAGATGAGCCTGCCGCAAATCAGACGGTTGGTGCGCAGTGCGCTTGAGCTGGACATCCGTCTCAAAAGCCAACCAGTTGACGCTGACGAGGCATTACAGGGCCTCTTGTTACGTATCGGCGCATAAAAACCAAAACCGCCCCCTATTGGGAGCGGTCTGCTGTGGTAACTCTGGAATTACTTCTTGGCTGCTGGCTTTTTGGCAGGAGCTTTCTTAGCGACAGGCTTCTTAGCAGCTGCTTTTTTCGCGGTGGTTTTCGCGGTTGGCTTTACGCCGGCTTTCTTCGCAGCAGCAGCAAGCTGACGCTGTTTGCGGGCAACTTTGTTCTTGTGCATTACATTCTTTTTGCCGGCTTTGTCGATAGCGCTCTGTGCTTTGCTCTTGGCTTCGGCTGATTTCTTGCCACCAGACTTCAGGCTGGCGTGAAAAGCCTTTACGGCTTCTTTGAGGCTACGTTTGGTCTTGACGTTGCGGATAGTCGCCTTACGGGCAACGCGGACGCGTTTTTTAGCTGATTTGATAATTGGCATAGATAGCTTGTTCCTTACTTTACCTTAGTTGTTGCATAAGTCGACAGTCAATATACCCTGTTTCACCGAAGTTGTAAAGTATGTCTTTAGAGAGCCGGCTGCCGTACGTGCAGGAAAGGGCTAGGGTTTCTGATCGATCAGTTCGCTTTGTTGCCTCGCAACGTAGAGGAGTAGCTCTATAGGGTTGTATATGCCGAGGCGGTTTGCGGCGTCTTTGCCGAGTTCGGTAAGTTGGCTATAGGCTTCTCGTCTATAGAGAGGATGAAAATGTCTCTTAGCTTGCTTTACGAGTTTTTTGTACTGCTTGTTGTCTGGTTCGGCTTCATGTAAGCGTGCGATGGCGTCAAGTGCTATCGAGGGGGTCGAGTGCTCAGCCAAAGCTTCGAGAGTTTCTCGCAGGGTGGTGGTAATAGCATCATCAGGCTGGTGTTTACGTCGTTCAGAGTAACTCTGGCCGAGAGGTTGGTAAAACTTTTCCCGATCTCCTTCAGCTGCTTGTTCCGCCGCCATCCCGCGATGCAGAATACTCAGGCCGACCATAGTGGGTGCCATGACATCGTCGCGTTCAAATCCGCGTTTCTCGAGTTCGGACGCAGTTTGTGCGAGCGTATCCCAGAAGTGCACCGTGCTGCCCTAGTTAACGCGGCCATCCTCATTCGCGGCTAGGTAGGTGCGTCCTTTTTGTTGCAAGAAGTTTTGTCGCAAGAAGCCTAACTGTGCAAAGTAGGCCTCCTGCAACGGCTCCGATGGCACGTCTGTCGGTGTATCTGTATCAAAACAATCGAGAAGTATGAGTAACGGAACATTTAGGTGGCCCTCCGGTTGAGGGCCCATGCTATCTTCGTACTGTTCTTGTACAAATTGTTCTAGTGCGGGTCCATATTTCTCCGGATCTATCTCCGCGAGGTTACCGAGACATACGCGCTGCAGGACAGCCCCTGATAGCATGTGTCCAGAGCTCTCGTAGTGAATGCCGACGCCTCGTCGCGAAAGGTGGTACATTGCTTCGATATCTTCGGGGTCGGCAAGGATAAATGGTGGTGTAGTTTCTGGGCCTCGTTCTATCAAGAAAAAATTCTAACAGCAAAGTATTTACTAAAACAAAAGCACGTTTGCAAGAGGGGCTTAATTTTGTTGTAGACACGCTTGTGTTTATGTGGTACATTTGCCAGGAATAACTATAAACAAAAATCAAACATGGAAAATCCCAAGAATCAACTCGCTGACAAGCTCAAAGAGGCCAATAATGTTCTCGTGACAGTGAGCACGAATCCGACCGTCGACCAACTGTCGGCAGCAATTGGTTTGACGCTTTTTCTGACCAAGCTCAAAAAACATGCGACAACCGTGTTTAGCGGGCAAGTGCCATCGACGATCGACTTCCTCAAGCCCGAGGAAACTATCGAGACCAACACTGATTCACTGCGTGATTTCATCATCTCGCTCGACAAGAACAAGGCTGACAAGATCCGCTACAAAGTGGAAGATACGATGGTCAAGATATTCATCACGCCATATCGGACATCGATATCGGATAACGATCTTGTGTTCAGCCAAGGAGACTTCAACGTTGATGTGGTCGTTGCGTTAGGTATCCAAAAGCGTGAAGACATCGACCAGGCAATTATGGCGCATGGTCGGATCCTGCATGATGCAGTCGTAGCGACAGTCAATCTCAGCGAGAGCTCTGACCTGGGTACGCTTAACTGGACCGATCCGAAAGCAAGCAGCTTGTGTGAGATGACGGTCGCGCTGACTGATTTGCTCAAGGCAAACTCCCTCGACGGGCAGATGGCTACTGCGTTGCTGACTGGCATCGTGGCCGAAACAGAACGGTTCAGCAACGAAAAAACGACGTCCAACACCATGAATGCCAGCGCTAAACTTATGGCAGCCGGCGCAAACCAACAGCTGGTCGCAACCAAATTGCAGCCACCCGAAGATGAGCCACCCGCTCCTTCCGATAAGCCGCAAAATCCTGAAGATGGAGATACCGGAACGGATGTACCGAAAGATGCTGTTTTGGATGATGATGGTTCGTTGCGCATACATCACCATAGCAGTATTCCTGAAGCCGACGATACCCAAATTGCAGCTGCACCACTTGCCACACCGATTGCTGGGCAGTCGCCGGCTCCGCCCGCTAGTTTGCCAGAACCATGGGTTCCGGATGCCCAGAAGCAGATGGAGCCGATTGCTGACCCAACTGCTCTTGATGTACGGGGTAGCCAAGTTTCGTCGGATGACAAAGGCACTTCTTGGCAGGAGCCGCCCCATATACAGCAGGACAACCGCCATATCCTGGATACGCCTCCGGAAGCGGTTCAGCAGCAAAGTGACGACTTGTTTGGTTTGGCACCAAGCGAGGACAGCAGCAGTGCTGACGGTCAAGCAAGTTCAAAGCTTGTGACCGAGCCGCCACAATTCGGCGGTCAGCTAAGCGCGGCAGCTGATGACTCCAGTAACAAAACAAACCCGC
>JAKQHX010000001.1 GCA_029557815.1 bacterium
GAGGCGCTCAAGGCCCAGGCGGTCATAGCGAGGTCGTACGCGCTTGCGTTTACACGTGGTGGACAGATTCCAATTTGCACGGACCAGCGCTGCCAGGTTTACTACGAGCCCAAGGTTACCAATCCCGAAGGAGCTGAATGGCGCCGAGCTGTTGCAGAAACTTCTGGGCAGGTGCTGACCTATGACGGCCAGCCGGTCAAAGCGTTCTACGCGTCTACCGCCGGTGGCTATACCCGGTTGCCTGCCGATTTTGATGTGTGGGCCCCGAATGGCACCAATCCTCCATACCTGAAAAGGATCGCCGACTTTGATCCTGATGGCAAAGCGTACGAAGGACCGAGCTACGGGAATTCACCTTGGTACTATAAGGTCTGGTATTCAGACGGCGACGGGCATCCGTGGCTAACGCAGGACGAGATGGAGGACCTTCTCAACTCCGCGCTGTTGCCTGATGAGTACAACGGCAATCTCTCAGGAGTAGGACGCTGGACTCCCGAGCAGGTGACAGCGAAGTTGACTGAACTGGGTATTGCTCCGGTCGATGGTATCGTCGGCGTTACCGTAATAGACAGCACCGATGGCTATACGGCGACGCTTCGCGTACAAACAGTAGAAGGTGATAAGGATATTGACGGGTGGAGGTTTCATAACGTATTCAATATGCGGTCCCGCGGGAATCTCGTGCTGTGGAGCAGCCTATATGATATCACGAGCAGATAAGTTACCGGCAGGAATCGGTTTGAAGACTTCCTGACGCCACCATAGCCGAAATATCCGTCAGGGTGCAGTCTTCTTGTAGTCAAGCCTGTTTTTTGGTATCCTCAGGGTATGCCGAAGAAGCGTTCTGCAGCATCAGTCGTCAAAAGCGTGAAATCACTCAAGAGTTATCTGACCCGACTTGGTGATGCTACCGAAACAAAACCATTGGCCGCTTTTGCGGCATTTCCCAAAGAGACGACATTCGATGGCCAGAACCCGGATGAGCATATAGTGTTACTTCTGAGACAGCATCTCGCGGTGTTCATTCCTAAGGCATTTGTCGTCATCGGTATGTCGTTGCTGCCTTTTGTGGTTGTTCCGCTGCTTCGTCTGCTCGATGTTGATATTGCGGCGGGAAATGTGGCGTTCGGACTTGGAATTCTGGTCCTGTGGATTATGCTCATCATAAGTGTTGTCGTAGTGACTTTTTTGAAATGGTACTTCAACGTGAATATCGTCACCGATCAGCGGATTGTCGATATTGATTTCAACCAACTTTTCGATCATCGTGTGTCTGAGTGCCAGTTGGAAAAGATTCAGGACGTGTCGCACTCAAATGTCGGTATGTGGTCGGTTCTTTTTGACTATGGCACGGTGTACATACAGACGGCGGCTGAGCAGCGGGAGTTTGAGTTCCGAAACGTCCCTCGTGCTCGAGATGTTCAGGATACCATAAATGATTTGTTGGAACTGAAACAGTAAAGCATATGACTGATACGTTCGATTTCTTAACAATTGAAAACACGTTCCGAGTGCTCATCTTTGTATTCCTTTTCGGCTACTGCTTGTTTTCCTTGGTGCTCATGTTTCGTATCAAGATCCTCGCTGATACACTCCAGACCAAAAAGTCTGGTTTCGTCTCGCTTGTCGCCA
>JAKQHX010000005.1 GCA_029557815.1 bacterium
TGCCGACGTTAGTATTGGTGCCTACCAGGCAGCTTGTCGACCAGACGCTTGCCCAATTGCAGCGTCGGCTTCCGCACAAAAAGGTTGAGTCCCATGCCGGGTGGCGGAGAGATGTCGGAGCCTACGACGTGGTGGTTGCAACGTACGCTGCGCTTGCCCTAAAAGTGGGCGACGCACCCTTCTCTGTGGATCCGCAAAACTACCAGCTGGTTATCATGGACGAGGCGCACCGAAGCATGGGTACGATGAGCCGGCGATATATAGACAAGAACTTACACCATGCCATGCACCTAGGCTTTACCGCCACCGAAGATTACAGTGACAAGCGACGGTTGGCTAACTATCTCTATGACGAAGTACACAAAATCGGCGTTGCTGAAGCGGTGGAGCTGGGCATGATTTCTCTATACCGTGTAGTGTCGCTACAGACCGAGGGTGATATGAGTTCGGTACCGATCAAGATTGATGACTATGACCAAGTTGAGCTTGGACGCGTTATGGAAAGGCCCGAACGAGACGGGGTGATCATCGATTTTTACGTTGGTAATCTGGCAGGTGAAAAAGCCATGTTCAATGTGAATTCCGTCCAACATGCCGAAACTATGGCGGAAGGCTTACGCCAACGGGGTATCCGAGCGGCAGCCATATATGGCGCCCAGTCCAAGCAGACCCAAAAAGCGCTTCTAAAAGCGTTTCACAAAGGCGAAATCATGGTACTAACCCAGGCAAAATTGCTCGGGGAAGGGTTTGACGAGCCGAGCCTTGCCGTATCTATAAATGTCACGCCCACCATGTCTTATGTCCGCAGCCAGCAGCGCAGCGGACGCGCTTTGCGTCTCGACCCTGCCCGTCCAGACAAAGTGGCTCTCATCGTGGAATGTGTAGATGATAACTATGTCCGTTCTCCTGCCTATTTTGGGGATGAGAATGTCGCCGGTTCATACGGGATAGATGGTTTTGTTGATGCGGACACTGTAGTTGATGGCTATCGCCGCGGAGCGCCTGACTACAAACCGCCCGACGAAATAATCCCCGCATATACGCCAGCCGGAGCGCCTGGAAACCAACGGTCATCACGAAAGACAAAAGCCCAAAGGCAAAAAGAGATACAGGCCTCTGAGAATATACGTCGCCGCCGTGAGCAAAGACGAGGTTACGACTTTGAAGAGCTCGACAGCCCGTCTGAGGAAACTTTTATGCAGCTGGATATAGAACGGTTCTGCGCTACGAATCCGGTCGCCAGGTATATCGTGGATGGGGTCGATATAGGAAAGACAGCGACGACGTATCCGACGATGCGGGCGGCGCTTGGCCAGCTGGCGGGATCGGATGTGCTGGAAGACGCAGATGTATTGACGCGCTACATCTTGGTCCAAAGGCTCTATACGGAAGTCGAGCAAAAAACCGCTCATATGCTTGGTGACATGGGGCTACAAGTTCGAGCAGAAGCACGAGGTGAGTTCTCTGAGCAGGACGTTCGTTTAGCTCGTGTCATAAAGGACGCTCAAGCACAATTGCCGGCATGGCGGCATGACGGAGCATGCAATGGCGTGGTGGATGACCGCTTCTTTCCTGAGCGTGGCCAAAGTACTAGGCCGGCAAAAGATATTTGTGCGGGCTGTAAGGTGCGCGAAACGTGCCTTGAGTATGCGCTGGAGAATGGTGAGAAGTTTGGTATATGGGGCGGTACGAGTGAACGGGAGCGCCGTCGCATCAGGCGTCAACGCAAGCTTGCAAAAGTAACTTCTACTGTCGTAGAGGCAGCATCAACCCTTGCGCACTCCGACCCTGTCGGGCATGCGGTGTACGAAGCCTGATTTCTTGAAACTGCCTATGTATCTGACTTTCCTTCAGAAATTTGGATGCGCTGCGGCTGCGGCAGCTCCTTTAGCCCGACGGTGACTTTCAATACGCCGTTTTTCATGTCGGCTTTTATCTTTTTGGTATCTGCCCGTTCTGGCAGTCGGATTCGTCGGTAGAAGCTGGAGGAGCTTTCGCGCATGACGTATTTCTTGCCCTTGTCCTCGTCTTTTTCGTGTTTCTCGCCACTTATTACGAGGGCGCCATTGTCTACGTGGATATCGATATCTTTTTTGTCAAAGTTTGGCAGATGCGACTCTACGACAAGCTCTTTGTCATCGCGAGTATATACATCCGTGGTAGCGAGCTGCAAGCTCTTAAGCGGCGTCGCCCAACTGTCCCATTCTTCACCAAAGAACTGTTTTTGGAGCGCCCGCATTTCTGCAAACGGATCAAACCTAGTTAGTCCATTCATAGCAATACCTCCTCTATTAACATATAAATGGTAGCGGCTATCCGCTCCTTTGAATATAAAAAAACCAGCACTCGGATGTCAAGAGTGCTAGAAATCTATGCCCTTGTTTGCTAGGAACTTGTCATCGAAGTGGTGCTTTATTTTGGTCATGTTGGTGGCGATATCAACGTGTTTTAGCATCTTTTCCGGAAAGTTGCGGCCGGTCAGGCAGAGGCTGGTGCGTTTATGACGTTTGGCGAACAATTTTTCTAACTGTTCTTCGGTCAGGAGACCATCGTGTACTGCATTGTTTATTTCGTCACAGATGACGAGGTCGTAGTTGCCGTTACTGGCACACTCGAGTGCCATGTCGTACGTTTCCCGGGCTGCCTCTTTGTGCTGCTCTTCGGAAACATGTTGTTCGCTCAAATCGCCGGCGTTGTAGAAGCCTTTGCCGCCTTTGTAGAAAAACAACACATCTTCATAAATCGGCATGATGTCGCGAATAAATACGTGCTCGCCGACGCCCCAGTATTTGATGAACTGGATATATGCCACGCGCCAGCGGTTACCAAGTGCTCGAGCCATGAGGCCAATACTGGCACTTGTCTTGCCTTTACTGTCGCCGGTATAGACGATAACAACGGCGTCTTTCTGTCTGTAGTCCTCAAAAGCCATACCATATACCAGTATTTATCATTGCATCATAAACCGCAACAAAGATTGGCCGAGGCCTCGAGACATCCTGACATACGTGCGATAGATTGCTTTGACAAGGTCAGGCTTGGCGGCAAAGACCAGGTCTCTTTTTAGGCGGTCAAGCTGCTCCTTGTCGATTTGTCCGCCATACCGGCAGGCTACCTGATCATACGCTTGCATGACAGGATCATTCGTTTTCTGGAGTTTTGCAGCGAGTCTTTCGGTGAGGGTGTCCGATGGCAGTATTACCTGTCGCGGCATGCTCAAGTCTTTCGTTACAGGCATTTCTTCCTTTAGGAACCGGGACGTTGCTCGAAGTTTAACGTCTACTTCCTGGGTCTTGTCTTCTTCTATGCTGGCTGCGGCGGTAGTCCTCAGGCTGCGTATGCACGTGGCCAACCTGGTGGTTGCTGAAGCTTCCATGATGCCACCACCCAACAGATATGAATCAGAAAACGTAAACGTATAGGTTTCCCACTTCGGCTGTCCTGCTACTTCAGACTCAATCGCTTGGTCGAGGACAAAAGTCTGAAGCGAAACCTGGGGTTGGGGTACAAAAAAAGGCTCCGTGGAGCCTTGTCCTTCACGCAAGTCCAATGCGCCCGCAGCTATTTGCTCGGGGCCTGCTTCGATTCCACCGGTAAACCTACTAAATGTATTCATGAGGTTTCTCCCATCACCTAGTATAGCTATATGGTGTCTATTCCACAAGTTATACGCTACATGTAGTTATATGAGCGCGTGGGCAGTCAGGGCATGATCGATAGCCGGCTTGTCAAATCCGACGATAATGGTGCCGCCAATGTCAATGACCGGTACACCCATCTGGCCGGATTTCTGGACCGCCTCGTTGCCTGCTGCAGGGTCTTGTTCGACGTCTTTTTCCTGAAACTGCACACCGAGTTGCTTCATGTAGTTTTTGGCCATTTTGCAAAAACCACACCATGTCGTCGAATATATGATAACTTCTGTAGCCATTGCTTAGCGCTCTTTCTTTGTTCGCCGTGAGCTTGTTTTTTCCATCTGGGCTTTTGCCGAAAGTCGCGATAAGGCAAAAGCAATTCCGCCGACTAACGCAACGAAAACCGTAATAAGCAGCAGGTAGTTTGGTTCGCTGGCATGCTCGGCGCCTTTGTGTGCATGATGTATGTGGTCAATACCGTTATGTGCTAAAAGATGCATGCTTATCAGTATAGCATCGTCAGTGTAAATAGCCATCAAAGCTCGTCCAAAGTGGAGCATACTGATATTACTCTTGTGAAAAAGGGGTCATACCTGTTATAGTGCTACAAAGTATGGGTAAGAACGGTTTGTTACGTCGGTCATCAAAGGCTGGTGAGGATCCGATTGTGGATCAGTTCCTCGGAGCGAGCGCAAAAACTGCCTTGCTTGGCAACGTGTTTAGTATGGGCTGGCGGCTTGCCCTGACCGTTCTGCTGCCAATCTTCGTCGGCGTACAGCTTGACAAACGATTTGGCACATCCCCATCATTAACCCTGGCAGCTTTTTTTATTGCAATTTTTGCGGCGAGTTTGCTAATTTACAAAACGTATGTAGAGATGACTGCCGAAGAGTCCAGGCTTGTCGGGCAGAAGTCGAAACGAACCAAAAAGTTTAACAGGAGTAAGGATGTTTAGTTTATTGCAGTTGTTTGCGGCGACTGAAGAAAGCGGCCCCGCAATCCATATAACGCCAGGCGAGCTGTTTACGGTCGGCGGCTTCAGTATTACGAACTCAATGTTTTATGGCGGTATCTGCTCTATTCTTATTGTTATTTTACTCATTGTCGCGGCCCGCAAAATGACCATCAAGCCCAAGCGTGGTTTCATACAGTTCGTGGAGATCGGCACCGAGTTCATCATCGGCACTATCCAGAACTCCATGGGATCCCGCAAAAAAGCTATCCAGTACGCACCGTTCTTTGCCAGTGCTTTCTTCTTCGTGATGCTTTCCAACTGGCTCGGTTTGTTGCCGGGAGTCGGCGAAGCGATTACCTACAACGAGCAGCCGGTTCTCCGGCCGTTTACCGCCGACTTGAACGGTACGCTTGCCGCCTCTACAGTTATGATGATTCTGGTACAGTACTTTGCAATTCGTGAGAATGGCTTCATAGGGTATCTTCGGCATTTCTTTGCCGGCAGCCTCAAAAATCCCGCTACGTACTTGCTCGGTGTATTTGAAGTTTTTTCTGAACTGACACGTATCGGTAGCCTGGCACTCCGTTTGTTCCTGAACGTCGCCATTGGTGAGATCATCATCGCAATATTCACCTACCTGGGAAGCTTCGCTGCCCCAATAACTGCCCTGCCGTTCATTGTGCTGGAGCTGTTCGTTGGTGCGCTGCAAGCCTACATTTTCACCATGTTGACTATTATGTACCTGTCTGCCGCTATCAAGCATGGCCATGACGCTGAAGAGACAATTCAGGCAGCGAATGAAGTGACTGCACAGACAGCGTAATAGTTTGATAATTAATAACGTAAATAATAAGTTTTAAGGAGTAATAACAAGATGGAACTAGATGTACTAGCCAAAGGTATCATGATGGGCTTCGGTATGCTTGGCCCAGCAATCGGTATTGGTCTGATCGGTTCTTCATTCATGAATGCGGTTGGTCGTAACCCAGAGGCTGCCAAATACTTTGGTCAGGTATTCGTCATCATCGCTATCGTTGAGTTGATGGCTCTGCTCGTATTTGCTTCCCTGTTTATCATTTAAGAAGGACGGAGACGTAGTAACTAATGCTATCAATTTATTTCGCAGCAGCAGACGCGGCCGAACATGCCGAAAGTGGCATTCTTGGCTTCAGTCCCCAGGCGTTCCTGATTCAGATCGTCACGTTTGTTCTGGTATTCGCACTGCTTAAGAAGTTTGCTTTCGACAAGATTGTGGCTTTGCTCGACAACCGCCACAAAGTCATTGACGACGGCGTGCGCCTCGGTCGGAAGCTGGAGCGCGAACAGGAAAAACTTGACCAGGAAGCGGCACGGATTACCCGCGAAGCTCGTCACGAAGCCGATCGTATTATCGCCAACGGCCACAAAGAAGCCCGCGAGATTCTGCGCGACGCTGAAAAGGCTGCCAAGCGCAAGACCGATACGATGTTGGCCGATGCCGAAGCGCGTATCCACGAAGATGCACAGGCTGCCAAGCGCAAACTGGAAAAAGACATCGTTAACCTCGTATCTGAGGCTACTGAAGCGATCGTTGGGGAAAAGGTCGACCCCAAAAAAGACGCTGAAATTATCGAAAAAGTTATTCGAAAGCGCGCAAAGTAACGTATCAATATGATTTCCAGGCGTCATCTAGCAGAAATTATCGGCGAACGAACGCTCCACGTGAGTGATAGCACAGAGCTTGCCCGTGAAGTAGCGGCGTACCTGCTCGACACCGGCCAGTCCGCTGACTTGGAGTCACTCCTGCGTGATGTGATGGAATATCGCGCCGAGCATGGCATCATCGAAGCGATTGCCACGAGTGCATACGAAGTGGATGAGCGAGTCATTGCCGATATCGAAGAGATCCTCCGTGAAGAATTCCCTGGAGCCAAGAGCATCACGGTCATCAGCCGAATTGATCCGACAGTCGTCGGCGGCGTAAAGGTCTCACTTGCAAACGAGCAGCTTGACATGACGGTTCGGGAAAAATTAGATACATTCAAGCGCCTGACGGCGAACATTAAGGATTAAGTTTCATGAGTTCAATGGATAATATATCAATCAAAGAATTATCACAGGATATCCGCCAGGCAATCAACGAACTGAAGTCGCGGCCGGAAATCGAAAAAGTCGGTATTGTGACCCGGGTCGGGGACGGCGTGGCCTGGATTTATGGCCTGACAAATTGTGGTTTCAGCGAAATGATCGAGATTGAATCGACCGAAGGTGTGGCAGTAACGGCTTTTGCATTCAACCTCGGCGAAGACGAAATCGGTGCCGTGTTACTTGGCGACGACACGGTCATCAAAGCCGGCGCTACCGCCAAACTGACTGGCAAGGTCCTGGAAGTGCCAGTCGGACCAGAACTGATCGGACGTGTGGTTAACCCGCTTGGCCAACCGTTGGACGGCAAAGGGGCTATCAAGACGACTCAAACTAGTCGTGTTGAAAAACCTGCCCCAGGCGTCTTGGATCGCAAGAGCGTCCATGAGCCACTGATGACCGGTATTACTGCTATCGACGCCATGGTACCGATCGGCCGCGGACAGCGTGAGCTGCTCATCGGTGACCGCCAGACCGGTAAGACGGCTGTCGCAGTCGATACAATGATTAACCAGCACCGTCAAGAAACGGGTGTCATCAATATTTACGTTGCTGTAGGGCAGAAGCTGAGTAAGATTGCCCGTCTTGTTGAGCGTCTGAAGCGTGAAGGCGTGATGGACCAGACCATCGTAGTGGCGACATCGGCTGCCGATCCGGCCAGTATGCAATACCTGGCGCCATATGCCGGTGCAGCTATGGGTGAATACTTCCGTGACAACAAACAGCATGCGCTGATCATCTATGATGACTTGTCCAAGCATGCGGCAGCTTATCGACAGATGTCACTACTGCTTCGCCGTCCACCGGGACGCGAAGCCTACCCGGGCGATGTCTTCTACTTGCACTCCCGTCTGCTGGAGCGTGCAGCGAAGCTTAGCGATGAACTTGGTGCCGGTTCGCTCACTGCCCTGCCAATTATTGAAACGCAGGCTGGCGACATCAGCGCATATATCCCAACCAACGTGATTTCTATCACTGACGGACAGATATTCTTTGAGACGAACCTGTTCTACCAAGGTATCCGGCCGGCTATTTCTGTTGGTCTGTCTGTCTCTCGTGTCGGTGGTTCGGCTCAGACCAAGGCGGTCAAGAGTGTGTCCAAGGGCTTACGTGTCGATTTGGCGCAGTTCCGTGAACTGGCGGCCTTCTCTCAGTTCTCGACCGACCTTGACGCTGACACACGCCATCGTATCGAGCGCGGTCAGCGCTTGACCGAACTGCTCAAACAGCCGCAGTTCAGCCCATTAGCCATTTGGGAAATGTACTCCGTCCTGTACGCAGCGACTGAGGGTGCATTCGATAAGGTGCCCCTTGATAAGGTCAAGGTTGTCGAAGCTAATCTGCTCCGCGAGCTCAAGAACGAGCAAAAGAAGCTGGTCAAAGACCTGAATACAGGCGCAGAGCCTGATGACAAAGCCAAGAAAGTCATTCTGGAGACTGCCGAAAAGGTCGCCGCCAGCTACATGCACGTAGATGAGCCGGCAAAAGAAACCAAGAACGCAAAGGCCAAAAAGTAGGTACTGACACATGGCTAATACGATAACCCTCAAACGACGCATCGGTTCGGTCAAGAACACCCGCCAGATTACCAAGGCGATGGAACTGGTCGCTGCCAGCAAGATGCGCCGCGCACAGGAATTTGCTCGTCGTTCGCGTAACTATCGTATAGCTGCATATTCCCTGCTGACTCGTCTGAGCAATGTGACGGACGTCAATGAACATCCGCTTTTTACGAAACGGCCGGTCAAGCGCCGCCTGTATGTAGTCGTTACCAGCAACCAAGGCTTGGCCGGGGCCTACGATGCGAACATTCTTAAACTCCTGACTAAATCCATACGTGAAGACGAGGCAAAGGGCGTAAAAGCGCGGGTCATTACCATTGGCAAGAAGGGCGCGAACTTTGTGCGTAATCTGCAGGGAGTCGATTTGCTGGCTGTCTACAATGAACTCAGCGATCAGCCGACTGCTAATGAACTGCGCCCCTTGCTCAACACGATTACCGAGCAGTATGGCCAGCGCGACGTAGATGAGGTGAAGTTACTATATACCGATTTCAAGTCAAATCTCGTGCAAATCGCGACGCCGCTGCGAGTTTTGCCTGCTTCTTTCGAGGAAACCCCAGAAGATATAGCTGCGGTCGAGAATGTCACGTTCGAGCCGTCGCCGCAAGCCGTTTTGGACAACGCGGCAATCCGACTTATCGAGGTGCAGATCTGGCAAGCAATTTTGGAGAGTTTTGCTTCGGAGCAATCTATGCGCATGATGGCCATGAAGAATGCCACCGACAACGCGTCTGATCTGATAGATGACCTTACCCTGGCGTTCAACACAGCTCGTCAGGCGGCGATCACCCAAGAGCTTGCCGAAATCACTGGCGGCGCGGAGGCAATAAAATGAGCGAACTAGCACCACTCACCGGCGTACCACCCGAAGAATTTGACCGATGGAACGCCGATGGTACCGAGCGTTTTCCCGGAATAAACACGTTTTTCCCTGACCCTTCCGAATTCGATGGGATAGAAACGGAAGAACCTTTAGTTCAAGCAGAAGAAATGGATACAAAGGAGCAATAATGGCAGTAGCAACCAAAGAAAAAATTACGGGTAGAATCGCGCAGATTGTCGGCGTGGTCGTGGATGTGGATTTCCCTAAGGACAATCTGCCGGCAATCTATAACGCCCTGGAAGCAGAACTGGACGGTAAGAAGCTTGTCTTTGAGGTGGCACAACACTTGAGCGAGTCGTCTGTGCGGGCGATTGCCCTCGGCAGTACCGACGGACTAGAGCGTGGCGCAGAGGTCACTGATACGGGTGAAGCTATCAGTGTGCCGATTGGCGATGAGACACTGGGCCGTATGTTTAATGTCACTGGTGAGCCGATTGATGGCAAAGGTGGCACTTTCAAAAACATGGCACCGATCCATAAAAGCCCACCACCGCTTATCGACCAATCCGGTGATGTAGAAATTCTAGAGACTGGTATCAAGGTCATCGATCTGATCGCGCCTATTACGAAGGGTGGTAAAGTCGGCCTCTTTGGTGGCGCCGGTGTTGGTAAGACGGTGCTTATCCAGGAGCTTATCAACAACATCGCAAAATTTCACAGTGGTTACTCTGTCTTTGCCGGTGTTGGCGAGCGTACACGCGAAGGAAATGACCTGTATCATGAAATGGCTGACTCCGGTACGCTCGACAAAACCTCTCTCGTCTTTGGACAGATGAACGAACCGCCTGGAGCGCGTCTGCGTGTGGGTCTGAGTGGGCTCACAATCGCCGAAGGGTTCCGTGATAAAGGTAATGACGTGCTGCTATTCGTTGATAATATTTTCCGTTTCACCCAGGCTGGTGCCGAGGTGTCTGCCTTGCTCGGCCGTCTGCCATCCGCTGTCGGCTACCAACCGAACCTGGCTCAGGAGATGGGTGCGCTGCAAGAACGTATCACGTCAACACGCAAAGGGTCCATCACCTCTGTACAGGCAGTGTACGTGCCAGCTGACGACTTGACTGACCCGGCGCCGGCAACCACCTTTGCTCACCTTGACTCCACTATTGTGCTGAACCGTGCATTGACAGAGCTTGGCCTCTACCCGGCCGTTGATCCGCTCGACTCCAGTTCGACGATATTGGATGCTGAAATCGTCGGTGATGACCATTACACCGTCGCCCGTGAAGTGCAGCGCGTACTGCAGCGCTATAAAGACCTGCAAGACATCATTGCTATCCTTGGTATGGAAGAACTGTCTGACGAAGATAAGCAGACTGTCGCCCGTGCCCGCCGTATCCAGCGCTTCCTGACACAACCATTCTTTGTCGGAGAAGTCTTTACAGGTATCCCTGGCAAATACGTATCCCTGCAGGATACGATTGCCGGTTTCCGAGAGATTCTAGATGGTAAACACGACGACAAGCCGGAATCCGCCTTCTATATGAAGGGTGGAATTGACGAAGTTGTCGCTCCAAAGGGTGCATAATGGCACTTATCCGCCTAAAGCTCGAGACTATTAGCGGCACGAAGTTCGATGACGACGTGTATGAGGTACAATTACCCACTATGGCAGGCCAGATTGGTGTGTTACCCGGGCATATGCCGCTCATTGGCGTGGCAACACATGGGGTCATTAAAATTCGTCGCAAGCCGACCGATCCAGATGACTTTATGGAGTTGTTCGCGACCAACGGCGGCGTAATCGAGGTTAACGATAACGTGCTGTCAGTGCTCGTGGATGAAGCCGATGATCCGGACGAAATCAATGAAGCCGAGGCCAAAGAAGCTTATGAATTAGCAAAGAAGATGAAGGCCGAAGCCAAGGACCAGGTTTCACTGGAACACGCTCAGAATTTGATCGATCGGCATGCCGTTCGTCTACAGGTTGCCGGTCTCAAACGGCGCCGTCAACGCTAGACAGAAATTGCAAAAAGTGCTTGCACTTCGTGCATAGCAAGCGTAAGATACAGTATTGGACAAAAATATGTGTATACGAGAAGCTTTATTTCTTATTCCTAGGAAGGCAGACATCGGCTGATGTACTGGCATAGCATCATCGTAACGAGCAAGCAGATTATCGGTGAACTATACGCACATATTCGCACACACCTAAGCCTCTTATTTCACAAGGGGCTTTCTTTGTACATCAGAAGCTACGGTTTCTACTGATTCTTGACATTCACAGCAAAACACTTGGTGTTAATGTCAATGGTTGGTAGTACCAGTGACAACATAGGGACGTAGACGTACGTTCCGTTACAAAGACGTTTTCGTAGTGTTTTGCTCATGAAAAATGTGTTTTGTGAATCAGCACATATCGGGCTTATTTACTCATTACCTAATTAGGGTTTACGAAAAAGGATTAAAGTAATTTTATGGAAAAATTTCCATTCGGAGAGAAACAATTTATGATACAAGAAGAGCGTGAACAGCCTCAGCCAGAGATACGTATCACTCGCCTAACCGATGGCTTGGGCTACGGTGAAGGCCCGATTTCAACTGCAGAACGGGTGGATGTCACGCCCGAAGATATCGCAGCCGGCGAAGCGCTCCTCGAGAGTGAGATGGTACTGGTTGATGTGGACCGCGATGGAAACGGTGAGCCGATAGATGATGATGGCTGCGGTGACGGTCGTGGCGTCAAAGAGATATGGGAGGGTTTTATGCCGCGGAATAAGTCATTGCACCGAGCAAAGGTCTTTGGGGCCGGGGTGGCAATGGGGGCTGCGGACGAAATCGGTTCTGGCCGAGCTGTTGGCACATCTCTCAAAGCCACGTTCTTCGGGGCGATTGACCGGCTAAAGAGTGTTGGTTTGAACTTTGGTGGTCATACCGATGAGCACGCTCATGGTCCGAACTGCGGTTGTGGTGCAATAGATAAAGCGCCGCAGATTGTTCAAAATGCCATCAAATACGAAGCAGAAATCCGTGGTTCAATCAGAGCCCTGGGTATGGACGATGATGGTCTCGATAGTATTTTCGCTAACTACCGGGCTTTTGATGGAACTGACCCACAGTATGAAGAATACCAGGGCGCTAATATTATGGACGCGATTCAGGGCGATGGCAAGGTAACCAAGCGGTTGGAGGGTGATCACAAGGAATTTTTCATCGTGCTAAATACAGTGTCCGGCAAGACTGTCGACCAAGAGGCAATCCGCGCAGCTACTGGCGGCAAGCTGCAAACGTTTGCGGTTGACGTTTGGCGGTTGCAGGAGATTGCTCAGAAACTTCATCCAGAAAACCCAGCAGCTCAGCATCAGGCATTCTTGTCCAAGCTCGTCTATACGCTATCAGTTGGCGCAACGCTTACCAAGGGCGACTTGCCAGTGTATGTGATCAGCCCTGATCAAGAGCTCGTTGCCGCTTAGGAAGTATTCTGTTGTTTGCGTGCAAGCGTACGGAACGCCATGTTCATTTAACGCTTTGAGATTAAGTTGACTGTGTCAGGATTATTTTGAAGCATTGATTTCTCGAACTCTAGCGTGCCTTTGAGGTTGTGACTGTAGTTGCCTATATCTGGGAAATTTAAAGTCATAACACATTGCCACATGGTCTGTAGTAGCTGACGGATGCGTTGTAACTCCGCATCATCGAAATGGACTGTCAGGTGAAGGATACGGTTGTCGTGATCCGGTTCCAAAAATTCTAAACGCCCCTCAAGGACTTTATAGCCACGATAGGTATTTGAATTTTCGATAAGGAGCTTGTAGCAGTACAGCTGCTGACAGTATTTGTGTAGCTTGGATTCGGATTTCCACCTGTCATATGCCTTCCCTGTTTTGTAGTCGACAACTATAATCTCTTTCTCTTTGTGGTCTATTTCCATGCGGTCGATTTTACCGCTCATGTGCACATCACCGATAAATACACCTTCTCGGCTAAAGTTGGCTTCGGCTTTGTCTCCAGCTTTGAAAATATGCGAGCGTTGCGATAGGTAAGCCGCGAGTGCTTTTTCGCCTCTCTCTACTTCGAGAAGTGTGTGGTGTTCCGGTAGTTTTTTGGACTTCATAATACGGGTAAATTCCATAACGGTCTGATCAATGGTGGGAATTTTGTCGGTTTTGTCTACTTGATATTGAACCCATTCCATCGTTTCGTGCATGGCACTGCCATATTGGCCAGCAAGTGTTGGGGCCTGAGGAAAGCGCAAAATGGTGTTATAAAAGAATGCCATTGGGCCGCCGTACTCTATGTCAGTAAAGGCGTTCAAGTGCGTAGGACTAAGTTTGTAACTTTTGAGTCGATCGTCCAATAGTGTGCGCAAATTGGTGACGGAAATACCGTCGGCATGTCTGCTCCGCCAGTCAAGTTCTATATGCTCCAGCGCTGGTGTCTCATGGCTGTCAACTTGGATAACTTGTACTTCTGGTGGTAAGATCATACTCCGAAAGCTGCCGTCGCTCTGTTCTTGTTCGTTCAGATATTTGAGTCGCTTGATGATTTTGCCCGAATAGTTTCGGGTAAAACTTGTCATATGCAGACCATATTTTGCGCGCGTTAGTGCAACGAATAGTATACGCAGTCGCTCATCATCCGTTGCGCCTGCATGCCGAATGGGCGCAAGGTTGGCTGGAAGAGTCAGCTTATTGGAGCTGCTCCGTGAGCTGCTGCCCCAGACATCATCACTACAACAAGGCAAAAACACATGCTCGTACTCTAGTCCCTTCGCCTTAAATACCGTCATGATTTGCACGGCGTTGGCGTCTTGGTTATAGGGGCTGGTATTTATCATCTGTTGTTCGGCTGCTTCGTACATTTCTACAAAGGCGATGAGATCGGGCAGAGTGAGGGCTTTGTCGTGGGTTTTTTGAAAATCACGGAGTTTTTCGCGTAGTATCTTCAGGTGCGACAAGGCTTCGTAGAATAACTGGGGGTTTTTTAGGCGCACGGCTTTGGACGTATAGTGCGCACGAAGCGGCGAACGTACGTATGGCATATCTTTTTGGTGGGTGGCTACTTCATCGCTGCCGATAATGAAATCAAGCATAATTTCCAGCGTCTCGGTTTCTGTTTTGCCTGCCAATGCCAGGAACAGAAGTGCTGCTTCGCGTGTCTCTCGTTCGTCCAAAACGGCTTTGCTCCAGGTATAGGCATCGTCACGCGAATCATTCACCTTCCATGAAATCTGCCAGATCTTGTCAATCGGAATCTGCCAGAAATCGAAGCTCAGGACTTCGGCCCACAGGGCGTTAGCGAGTTTCTGGTTGCTGTCTCTTAGCGCGAGGACAAGCCTGCTCATTGTAAGCAATTGCTTGATGACAGGTGTCTCCAGGATGTTTTCGCGTTTTTCGTAGCGTACCGGCACGTCAAGTGCATTTAGGTATGGTACAAGCGGCTCGAGGTTCCGGTGTTTTGGTGCTAAGACGGCAATTTCTTTAGGTTCCACACCACTTTTGATGAGTTGGTGGATACGCTGCGCAATCCAATCGTATTGGGCGATGTCGCTCAAGAACTCGTTGCGGGTGATTATAGATGCGCCGGGCAGGTTCGGGTTTGAAGCGACAAGCGTTTTGGTCATGCCGTCAAACTGGTGGTGCAGCCGTTCAGCAATTTGCTCCGCGATATTTTGGGCAGCCAGCAAAATGTCGGCATGTGAACGATAGTTTTCACTTAGGTTGATGACTTTGACGCCGCGGTACATCTGGTGAAAGTCCAGCATATTGGAATACTGTGCGCCCTGAAAGGCATAGATTGCCTGGTCGTCATCACCTACGGCCATAATGTTGGGGCGTCCTTCGTGCACCGGGTTGTCGCTAAGCAGCTCGACGAGTTTGAGCTGGGCTGCGTTTGTGTCCTGGAACTCATCGAGCAAGATGTAGAGGTATTGCTCCTGGAGCGTATACTTAAGGTCTTTGTTTTTTTTGAGGCTTTGGATAGAGCGTATGATCATGTCGTCAAAATCGTACAGACCACGGGCGTCGAGTGCTTTTTGGTATTGGTCGAGTACGTCGGCTATGGCGTGGATGCGCTTGTTTTCAAGCTCACCGGCTAGACGAAAGTTGTTTTCGCTGTCTTTGACAAGCCATTTGTTTTTCCAGGCAGTCAGGGGCGTGGTCTTGCCGAGTGTCTGAGCGTCTTCCATGGCAATCTTGAGGCTTTCGGCGGCTACTGTCGCAAGTGGCAAAAAATGCCCATGACGGTTTACGGTAGGGATGAGCGCCTCAAGTGCCACCAAGGTCTGTTCAAAAAACGATAGTGCTTTGTCGATGTTTCTCGGCATAACCGTAAAGCCAGAGAAGATTCTGCCTATATCCTCACTGCCTTTTTGGATAAATCTGGCGTTTTCTGCCGCAATCTCTCGAAGCCTCTCGCTCGTGAGTAGTGCACGTTTGATTTCGCTGATAGTGGCAATAAGGTCTCCCAGATGGTGCCTCGTCTGTTTAAGCGGATTCAGGTAACTCATTTTGTCAACGATGGCTGCAAGTATCTGGTGCCGGCCTAGCTCGTCTATGGGGTCCTGCAGGCGCGTTTCCGTGAAGTATTCAGGAAAGCGCTTGATAAGATCGCCGCCAAAAGCATGGTAGGTGCTGATAGTGACGTTATGCGCATCCTGTCCGATGAAACGCGTGAGCCGTTCGCGCATGTTACTTGCGCCATTTTCGGTAAAAGTGAGGCAGAGGATGTTTTGCGGCAAGGTATCGGTCTGTTGCAGTATCTGTGCAACCCGGGCGCTGAGTAACTGCGTTTTGCCTGTCCCGGGTCCGGCGATAACAAGCAGCGGCCCATCGATAGTATCGACAGCCTGCTTCTGCATCGCGTTTAGTCGTTTATATTCCCTCTCAAAATCGGACATGTTACAAACCTATTGTATCCTATTGCGTGAGAGGCGACACAGAGTTATGCTTGGAAATATCACCTAACCAAGAAGGAATCCCATTATGGATGCGGTTAAAAAGCTAGAAAACAAGATAGGGCGACTTTTCAAAGACGTACCGCCATTGCCGGAAAATAGTCGCGAAGCGCTGGTTGGCGCATGGCCTTGGATTGCGTTGATATTTGGTGTAATACAGATTTTTGCTGCTTGGGCACTCTGGAATCTGATTCGGGTAGCTGATACGGTCGGGGTGATGTACGGGTCATTTTATGTGAACTATCCAGCGGCGATATCGGGTGCGGATAGGTTTATTGCGTACTTTGGCATCGTCGTGTTGCTTGTCGATGCGGTCATCTTGCTCATGGCCTACCCTGAACTGAAAAAACACACTCGGCGCGGTTGGGACCTACTGTTTTTGGGTGCACTTATTAATGTAGTTTATTCTGTGGTCAGTCTATTCATAGATGGCCGCGGTCTAGGCAGCTTCATTTTTAGTGCGGTCGGCTCGGCGGTCGGGTTCTACCTGCTTTATCAGGTTCGAGGTAAGTACGGTTCGGTTAAGCCCAAGAAGACAAAATAAACGAGTCTCCTTGCCAACTTCCCCGCTGGACGGTATGTAAACTGCTACGAAATAGCTTACAATACAAAGTGCAGTAATGTGGGAGTCTGGCCATGGAGGATTACCTTCGATTCCTCAAAAATTTTCGTACCAAACGATTTAGTAAGGGTGAACTTATCCTCATTCAAGGTGAAGTTCCGGAGTGCGCGTACGTCGTAAAAGACGGCATCGTTAAGACGTATAACCTGACGTTAGCAGGTGAAGAGAAGCCGATAGGGTTTGGGCTGGAGGCAGAGATCTTTCCGATTGCATGGGTATACGGTCAGGTTAATCACGTGCAGTTCTACTACGAGGCTTTTGCGGATACGGTGCTTTATTGCGTACCGGCCCGGCTACTTAGAGAGTTCTTTGAAACACATCCGGAAGCCCAGGTGCTGCTGATAGAGCATTTGGTTGCCTGGCAGATGCACACGCAGCTGCGAATAAATGCACTCGAGCAATCGAAAGCGTCGCAAAAAATCCTTAATATGATTCATTTCCTTTGTTTGCGGTTTGGGGCGGAAGAACGAAAAGACCTAGTAAGGGTCAGGCTGCCTCTCACTCAACAGGATCTTGCAAACTTCATCGGCCTTACTCGAGAAACAACCGGCATCGAACTCAAAAAACTACACCATAAAGGCGTCTTAAGTTACAAGAAGCAGAATTATATCGTGCGGACGGATAGGCTTAACGCTTTGCTGGACGAAGACTACGGATTGGGCATCGTATTCGAAAAGGCTGCGGCCCAGATGTCGCAGCCTTCAGAAGGATTCACCAAAGTGTAGTTATTTGTTAAGCGGAATCTTCGTGTTTGAATCGACGCCACTTTCGGATATCCAGGCGCTCGGCCTTAAGCGATGTATCTGCGTCGTCGTATAAGTCGTCAAATTGCAAGTCCCTCAGTTTTGTTGGTGTTGATAGAACTTTGGATTTTTTCATATCCTTTACTTCCCTCCTTGAGTTTTGATTGCTTATGTATAGTAGCCAGAAAAGCACGACCGTCGCTGCGATTTTTCTTACAGAAATTTTAGTCCACGAGAACGAAGTCTTTGAGAAATTTTGACAGCAGTGTTCGCCTACCTTCGCCATGGTAAGTCTTGATCCAGATCCAAATAAAATAGCCTAGCAGCAACAGAGTTTCACCCAGCAGCGCGACATCGTACCACGCCAGCAAGTCAGTAGATCCGAGCGTTAGCCAACCGCCTGCAAGGATGGCTGTCAGTGAGATAACGCGCCAAAACCGCCAGAAGGCACCACTGTTGCCGGGTGTTGTCTTGCTAAGTAAGCCGTCTAGCACGACGGTAGCCAACATGCTGACTCCGGCCAACGAGACGCCGAACAGGTGGATGTAGTACGGCGTTGGCTTCCAGCCAAGAGGCATAAGCGCTACGAGGTAGAGACCGATTACCGTAAGCATCATGAGTCCGGTAACCGGCATCGTACGTTTCCATGTGCGCGAGAGGTACTTTCGCCATCGCCAGAGGCCATACGCAGTAAAGAGAACCGTGCCTGTGAAGTACGGCGCGGTGCGAATATCATTTCCAAACTCACTAAAAGCGGTGCTGACGTCTAGCGCTTCAGGTCGGATAGCAAAGCAAACGCCGAATCCCAGGATCATGCCAAAGATAGCGGTGAGGCCCCAGAACCGGCCATGAATATTTCTCAGGAAACGCAGGAACAGTACCTTATCGACAAGTACTCGAAAGCGCCATTTTCTGTACGAAAAACGCCAGTATTTTTTGAGTTGTTTCTGCGGACGGATTTTTGTTTTGCGGCGGGCCATAGCGAAGCGTTTCAGGCGTCAGTTTTTCTGCGGACGGCTATTGTAAGTAAAAGCGCTACGATGAAGAATATAGCGCTATAAAAACCCACGGTGCTATATAGCTGTACTTTGTAGCCTTCATTGAAAAAATCGACGAAGTATTTCACGGATACAAACGCGTAGGCGGCAGCCGAGAATGCGGCCGTCGCCAGTAGCGCACTACGGCTCAACAGGGCTGCAGCGGTAGCAAGCGGTACGGCGTAGAGTGCTACCGCCAAGCTAGCCATACCTCGATCGGCATACACCAAGAAGGATGCAAAAATAATATCTGTACATATGAGTATGCCTATAAGTGATTTCTGAAAACCGACAGTGTCTTTTTTGAGTCTGGCAAGATACCACACGACAGTCGCTATCAGCAACAATCCGATGGTGTATTTCCAGCGATGTAGCACTGCTTCGGGTGCGATGAGCTTCGAAGCGTCATAGATAATGATGGAGGCCGCAAAGGTGAGCCCGTACAAGAAATGGACGCGGGCAAGCCGTAAGGTATTGATATGTAAAGAACTTATTTTTTTTGCCATACTTACTTCATAGCATACCACTCATGCTTTTATAAGTTAAGCTTAGGCGCTGATAGGCGCCTGGGGTGGGGCTGCTACCTGTTCTCCTTCGACATCAGGCAAGTCCAGTACGATTTTTGACCCGGGGCCTGCTTGGCCGCTCAGAATTCGTTGAGCAACGGCATCTTCGACGGTGCGTTGAATGACGCGCCGCATCGGTCGTGAGCCGAACTGGGGGTCATACCCTTGCCGGACGAGGCTTTCGAGAGCTGGCTGGGTAAGCTCGACACTGATGTTTTGATTTGCCAGGTTGCGGTTGACCTCTGCAAGCATAAGTAGCGCGACTTGGCCGAGTTCGGCTTGGTTCAGAGGACGGAACAGTACGGTTTCATCGAACCGGTTGACGAGTTCTGGCCGGAAAATACCTTGGCTGATGAGTTTATCGATAAGTGGCCGCTCAAAATCATCCAACGGTTGGTTCTGGTTGATTTGTTCGATGATATCATTTGCGCCGGCATTTGAGGTGACGATGATAATGGCATTCCTGAAAGAAGCCACCTGACCATTTACGTCAGTGAGTTGCCCCTCATCCAATAATTGCAGAAGTAGGTTCAGGATGCCACTGTGCGCTTTTTCGATTTCGTCTAACAGTACTACGGAAAACGGTTGTTTGCGAATAGCAAGCAGGAGCCCTTCTGACTCTTTGCCATCGGCAAGCATACGACTGACATCTTCAGCCTGTTGGTATTCACTCATATCCAGACGAATCATATTCTTTTCGTCACCGAAGTAGGTTGCCGCTAGGGACTTGGCAAGTTCGGTTTTACCGACACCGGTCGGTCCCAGGAATAGAAAACTTCCTATTGGACGCTTGGTGTTGCCGACGCCTGCCCTTGCCCGCCGAAGCGCGTTAGCAATAACAGTGACGGCACGGGTTTGGTTGACCATTCGTTCATGGATGCGATCTTCCAAGTGCAGCAAGGTATCGGCTTCTTGGCTCTGTACGCCGCCAACCTTTACACCTAACGTACTTTCGACGGACTTCTGGACACTTTCGGCGGTTACGACATTGTGGTTTGCGTAGGATGCGGCCTGCTCCAGCAGGTTGATAGCTTTGCCCGGGTAGGCCATGTTCTGGATATACTGCCCGCTGAGGCGATAGGCTTCACGCACGGCTTCGTAGGTAACGACTGTCTTGGTGCGGTGTTCAATGTCAAGTGCGCTGTCTTCGACGATTTTGAGGGTTTCTTCTTCTGGCGGCTCGGGGAGTACGACCGGCGTAAGAGCAGCCGCTAAGGCCGGATTAGACACTTTCAGGCGCTGCCAGTCGGTCGCGTTAAATGCGCAGATAAGCTTCAGGCGACGGTTCTGCAGCACTGGTAATAGTATTTGGGACAAATCAAACGAACCGACACCTTCTTGAAAAAATAGCTGCGCCTCATCCAGAAAGACAATCATGTTGCCTGATCTGATTGCTTCGCCAAAAAGCGTTAGCATAATACGTTCAAGGTCTTGTTTTGCGGACGACAATATCACTGATGCATTCAGTGCAACTATCTGGTGGTCTTTTACGGTACTGACAAGCGTTTTGTCTTGTAGGAGCCGTTCGGCTAAGGCGTACACGGCCGATGTCTTACCGATTCCCGTATTGCCAACCACGGCAATACCACCTGTCTGACCGAGGCTATGTATCATTGCGTCAATAGAGTTGCTTCGTGACATGAAGTGAAAGTGGCCGGCGCCGTTTTGTACCTGAGTACTGATGTTGGTGCTGTAACGTTCCAGATTTGGCGTAAAGCCAAACGCCCAATCACGCCCAATGCCACCAAAATACGGTTTGGGCATCTGCTGATACTGCAGGAGCCGGGCAAGCCAATCATAAATTTGTAATATGTCTTCAGGACGGATGTAGTGCTTGGTCAGGTAATCCGTTAGTTGCGGTGAGGACAAAATAAGGGCGGTTGCAACCGTACCGGCAGTGAGTGTGCTCGGGTCATGGGCGGACTGTAATTTGCGGGTCAACTGCCAAACTTGCTCCATGTCAGTTTCGTTATCGCTCAAGGAGTCCTCGACGAGTTTAGGGTCAAGCAGGAGCCGGTTGGTAATAAATATCTCCTGCCAATGCCCTGTCATCGCTATCCAGGCTGAGCGTGGTGTTACGGGCTGGGACAGTTTTGCCAGGAAGTCTGCGTCGAGCAAATCGTCGACGCTGTTACCGGGGTATTTTGGCGGGAGTTTTATGAGTTCCGCTTTGAACCACACGACCCACATAAGCGCGAGCAAGGCGACGGCAAGCGCAAAGTAGCCGAATTGGCTACTCTCTACGAGAAGCAAGTACAATGCTGCTAGTCCCGTGACTACGCCGATGGTAGCCCATGCCAAATAGCCGCCTTTTTTGAGGCGCATCGCGAGACGGGCTTTTCTGGCCCGGCGGCTACCAAGGTTCAAGGATGTTCCGTTCATCCTGCGATTCCTTTAAATATACTAAAGATTATAAGGACCGGTATAAGTGGCCATGCTAGTACGATGGCTATACTCAAACCGATGCTGCCCACAATCATAACCGAAGCGGCGAAGAGCACGCCGAGCCTTACTGCGAATCCGATCAGGCGGGAGATCATATTGTCCATCATTGCCTGCATTTTGGCGTCAAACGATTTGCCCGTGTATTGGATACGCTTCCATGGCGCAAAAAGCGTCACGAGCAGCGTGCCGGCCGAAAACGCGTGGGCAACATTTGCTGTTCGCGTACGTATACGACGGAATGAGTGAACCCACCCCGGCCCATACCACCAGCGTAGCAATTCAAGTATCATAAACATTATTGTAGCAGTTTTATGTCAAAAACTCGCGTCCTGAACCTTAAGCGAGTTTCACGGCAGTACCGCTTGCCGTAACCATCAGCATACTTCCCTGGCCGATGGTCTCGTAGTCCAAGTCGACTCCAATGACCCCGTCGGCGCCAAGCTCTGCCGCTTGCTGCTGCAGTTCCTGGAGCGCGATTTCTCGGGCCCGTATCAGCTCTTTCTCGTATGCAGCAGACCGTCCACCTACGACGTCGCGCACACCGGCAAAGAAATCCTTGAAAATATTTGCGCCTAGGATAGCTTCACCAGTAACTATTCCTAGATATTCTTTTACGGGCTGGTTTTCTATGGTGTTCGTGGTGCTAACTATCATCGTTTACTCCTTAGTATTATAGGTCCCTACCGCTCTAGTATGTAATTCATACGACACAAGTTCAAGGTGCGTGCTTAGGGAATCATGGCAGATATTCTTCCACGCGGTATATCGATGTAGTTAGGCCTGAGCCTAGGAAAGGGTTTCCGTCTTCGGGGTGCGCTTTTTTTCTTCTATTATGACACGCAGCCGGTATTGGGCGAGCGGGAAGCTGACGACCCTGAGGTGGTGCCAATACGTATATTTCTTTGCGTCACGCGCACCGATCTCTTTGTCGGCGGCAATAAGTGGTTTCTTATGGTTACGGTAATCAATGTAGGTGTATGCAACAGAGGCGATGATACTGCCGGCCAGGAAGGTTGTGATGACGGTTGCGATGCCGGTGTTGGCAAGCTGTCCGGGCATGCTGGTTTTTGGCTGTTCGGTGGCAAGGCCAACTGGGTCGACAATGACACCGTTCACCTCGCCGTCATCGTCATGCCGGCCACCGTCAGTACTGCTGTAGCTGAGCTTTAGTGCCTGTGAACTACCCACGGTAACTTGGCTGAGGCTACTGCCAAGTACATCAGAAAACTCACCGGTCACGGAGTTGAATTTACGAGGTAGGTAGTTGTCTGGTTCGATGGAGGTATGGACAAACATTTCCACGTCGGTTAATTCAACTAATTTGGAACAAATAGCTAGTGAAGGTGTCTGCTGACTCAAATAATCTAGGGTTATTGTGTCTTTCTTGCCATTCGTTTAGTATTGGCTTTAATTTGTTGGTTAATATCTTCTGGTACATTCTTCGTATATGTTTCTTTATTTCGCTCCATAGGCCTTCTATCTTGTTTGAGAATCTAAATTCACCAATACTATGGTTTACAGACAGATGTTCTCTTGGAAACATAGATATCTCATCATAAGCTCTCCACTTATCAGTTATTACGGTAGCCTTATGGCTAATATGACCATCTATGAAGTTACTAAGTGTTTTGCTACTTCTATTTGGTACTAACTCTAGCTTTATCCTTCCTGTTTCAGCCTCTATGGCTCCTACTACAATAACTTGATCTTGTTTGTGTCTGACTCTGCCAAAGAAGCTTTCATCCATCTGAACTAAGCCATTTAACTTTCCTACATCTGTTTCCGGTAGATGGTCACGAAATCTAGCTATCCAGCGTTCTACCGTAGGATAGCTTAACTTAGTTAGGCTCCTAGTGGTATCTATGCTCTTCTTGTTAAGATAACACCATATTAGTTGATAGAGTTGCTTAGATGATAGCTTAGTAGAATAGAACAACCCTGCTTTAAATGATGTGTATCTGTACTTCTTGCGGCAGTACTTGCACCATAAATATCTTAGCTTGTAGTTTTCGCTCATAGCTAAATTACATTTAGGACATAGTAAACTATCTCCAAAAACTAGCCGGTTAAATCTTCTCCAATATGTTAAGTTGCTAAAAAAGTATGGTACTCTTTTCATTAGGAACAATCCTTTCTTTTAATTAATGTTTCCAACACTAATTATATGGGTTGTTCCATTTTAGTTTAATTAACCTCCACGTCTACGGTATCGCCACGGCTACAGTACAGTGTAAAATCAGTCAGACCATATGGATAATGATAGCCGTTATCTTTGCGGTCGAGTGATGCAAGGTCAATTGACGAAACGGTACCGTTTTCGGAGCATCCCTCGGTCGCCAGCGTTATGTATATATTTGCCGAGTTTACAAACGTTGTGACAGTCGGCTGTAGACGGTCAAGTATGCCGTCATCATTCGCGTCACCGCTATTCGGCCCTGCGTCTTCCTCACTATCCGGGATGCCATCGGCGTCGAAGTCAGATTCTGAGGCGATGCTGATATTGTGGGCAAACTCGCTCGTAGCGCCGAAGCCGGAACCAGTCGTGTTATCGACAGCGGTAGCAGTAGCGCTGAGTGCCTTGCCGGAAAGGTTGCCATTGACTGTCAGGGTAGCAGTTTTGTCGGTTCCCGGACTGACGGTCGCAGACCCTATGTAGGTTTCGCCTGGGCCATAGCCGAATATCGTCCGGTTGTTATTGGCATAAAATTCAACCCTATATGAGTTGCTGGGGCTGCCCGCGCTATCAAGGTCATAGGTTACGGTTAACTGGTTGCCGATTTGCTGGGCTGTTTTGAGCACCGGAAAGTTGATAGTGCCATTCGGGCCCGCGTCTACGTCGGTCGCATCGTTGACTGTCGGGCCGCGACCATCAAACTGATCAGGAGCAAAGTTACCATCCGTGTCAGTGAAGTTCGATATATCAATACCTAGATTTGATTTGCCAACACCCAGTAGATTGAATACGCCTACGCTATGTATAGAGTTGCCAAGTATTGCTATTTTGACTGGAATAACACGGTGATCAATAGGTTGTATGTACATGTCTGCCACTTCGACACCAGACCCTCGCACGCCAGCGATGAGATTACCCTCTCCTTCACCTGTACCTCCAATAAGGCTGTTTGAGCCGGCAACTGCAGTCACTCCCATACCGTTCGTGATTGTGTGTCGCACGTTTCCGGTGTAGTCAGTGCCAATATAGTTGCCCTGGACTACGTTATTAGCCGAGCTGATAACTACATTCGCTGTGTTGCCAGATATGAGATTTCTCATACCTGCGGCCGCACCACCGACTGTGCTACTACTGACGTTTAGTAAGTTTATCCCCATAGAGAACGGTGCGGTCAGACCATTTGCGTCTACACTGGTCGGCGATAAATCTGTTATGCCATCTTTTGCTATACCTACATAGTTACCATATATCAGAGAAGTTCCGCCAAGTACCGCTATACCGGCAGATTGTGTTATCGAACTGTGACTAAAGATGATGTTTCTATCTGCTGGGTTGACGCCTCCTACAACGACGTCATTGCCTACGGTTGCTACGCTCACGCTGTTGGTATCGATAGCACCTGCTGTTGTGCCGTCAGCGCGCAATCAAACATAGGAGCCTTGCAAGGCGGTATTGTTACCGATGAGTCCAACATTAGCATTAGTGAAGTTTGGTGATACCCTACTGCCTCCATAGATAGCCAGCCCTTTGATGATCGATCCATCAGCCGTTGAACCCAAAACTCCTTGTGTGATGGTTGCGTTCGTACCGTCTATTTCGATTTTGATGACGCTATTTATCGGCTCAGGCGACACTGCGGTATTAGCCTGTGCCCCCGTCTGAGAGTAGCCGTCAACAGTTACCATCTCGGTAATCATGGGAAGATCGGACTGAATACTAATGGTATGC
>JAKQHX010000010.1 GCA_029557815.1 bacterium
TGATCCCAGCCCCGGTCTTTAGCAGCTCGACGCATACTGAGCAGTGCGTAGCCCTCGTCCATCTCTGGATCGATGACGCTTACAACCACTTGCTGACCCTTTTCGAGCTGTTGACCGTGGCTGATTTCACGGCGCATAACCACTCCCACACCGTTAGCGCCAAGGTCAATCCAGACTTCGTGCTTGTGCACTGACGCTACAGTGCCCTCAACGACATCACTTGCCTTTAATTGTTTAATCTCTTCGGACGCTAGCAATTCGTCCATAGTAATGCTAGATTTTGACATGTTTTTGCATGCCTCCTTATTTTCTGCGGCAGCCCGTAGACCGTTATTCCGCCAGACTTACTGGACATTATATCTGTTTTCATCTGATACGTAAAGGCAGCTGCGCTCAATCAGCACAAAGGCCCGGCAGTATGCTACACTGGCAAGTATGTACGCGGCCGTTGATATCGGAGGGACCAAGACGCTTGTCGCCGTTTTTGACAACGACGGCAATATCGTCGAGCAGGTTAAATTCCCCACGCCTAAAGACTACAGGCAGTTCAAAGTGGAATTGGCAGATACTGTTGCGAAATTATCAACAAAAGAATTCCAGTGCGGCGCTATTGGAATCAGGGGTAACATTAACCGGGCCACCGGTTTGTCAGTCCAAGATGATGTATTAGCGTGGCGAAATGTACCCATCCGTGACGATTGCCAGTCTATCTTTGGATGCCCGTTTGTACTGGAAAACGACAGCAAGCTTGCCGGCCTGTCCGAAGCCCTTCGGGTCAAAGACACGTACCGTAAAGCATTGTACGTAACCGTCAGCACCGGTATTGGTTCGGCATTTATTGTAGACGGCAAACTGGACGAAGATACCCAGGATTCAGAAATCGGTAAAAGCGTCTATGAACACGAAGGCCAGGTTCGACAGCTGGAGGATTTTGCCTCCGGTAAAGCCATCGTCGAAAAATACGGTAAGCGCGCCAGTGAGTTGGATGACCCTGCCGCCTGGCAGGAAATATCACACAACTTGGCCATTGGCCTGTTAAACGCAACTGCGGCCTTTACCCCAGAGGTCATCATCCTCGGCGGGGGTGTAGGGTCGCATTTCCATAAATTTGAACAACCTCTGAAGGAAGCGATGCTGGACATGAAGCCGCCCGAAATTGCCATGCCGGTCGTCCAACAAGCCAAACATCCTGAAGAAGCAGTAATCTATGGATGCTATGAACTGGCAAGGTCACTCGATGCAAGCATTGCTCGGCAAGCTTAGAGAAATGCTGCCCCACGTCATCTTTGAGCCTGGTGAGGCATTCTTTTGGTCTCCAGAGCACTCCAGAATCACCTACAAGGCGTTTTCTACGGAAAAGCCACAACATACCTGGGCGCTGTTGCATGAGGCTTCCCATGCCCTCCTAGGACACAAAAGCTACCAGAAAGATCTGGATCTTCTACTCCTGGAGGTAGAGGCTTGGAAGAAAGCCAAAGAGCTGGCAAAGCGATTTGGTATTGTGATAAGCGAAGACCATATCCAGGACTGCCTGGACACCTACCGCGACTGGCTCCATCAACGCGCCACCTGTCCGCGCTGCAGCACCGTCAGCCTTCAGGTATCTACGAGGGAGTATCGTTGCCATAATTGTCTGGCCGGATGGAGCGTCAGCGCATCACGCTTTTGCAGGCCATATCGTATGAGTAGCACCTCAAATAGAAAGTCGCCTGAGGCGATACCCCAGACGACTTTTCGGTGAAGTCAGCAAAAAACTATGCCGACTTCTTTGTGCGGCGGCTGATACGGCCACCTTTGGCGCCGGCAATACGGGCAAGCTCACGGTTTGCGTAAAAACCGCCGGTCTTACCTTTTTTACCACCCATAGCACCAATACGGGCATAGAAATCCGCACCGTACTTGGACTTATTTGTTGAAGCGGCAGCCTTGCCGCCGTCTTTGGTACCTGCCATGTCCAAAACTCCTTTTGGTTGGTTAGTGAGGCTTCTCTAGGTGAAATAAAAAGGTTCCGCCGTTTGTATAGCCGAACCCTCTTATCCCTATCGAATGTGCTTATGATAACACAAGCTTAAGCATATGTCAACGCGTGTTACTGGGCCTGCTCGTCAATATGAGCGGCCGTTACCAGTAACTCATGTGTGAACAGCAACAGCAAGCTAGCCCGCTCAGCTTCTGGTGACCCCTTCTCTATACCCATAAGTGTCATATACTGTCCAACAATGTGGGGTAACTGTGGATTTTCTTGCATCATGCGGTCGTGCGCCTCTGCAAGGTAGTCTTCACCATCAAAAAATCCACGTAATTGCATTACCTCTGGCGCAGCTGTGGTGACTACTGGTAGAGGATACGGCGCACCCGGCTCTTGTTCAGGAATTCCTGGTTGTGTCATAGGTATTATTTTAACATAAAAATTATAATAAGTCAATCATCTTACACTTCTCTGCCAGAAACAAAGCTTGTAGCCGTCAGGGTCTTTGAGGATGAACTCTCTGTTACCCCAAGGCCAGTCACGGGGTTTGGTCGCCGGCTTGAAACCAAGCTTCACCTGTCGGGCGTATTCGGTGTCAACGTCATCTACGTACATGTAGATGTACATTCCCTTACCTTTAGAGCCAGACAACGAATCGCCGTTGAACTCATCTTCATCTCGCATACTAACAAGCACGATCTGGAGCCCTCCAGCTTCAACCTCCGAGTACTCATCAGTAGAGGTTGTTACCCCAAAACCGACTTTCCGGTAGAACTTTTCAGACAGCTTATTCTCTTGGACCCATAGGAGTATATTAGTAAACCTCATAAGCCTATTCTGAGATGACGTACAATATATTTCACCGTAATTTACACAACGTTTTCGTAGTTTTAGCTGGGCGGACATTCCGGAAGCGTATACTTACAGCATGAAAATGCAACAATACGCCACAATAGATGAGTACATGGCTCAGTTTCCGCAGTCAACTCAGGAAATTCTTGTTAAAATCAGGCAGATCGTTCAAGAGGCCGCCCCTGAAGCAAGAGAAAAAATCGCCTACGGCATACCAACCCTGACCCTAAATGGTCCTTTGGTACATTTTGCCGCTTATGAGAAGCATGTTGGCTTCTATCCCGGTCCGAACGGCATAGGGGCATTTCAAACCGAACTAGCGCCTTACGAAACAAGCAAAGGCACCATTCGTTTCCCGCTTGATAAGCCGATTCCGTATGACCTCATAAGAAAAATCACTTTATTTCGTGTCCAGCAAAACCTCGATAAAAGAAAATGAGCGTCTTTTCACGCTGTTCTTCTTGGGCAGGCCATCCTGCCTGTGCTTGCTTTCGAAGTTCTAGTTATAGATAATCTACTTCATAATAAGAAAACGTATGCATATCGAAGCATGCCCTGATCCTACGGTAAGCTTCGAGCCAAGACCAAGCGCAAGCTTTAGCCCCATAGAAGTGCCGATTCCTCGTATACGTAACAGTGCAGAGGAAAAGAGCTTTGCAAACCAAGTGGAAGATAGAGTACGCGAAGCTTGCGGCAGTACAGCTTGTGTCGGCAGCGTCTCATTGGTATCGACAAACCATCCACCGTTCAACGGAGATGATTGGATTGTCCAAACAGCGACTATTCGATGCGAAAGCGACAAATGTCCTCTCATTGACCCCGGAGAAGCAGGAGACAGGGAGCCACGATTGCCTGCTCCACCTTCTCCTGCTATGGCTTCCGAGCTTTCCATTCCTGGACGCTAGGCGCTGACAGCAAAATATCACCCTCAAAAGAAAAAGACCATCCTATTCGGATGGTCTTTTTATAATTCGGCACCGTGCTATTTTCCCAGGGGTGAACCCCCAAGTATTGTAACCGCTATGAGGCTTAACTGCTGTGTTCGGTATGGGAACAGGTGTCTCCCTCACGCCATGGGCACCGACCTCCATGAGACAAACTTAGCGGTTTTTCTCATCGCGCCGCGCAAAAAATGTGATTTTTGCTCGGGCCGCTCTTTTCCCTATCTCAAGGGGTCGAAGTCCATTTATATCATGTGTGATATATTGCACGGATTTGAAATATTAAGGCGAACGGTGGTGCTTGGTCCCTCTCGGGGTCCCCATCAAATCCAATGGATTTGATGGGGCACTAACACCAATAACTAGTCAATGCACTTACCTCTGGTAAGAAGAGCAAGCTCCTCTAGCCAGAGTTCGTAAAAAGTCAATGGGACTATTAGTACGCTTCGGCTCAATACGTTACCGCACTTTCACCTTGCGCCTATCAAACTGATCGTCTTTCAGTGTCCTCATAGGGAAATCTAATCTTGAGTGAGGCTTCGCGCTTAATATGCTTTCAGCGCTTATCCTTTCCGCACATAGCTACCCAACCATGCTCTTGGTAGAACAATTGGTACACCAGCGGTGCGTCCATCCCGGTCCTCTCGTACTAGGGACAGCTACTCTCAAATTTCCTATCGTCCACAGCGGATATAAACCGAACTGTCTCACGACGTTCTGAACCCAGCTCACGTACCTCTTTAACCGGCGAACAGCCGGACCCTTGGGACCTGCTCCAGCCCCAGGATGAGATGAGCCGACATCGAGGTGCCAAACAGCGCCGTCTATGTGAACTATTGGGCGCTATTAGCCTGTTATCCCCGGGGTAACTTTTATCCGATTGCGTTGTCGATCCCACGTTCATATACATAATTGTATGGACAACGGATCACTTACTCCCACTTTCGTGCCTGCTTGGCTTGTAAGCCTCACAGTCAAGCTGGCTTATGCGTATACACTACCACTACGATTTCCATCCGTAGCTAGCCAACCTTTGAACGCCTCCGTTACTCTTTAGGAGGCAACCGCCCCAGTTAAACTACCCACCAGACACTGTCTGCCGAGTCTGATAAAGATCAGCATTAGAAACACGAAGCATGAAGAGTGGTATTTCACTGTTGGCTCCACCCCGACCAAGATCGAGGTATCAACGCCTCCCACCTATGCTACGCAGCATACTCCATATTTCAATGTCAAGTTGTAGTAAAGCTCCACGGGGTCTATTTGTCCTGGTATGGGTAACCCGCATATTGACGGGTATTGTAATTTCGCCGAGTCCCTTGTTGAGACAGTGTCCAAGTCGTTCAACCATTCGTGCAGGTCGGAACTTACCCGACAAGGAATTTCGCTACCTTAGGACCGTTATAGTTACGGCCGCCATTCACCAGGGCTTAAGTCGGAAGCTGCCTCCACCGAAGTGGAATGACCTCCTCCCTTAACCTTCTGGCATTGGGCAGGTGTCAGCCCCTATACATCCGCTTACGCGTTTGCAGAGGCCTAAGGTTTTGTTAACCAGTCGCTTGGACCCTTTCACTGCGGCCTTCTCCAGATGAAACGAATAATGAATCATCCAGAGCGAGGCGCACCTTTTCCCGAAGTTACGGTGCTATTTTGCCGAGTTCCTTAACAAGGGTTCTCTCGTTCACCTTAGTATATTCAACCAGCCCACCTGTGTCGGTTTATGGTACGATCAAGTATTTCTCTCGTAACGAGGCTTTTTTGAGTAAAAAGAACAGAAGAAAATCGCAGATTGGTTTCCCGCTCCGCTTTTCTCACAACCTTGATGGTAATGAAAACGGATTTACCTGTTTTCTATCTTGGTTGCAAGAACGCACATAGCCAAAGTACGCTTTCTCTTTCTCTCTACGTCCCCCCTTTACTAGACCTGAGTATCGACTGGATCGTAGACATTCCCGAATAAATCGGGAAGCTGCTCACCAGTCTACCTCTCAAATCTTGGGCGAGAAATAGATGGTGCAGGAATATTAACCTGCTTGTCCATCGCCTACGCCGCCTTACAGCAGCCTCGGCTTAGGCTCGACTTACCCCACGCTGATTAGCATTGCGTAGGAAACCTTAGGCTTTCGGTGCGCGGGGTTTTCGCCCGCATCTCGCTACTCATGCCAACATTCGCACTTCTTATCGCTCCACATGCTCCTTACGGTACAGCTTCAACGCGATAAGAACGCTCCCCTACCCCCTCCGACTTACGTCGGAGAGTCATAGCTTCGGTACTAAACTTGAGCCCCGGTACATAGTCGGCGCTATTTCACTTAGCCAGTGAGCTGTTACGCACTCTTTAAAGGGTTGCTGCTTCTAAGCCAACCTCCTGGCTGTCTGTGCAACCTAACAACCTTCACCACTTAGTTTAGATTTAGGGACCTTAGCTGATGATCTGGGTTGTTTCCCTCTCGTGAATGGAGCTTAGCCCCCATTCACTGACTCTCAAGGTACATACTACGGTATTCGGAGTTTGATTGAGCTTGGTAAGCTATAAGCCCCCAAAACCCATTCAGTGCTCTACCCCCGTAGCATAGTTACTTAAGGCTATACCTAAATATATTTCGGGGAGAACCAGCTATTTCCAAGTTCGATTGGCATATCA
>JAKQHX010000026.1 GCA_029557815.1 bacterium
TGATAGAGCTCGAAGGTATCCGTGGCTTCCTGCCCGTATCTCAGCTCGCTGCAGGCAACTATCCTCGTGTCTCTGGCGCTGACAAGGACGAGATCTTGCAGAAGCTCAACCAATTGGTCGGCAAGACGTTACGCGTCCGAATCCTGGACATTAGCCGCAAAGAGAACAAGCTTATTTTCTCCGAAAAAGAAGCAGTAAAAGACGAAATGCAGGAACGTTTCGGCAAGCTCAAAGTAGGTGACAAGGTCAAAGGCATGGTCACTGGCGTGATTGACTTCGGTGCATTCGTAAATGTTGATGGTATCGAAGGGCTCATCCACATCTCTGAGATTTCCTGGGAGCGTGTCGAGAACCCTCGTGACTACGTCAAGACCGGCGACACTGTCGAGGCAAAAATTATTGCTATCGATAAAGACCGTCTGAGCCTTAGCCTCAAGCAGATGCAAGAGGACCCATGGCTCAACGAAGTTAAGGCTTTCAAAAAAGGTGAGATGGTAGAAGGCAAGGTAACTCGTATCACGCCATTCGGAGCCTTTGTGCAACTCAGTCCATCCGTCGAAGCCCTGGTGCACGTATCCGAAATGAGCAATGACGAAGGTGTTGACCCGGAAAAGATATTCCAGCTCAACGAGAAGAAGAAGTTCAAAGTACTTGATATCGACACCGAAGGCCGCAAGATTGCCTTGAGCCTCAAAGAAGCAAAATAACGTATGTAATGTAGCAAGCCAGCAGAGGCTAGAAAGGAGTTAGGTATGGCCACAAAGATCGAGATCGAAGACATGATTACCGTCGGCAGCCTAGCGGAGAAGCTGATGTTGCCGGCTACAAAACTGATCACTGAGCTCATGAGAAATGGCGTGATGGCGACGCTCAATGAGCGTATTGATTTTGACACGGCCCAGATTATTGTAGGTGAACTCGGCCTGGATATAGAACTTGTCAGAAAAGAAGTACAGACATCTTCTGCCAGGGAGAAGCGAATGGTAAGCGACAAAGCCATCACCCGGCCACCTGTAGTGGCGGTTATGGGTCATGTCGATCACGGTAAAACAAGTCTGCTTGACGCTATACGTGGCGAACAGGTCGCTAAAGGTGAAGCAGGCGGCATTACCCAGCACTTGTCTGCCTACCAGATACAGCATAACGATCGGGCGATTACCTTTCTGGATACTCCCGGCCATGAGGCGTTCGCAGCACTTCGTGAGCACGGCGCACAACTAACAGATCTTGTTATTTTGGTTGTCGCTGCTGATGATGGGATTAAGCCCCAGACCCTTGAGGCGATTCGCTTTGCGCGTAAAGCCGGCGTCAAGATGGTAGTGGCCATCAACAAGATGGACAAACCGGGCGCTGACCCAAACCGTATAAAACAGCAACTATCAGAGAACGATCTCCTTGTAGAGGAGTGGGGTGGCGATACCGTAACCGTGGAAGTATCTGCCAAAAACAACACGGGTATTGATAAGCTGCTCGACATGGTGCTGCTTGTTGCGGATGTGGAAGACCTGAGGGCCGATATGGACGTACCCGCCGCCGGCCTTATTATCGAAGCACATATGGAGCAGGGGCGTGGCCCGGTTGCCATCGCGCTTGTCGAAGCAGGCACACTTCACCCGGGTGACTTTATTACGGCCGGCTCTAGCTATGCCCGTATACGTAACCTGGAGACAACTGACGGCAAGCCGCTCAAAGACGCGGGACCATCCACCCCGGTAGTCATCACCGGTTTCAAGTCATTGCCGGAGTTTGCAGATGAGTTCTTGGCTGTCAAAGATGAAAAGACGGCACGCCAGGCCTCCCAGGTCGCAGCAACAGAGCGCAAAAGTGGCAACGGACACCTGGATATCAACAGTAGTGAACTTATCCGTATTATCAACCGAAGCAACAAGGTGAACGAGCTGAACGTCATCGTCAAGGCTGACGTACAGGGCTCGCTGACCTCTGTGATTGATAGCCTAAAGGCGCTCGACACCGAAGAAGTCGCTATCCGCGTCGTGGGATCCGGAGTAGGAAACGTAAATGACAATGACGTACACCTGGCACATACGAGCAGTGCAATAATCTACGGCTTCAATGTGTCTGTACCAAGCAGCATAAAGCAGATTGCGAGCCGTGACAGGGTCAGTGTGCGCCTCTTCAGTGTTATTTACGAGCTGATAGATGATGCCAAAGATGAGATGAGTAAGCTGTTAGCTCCAGAAGTAGTAGAAACAGAGCTTGGAACACTGGTGGTGCGTGGTATATTCAAAACTACGAAAACAGAAGTTATATGTGGTGGCGAGGTAACAAAGGGCAAGCTTGTATCTCCTGCGCTGGCAAGAGTTGTCCGTGACAAAGAGCAGCTTGCGGAAGTAGAAATTACTAACCTCAAACGTGGCCCTCAGGATGCAAAAGAAGTGTTCGAGGGCGAAATGTGCGGCCTAAGCTTCAAATCCACCTCGCGGGTGGACATTGCCGAAGGCGACCGCATCCAGGTTTTCACTAGAGAAACTATTGCCCGATCCCTTTAAAACGAACCAAAAATGTGATATAAATAACTTCCGTTATGGAAGCCCAGAGGCCATCATGGTCCGAAGAGGAGTTATCTTATCCAACCGCCCGTGAGCGTGAGGTGCAGCCGTACCCAGAATCCGACAAACTTCAACCTATCGCGGTAGAGGAAAGTGGCGTAGTGGCAGAAGGTATCATGCTCCAGGCCGGCAGCAGGTCACCCGAGAGGATCCCTGAGACTCCGGAAACCGAGCACATAACAGAAAAGCAGTTAGAGCTGCGGCACGAGATTCAAGACGATCCTGCCAGGTCTAGCGCTGTTTCTATAGGAAGCGTCGTTGCTGACCTACCTACCAGGCTACCCGGCCTCTCAAAAGAGGTTTCCGGGTCGACTAGCGGGCCCACCAGTTCACCCACAACCAGTACCTCCCTCCAAGGTGATAACGATGCCGTCTCGGGACACGGCCAGCCGAGCCTGTACAGACAGGCTATTCAGATAGGTTTTGTGTCAGGAATCTGTATCACAGTGCTATTTGCGTTGGTACAAATATTATTTCGATAACATAAATAGACATAAGCACAAGTTATGACAAAATACTTGATTTATTTAAGCTTTTATGCTTTAATGGAAAAGTAACGAAATAAAGAGTAAATAAAAACTATAGATTACGTTCGAAAGGAAGCCTCACAGATGTCAGAAGCACCAAAATTTAGTATTGACCCTTCAGAAGCACCAAACTTTAATGAAGTAGATCCAGAGCTCATGTTTGATTATGAAGCCCGACATGCGCTTCAAGCTGGGGAAGTTGTTACCCCAGATACATATTTTCAACAGCGATATGGTGAGGGGGCAGGTGATGCAGCATATTTTGATCAAGCTCGTGCTGACCATTACGATGGCACTCATGAGTCCTATGAGGACCTTTCAATGTCAGAGCTTGCTGATGAGCTGGCATATGCTGAGTTGACGGAAGATAAAACAAAAATTGATGATATCTCTGATGTACTCTTAGACAAGATGAGTGCTTTTGCTGATGCACAAGTCACTGAGCGGCACCCTGATGGTATGGATGCTGAGGCACAGATGAGTCTGTTCGATCGCGTGATGAAATTGAAAGACCAGAAGAAGCTGCATTACTTGGAAACGAATGGTCACGAGATTAGCGATCGTGTGCGCAGTGAAGTCATGGCATCAGCAAATGGTGGTTCAGAGGCCGATACTCCTGCTGAGCCAGCAGTAGCAGACCCAGAGTCAGCTGAGGTTTCTGAAAAACCAAGTATTGAAGAGATGGAAGCGGAGTTTGTTGCACGGCTCAAAGAGGCTGGCCAGGCCGCCACTGAGGGTAGAGAAGACGCTGGCCGACTGCTTGAAGAGGCGCAAGAGCTAGGCAGCAAGGTATACAAGGCCCAGATTGCCGAACTGCTCGCTAGTGCAAACGCCGCTGCGGCTGAAAGTAACTTCGAAGAGGCAGTCAAGATGGACGAAAAAGCCCGCCAAATCCTTGAAGAATACCTGAAGCTAAATGGCATTGATAGTGACAGCGACGAAGCACGGACTCTTCGTGAGAATTTGGAAAACGCTATCGCTGGAAGTAATCAAGACGTCTTTGCTATCGGTTCTGATGATGAGGCCGAGGACGGATTCATTCCGGAAGGCTCATTTGACGGTAACGACGAGCTACCCCCGGTTCCTTCCGGTAGTGGGCGAGAGGAACCTGCACAGCCTCAGTCACGTTGGGAAAAGATCAAGGGGATTCTTGGGTTTGATCGCGAGAAGCAAGACAAAAAGACATCTAGGACACGTAAATTCTTGGGTGGTGCCGCACTTGCTGGAGTAGTGCTCTTCGGTGCAGGATTCCTGGTTGGTAACGCTGCAGGTGAGGATGGTTCCGAGCGTCCAGCTTCGACCACTTCAACCACCATTGAGGCTACCACTACGACAACGACTACGACTCCAGAGGATGAATTGCCAGAATCTGTTAGGGAAGAGATAGAACAACATGAGGCGCTTGAAGGTGCCGGCGTAACAGACGAAGCTGTCCGGACGAGCATTATCCACAACCCGGAAGAGTTTAAGCGGATGGTAGAAAACCCGGAACTATTTGCGTCGATGCTCAAGTGGCATGATAACCGAGTTGAAGAGTTGATGCAGAACGATCCTGCCCTGAGCCGTGCAGAGGCGCAGGCACGTGCCGAGAAGCAGTTCCGTGATTTCGTCGAAGACCTTGACGATGACGACGAAGAAGTAGCTTAAGCCCAGAGACTTTCTCTGATAAAATAAAACGGTACATAAAAGGAAAAGCCATGTTCAAGCTAGATGATAATTTGCTAAAAGAGCTGGGGCTGGGCAACCTGCCGGCCGAAGAAAAGAACAAGATGCTGGCCCATATTTACGAAACGCTGGAAATGCGCGTTGGTATGAAGTTGGCCGAGAGGATGACGAACGAGCAACTTGATGAATTCGAAGGTTTTATAGACAAGAACGATGAAGCCGGTGCACTGAAATGGCTCGAAACCAACTTCCCAAACTACAAGCAGGTAGTGGCGGAGGAGCTCGAAAAACTCAAGGCAGAAGTCAAACAGGCTGCTCCTCAGATAATTGCTGCGAGCCAAGAAGCGCAGCAGCTTCCACCAGAACAGCCAGCTGCATAATTGTAGTTACTAAGACAACGTATTTTTGTGACCGGCGAGGAAGGCCTCGACGGTCATTTCTTTTTTGCCTGCAGGCTTGAGCCGTTCGATAACCAGAGTACCTTGGCCGCAGTAAATCAATATAGACTTGTTTTCTACAACGACTTTGCCTGGCTCGCCCTGTTTTTCCAGGGTGTGAGTTTTGGTAATGACGACATCTTTGCCAGCCAAAGTTGTCCGGCTCTTTGGCCACCCCGCGAACGCGCGTACCTCGCGCTCAAGATCGGCTGCCGGTTTGTTAAAATCCAGTATGCCGTCTTCCTTTGTGAGCTTACGCGAGTAAGTCGGGGTAAGTGTTTCGGTTCGCTGGGGGTAGGGACTCAGCTTGCCAGTGGTGTAGAGAGGAAGTTTGTCCTTGAGTAACAGATAACTTCTATAAATTAAGGCCTCCGTGAGCGTCTCTGTCGTTTCGTCTTCGGTAATAGTGTAAGTGTCTTGCGCTAGTAGTGGTCCCTCATCCATCGCTTCTACGAGGAGCATTAGGCTTACGCCGGTTTCCTGTTGCCCTGAAAGGATGGCGAAAGTGATTGGATCGGCGCCACGCAGCTCTGGGAGCAAAGAAAAGTGGCTGTTCACGATGCCAAGCCGGAAGTAGTCTATGACACCTTGAGAGACGATAATACCGAAGTCTATAAGCACCCCGAGGTGGCTTTTGAACGGCTTAGCCGCAATCAGGTCATCCAGCTCCGCTTTGGTCGCGACCGCATGAACGGGCACATCGCTAGAAATGCTTTGCATCTCGTGTAGCGTAGTCGGTTTGGTGACAACGGCCTCAATATCAAAACTTTCGGTCAGTAGCGCGAGCGACTTTGCGGCCACGGGGCCACTACCAAAAAACACGAAGCTAACTTTACCAGAGGTCTTTGTTGTCTTTGACATCTTTTTCATAGTCTAATTTCTCTAGATGACCTTCAGAATCCAGTCTAAAGAACGCATCCGGCTTGTTTTTTATGTGGTCGATGAACACGATGCCATTGGTGTGGTCTATTTCGTGTTGAAAGACGCGGGCCAAAAAGCCCTCAGCGGTTATTCGGATCTGTTTGCCTTCCAGGCTTGTTGCACTTATGCGCACCTTGGAGTGACGCTCGACTTTGCCGTAAATGTCCCTGACGCTTAGGCATCCCTCGTAATCTTCGACAAGGTCACCTTCATACTTGGTAATCTTTGGATTGATGAAGGCATGGAAAGTCCGGTCAGACTTATCGTCAAAGTTATTTCGGAGAACGACTACTCGTAGTTTTCTATCTATCTGGATGGCGGCTAGTGCTACGCCCACTTCATGCGAGCGGCTGTCTTCCCAATCAAGGGTAGCGGCTTCCATATCTGCCACGAGCTGTTTTAGCTCATCGCTGATAACGCCTACTTTCTGTGACCGCTCGCGCAAGTGACCGTTTGGCAGGGTGATAATATCGTCTTTGGTTGCGCTCATTGGTATTAATACTATCAGAGAAGGTTCATGGGGTCGATATCGTATGACCAGTTTGCTGGCAGGCCTCTTATGATATCTACCAAAACTTGCCGTTCAATAGATTTGACTATCAATTGCCAGTGATACTGCCCGTGGGTTTTTTTGGTAAAGGCTGGGTTGGGGCCGACTACTTCTATAGGATAGCCACTTGCCCGGAGTTTGTTGCCGAGCTGTGTGCTTGCCCGTTGTGCACTGGTACTGCTTGCTCGGGTGCAAGTCAGCTTGAGCGCATGTCTGAAAGGGGGGAACTTATACAGATTCCGTTCGTTAATTTGCTGCTCGTAAAACATTTGGTAGTCTTTGGTGACGGCAGCTTTGAGCAAAGGACTGTCAGGATGGTAGGTCTGAACAACTGCAGTACCCGGCACGTGACCACGGTTTACCCGACCAAGTGCCTGTGTGATAAGCTGGAACGTTCGTTCCTCGGCCGTGTAGTCGGGAAACGATAAGCTTGTTTCAGCTGTAATAATTCCTACAACAGAAAGGCGAGGTAAATCCAGCCCCTTACCCAACATTTGTGTACCCACAAGAATATCGATAGCACCCTCTTTGATGGAATTATACTGCTGTTCCAGACGATCTGACTTCACGGTATCGCTGTCGAACCGGGCTATATATGTGCCGGGTACCAGCTTCTCGATTTCTGATACGACGGATTTTGTGCCAATGCTTCGAAAAACGATGTCATTTGCGCTACAATCCGGACACACAGAAGGGGCTTTTCCGGAATATCCGCAAGTATGACACTGCATACGATGGGTATCCCCGTGATATGTCAGCGGTAGGTCACAGCGTGGACACAGTGCCTGCCAGCCACACAACTGGCACAGTACAAGCCGGGCGGTACCGCGCCGGTTTAGAAACACGAGTGCTTGTTGCTTGTTGTTGACCGCTTGTTTGACTGCGTGAATCAGCGGGTCGGATAACCAAGCCGATCGGCTGAACTTTTGCTTGTCCTTTAGGTCAACGATCTTAATAGTTGGTTCTCCGAATGTATGGGCTACGGCTTGTTTTTGCATCCTAAGAATAGGCAGTCTTTTCTTCGTAAAGGCGTAGTAATCATTTACTGTAGGGGTCGCACTACCCATAACCAGTTGGGCTTTGTGGAGCTGGGCAAGCTTTGCACCAACTCGTGTAGCTTGGTAGTGAGGTGCCTGTTCTTGCTTGTAGGTTGTTTCATGGAATTCATCGATTATGACAAGACCGATATTTTTCAGGGGCGTAAACAATGCCGAACGGGGTCCGATAACAACCAAAGGCTTGTCGGCTTGAAGAACGTGCATCCAGATATCCCTGCGCGAAGCTGCGCTGAGGCCGGAGTGTACCACGATAGTCTGGTCGGGAAATGCGTCGCGACAGGTGATAGCAAGCTGAGGTGTGAGACCGAT
>JAKQHX010000048.1 GCA_029557815.1 bacterium
GGGCCGGCATATACCGCTGGCCAAGTCATTGCAGGATGACCAGGATCTCAAGCGAGAATACGAGACTAACGAAACCTCCAGGGAAGTGCTTGATCAGGCTGTCAAGCTAGAAGGAACTGTACGTAGCCATGGTGTGCACGCAGCTGGCGTAGTGATTGCACCGGACGACATTGTCAAGTTCGTGCCACTTGAAATGGCACAAAAGGGTGTAGTTTCGACACAATACCCCATGGGGCCCGTAGAAGAACTTGGCTTGCTCAAGATGGATTTTCTTGGTCTTTCCAACTTGACGATTATCAAAAACGCGCTCCGAATTATCAAGAAGGTGTATGGCAAAGATATAAATATCAACACGATCCCGTTGGATGACAAAAAAACCTATGAACTATTTCAGCGTGGCGATACAACCGGTGTCTTCCAGCTTGAATCAGCTGGCATGAAGCGGTACCTCAAGGATCTCAAGCCAACTGTGTTTGAGGATATCGTCGCGATGGTGGCACTGTATCGTCCGGGTCCGATGCAATTCATCGATAGTTTTATCAAGCGAAAGCATGGTCATGAACAAATCACATACCTACACCCCGGCTTGGAGAGCTCACTGAAAAGCACCTACGGTATCCTGGTCTACCAAGAGCAGTTTATGCAAATTTCCAAAGAGTGGTGTGGCTTTACCGGAGGACAGGCCGATACGCTGCGTAAAGCGGTAGGTAAGAAAAAGATAGACCTCATGCGAAAGATGAAAATCGAGTTTGTTGAAGGTGCGGTTAAGCATGGTGGCGCAACCGAGGCGCTGGCAGAGAAGTTCTGGGATCAGCTCGAAGAATTTGCCAACTACTGTTTCAACAAGTCCCACGCTGCCTGTTACGGTTTAATCGCCTACCAAACGGCCTACCTGAAAGCTCACTATCCATCTGCCTTTATGGCAGCACTGATGTCGAGTGACTATGACGACATTAATCGTTTGGCGATTGAAATTACGGAATGTAAGCATATGGGCATAGAAGTATTGCCCCCGGATGTCAATGAGTCATACCTTGAGTTCGCAGTTGTTCCGGAGACTGGCCAGATCCGTTTTGGTATGGCTGCCATAAAGAACGTCGGTACCGGTGCAGTCGAAGAAATTTTGCGAATACGTGACGCTGAGGGTCGGTTCGAAACGCTGGAAGACTTCTTTAGGAAGACAAATACAAGAGTAGTTAATCGTAAGGCGATTGAGAGCCTCATCAAGTCAGGTGCTTTTGACCGTTTCGGCGAAAGAAGCTACCTGCTTCATAATCTGGACGTCTTGTTAGCCTTTGCTTCGCGCTTGCAGAAAGAACTAGCCAGTGGCCAGACAGACCTGTTCGGTAATATCGTCGAAGATGAATCGGTTTCTATTAGGGTTGAGCTGACGCTTGATAAGCCGGTTACCGTGTATACGTCACATGAACAACTTGTGTGGGAGCGAGAGTTGCTGGGCTTGTATTTGAGCCGACACCCTCTCGAAGCGTTCGAAACATTTCTTATTGAGCATACGATTCCGCTCAATACGCTAAAGGCTGAACACGACGGCAAAGCCGTGACCGTTGGCGGAGCCATCCAGGAGTTTCGTGAAATCACGACCAAAAACGGCCAGAAGATGGCATTTGTAAAGATAGAAGATCAGTTTAATGAGGCCGAGCTCATTCTTTTTCCGAGCATGTACCAACAGACGTTGGGAATATGGGAGCGTGACAAGGTGGTTCTCGTAAAAGGTAAGGTTAATGTCCGTGATCGTGAGGGCAATATCACGAACGAGATGAAGATTCTTGTTGATGACGCCCGTGAAATAACCCCCGAGCAAGCCACAGCCTACCAGGCAACTGGCAAGAAGCCAAAGACGCCCAAAAAAGCCAAAAGAACCGTTGCGGCGGCCGTAGCGGTGAAGCCGGTAAGTACGACGCCGCCTCGGGTTTATATCCGTATAGAAAAAAGCGACGACCACCAAACGCTTACAAGCCTACGGGCGGTCATCGATGCTAGCAAAGGCGAAACGGAAGTCGTGCTTGTAGTCGGTCCTGCGGCAACAAAACAGATTATCCGACTACCTATGAGGATTAGCTCAGACCCCGAAAGCTTGACTCGCTTTGAAGAGCTGGTAGGGGCTGGAAATGTCAAATTCCACTAACATAGCCACCCTATAATAGTCGGCTTTGGTTTTTGTGGCTTGGTGACGTGACTACTAAAGGATCGTACCAACAGTTCTGGAAAGAACGGTGCCAAGAATGGCTAATCCAAGCAGCGTGCTTTCAAGCAGAGGGTGATGGAGCACGAAGCGTTCTGTATTATGGATAAGGTCATGTAGAAGATGCCGTGCCTTGAGGCTATGATGGAGCAGCAGTGCAATCAGGGCGAACCCTGTCACTATGACGGCGGCGCCGAGAGCCCATGGTGCTCGACCTTTCGTAAGCGTTTGTGCCTTGGCTATGTCTTGAGAGACCGGCGCAGCTGCCGCAACCGGCTGCTCAGTAGTGACGGGCGTTGGTTTCCGTACGGGTTCCTTCTTGGCGGCTTCTTGTTTAGTTTTTTTGCTTGTTTCTATGGTCGCGGCCGGGGCTACCGGTTCGGGTGTGGCTGCAGGTTGCGTGGTCGGAGCAGTGCTTGCTGGTGAGGGCGTCGGTGTAGCGGCGAGCACTTGCGGTTGGCCATACATGGCTACAACGACAGTCTGCTGACCATCACCGTTGAAGTTTGGGCTATTCGCAAAACCAAATCCAACCTCATTAAATGCACTATCAAGTAAGTTGGCTTTATGCGTGGGGCTGTTCATCCAGCCAGCGACAGCATCAGAGCTGGTAGCAAACCCATACGCTAAATTTTCGCCTGCTTTGTTATAGCTATAGCCTGCGTTTTGTATAAACACCCAGGGCTCCTGACCGTCAGGCGTGGTATGGGACCAGTAATTGTTCGCAACCATATGATTGGCTTTTGCTTGGGCTGCGCTTGAAAGCTGGGCATTGAGCGAGAGTGCGGCCTTGCCGTTGTTGGTGCGCTGTGAGTTGGTGGCCGACAGCAGGCTGCCGGAACTCATGCTCGTGGCATATGCGAGGGTGTTGCCAGCCGGTCGCCAGAAGCTCAGAAAGATACTGGCGATTATAGAGATAAGCAGCGGCAAGTAAGGGGCGTAGACTTTGACATACTGGCCGCTTTTCTTGTGGTGCCTTCCATGTCTTTTGGTGTGGTTCTTGGTGTGTGTTCTCGGCGTCCGAGTGGTTTTTGTGGTTTTTGGCATGTTTGTGGTACTTACTTTGTGCTTATGATAAAACAAAACAAGTGTTCACACAACCCCTATGTGGTAACCTTATTTTTAGGGAAACACGCAGTGGTACAATGCCATAGCCGCGGCTTGGGTGACATTGAATGATTCTTTTTGTCCAAACATGGGTATTTCGATACTTCCGTCACAGGCTGCAATAACTTCCGGCTCTACGCCTTCGACTTCGCGGCCAACGACGAGGGCAAGTCTTTCTGGTGGGCTAAAGCCAGGCAACTTGATTGCGTCCGGGGCTTGCTCGACGGCAAATATATGAAAACCGTCGAGTCGTAGGCTTTTGATAGCCTGAGTGACGTCCTCTTCATATGACCATGCGACCATATTTTCGGCTCCGAGGGCTGTTTTGGAAATCTGTCGATGGATCTTGCGGGCTTCATGGGGTAGACGGGTGTCGTTGCCTGTGTGCGGATAAGGTGTGTACCCTGATAAGATGACTTTTGTTATACCAAGCCCCTCAGCAGTGCGTAGTAACGAACCCACATTGTGGCAGCTGCGCAGGTTATGCGCGATTAGCATGATTTGTCTCATCTTTTTATCTTATCAAAACACGGTCCTTATGCTTAAATAAGGAAGATATGAGTCAAGATGCACGCCGCGACGAGGAGCTGAATACTCAACGACGCGCCCAGATACTGGGACTAAACTACATCGATACCTCTCAGATTGGTGAGAAAGTCCTCTACAAGGAACTTTTGGATACGCAAGAGTTATATAGTATGCGGGTAATCCCGCTACGGGCTGATGAGCACAATATTACATTCGGGGTGACTAATACGACCTCGCAGACCACTATGGAAGCGTTGCGGCACCGTTTCCTGGACCAGCGCATTGCCTTCGGGCTTATTTCGGATATCGGTTTTCGGGAGTATATGAAGCTGTATGATCCGCCGAAGACCGTAGAGTATAAGGATATTTCTATCAACGAAGCGGGTCGCGAAGATCTTATAACGGCCGTATCTAACACCCTGGAACAAGTCCGTGCGGATGATATGTTGGCGTATTTGGTGCAACAAGCGCACAAGCTGAATGCCTCGGACATCCATATGGAGACGCAAAAGGATCATGTACGGGTACGATTTCGTATCGATGGCGTATTGCATCCGATTGCACGAATCAGCATCGAAAAGTATCGTATTCTCATTTCGGCAATCGCCAGCGCGGGTAATGTCTCGACCGCTTCAGAGGAGGCACAGCAGGGTCATATAGCTCAGCGTCTGCGTATGGCGGACGGTGCGGAAGTAGACATCAACTTACGTTTGGAAACGGTCCCGACCATTACCGGTATGGATGTTGTGATGCGTCTGTTCAACCTGAACCAGGAAATGTATCAGTTGGACAAGCTCGGTCTGTCGGAGCAAGAGCGGACAGTCGTAGACGGTATCGTTTCAAAACCGAACGGACTTGTGTTGGTGGTGGGACCGACCGGTTCCGGCAAGACGACTACGCTGTACTCAATGCTTAATACGCTTAACACCGAAGAACACAAGGTCATTACCATCGAAGACCCTGTAGAGTATCAGTTCGAAGGTATCACGCAAATATCAGTCGCAACTAAAACCTCCCAGGATATCAGTTTCGCGGAAAAGCTTCGTGCGGTCCTGCGTCTGGACCCAGATATCGTCATGGTAGGAGAAATCAGAGATATGGATACGGCCAAGACGGCGTTACAGGCGGCGTTGACTGGCCACCTGGTGCTGTCAACGTTTCATGCCGGTTCGTCCGCAGCGGCATTGACCCGCATGGCGGATATCATTGGGCAGAATCCTCTATTTGTGTCAGCGATACGGCTTGTTATGGCGCAGCGTTTGGTGCGGCGCCTGGATGATGACAGCAAACAGCCATACACCCCTGATGAAGTAACACTTCAGAAAATTCAGGAAATTATTGATGGGCTGCCCGAAGGGGTAGAAAAGCCGGACCTTTCGAACCTTCAGCTGTATGAACCGGGTTCATCCGAAGAGAATCCATATGGCTACAAAGGCCAGCTAGCACTACGTGAACAATTCATGATGGAAGGTGAGGTCATCAAAGTCTTGAGCAATAACCAAAACCCCACCGCACAGGAAATTGAAGAAGCAGCTATACGAAGCGGCATGCGCACGATGCTTCAGGACGGCATCCTGAAGGTCATCGCCGGTGAAACGACACTGCAAGAAATCTATCGCGTCTTGGGTTAGACGATGACTTTTGCGATTTCAGGAACGAGACGTTCGTCGAGGTTGCTTGGGATGATTTCATCTGCTGTTGGGTTCTCTACTAGGCTTGCGATGACTTCCGCGGCCTTGATTTTATGCTCATCGGTAATCTTGCTCACGCGGTTATCGAGGGCGCCGCGGAAAATGCCAGGGAAAGCCAAGGAGTTATTGACTTGATTCGGGAAGTCGCTGCGGCCAGTGGCCACAATGACAGCCCCAGCGGCTTTTGCGACGTCTGGCATGATTTCCGGTATCGGGTTGGCCATAGCGAAGATGATGGCATGTTTATCCATGGACTTGACCATCTCGCTTGTCAACAGTCCTGCTTTTGACACGCCGATAAATACATCCGCGCCCTGCATTATGTCTTCCAGGGTGCCGTCAATGCCTGACAAATTTGTGTATTCCAGCAGCTTCTTTTTTTCATCGTTTAAATCTTTGCGGTTGGCGCTGATAACCCCTTGGCTGTCTACGGCAAAAATCCGTGGCTTGGCGTACAGGTGTAGCAGTTTTATGATGGCTGTACCGGCTGCCCCGGCTCCGGTAACGACAATTTTTGCATCTGAAAGGTTCCGGCCAGTGACCTTCATGGCGTTAATGAGTCCGGCAAGGACGACTATAGCGGTACCGTGCTGATCATCATGAAACACTGGTATATCGAGTGAGGCTTTGAGACGCTCTTCGACCTCGAAGCAGAGCGGCGCGGCAATGTCTTCCAGGTTAATGCCACCGTATGTTGGGGCGATAGCCTTGACGCTGGCCACGATTTCGTCGGCAGTATGAACGTCCAGTACGACTGGTACGGCGTCAATGTTGGCAAAATGCTTGAACAGCATGGCTTTGCCTTCCATGACGGGCAAAGCACCTTGAGGGCCGATATTACCGAGGCCTAAAACAGCCGACCCGTCCGAGACGACGGCTACAGAATTATTGGTCCACGTATAGTCGCGTGTTTCGTCGGGATGACTCGCTACATAGCTCGAAACGGCGCCCACACCAGGTGTGTAGTACGTGCTGAGTTTGTCCTTTGAATCCAAGACGTCTTTTAATGAGACGCTGATCTTGCCTTTTAGTTCTTTGTGCTTGCGCAGTGCTTCTTCTGAATAGTCCATACATGATATTGTAATGCTTTCCCACCATATTAGGCTATTTCATTCTCACAACAGATGTGGTATAGTTGACCGAAAGGAAATAGTAGTGTAAGGTTATTTGGTTATGCAATCAGTAATTCAGAAAATCGAAGAGAAATTCAAGAAGCACGATGTCGTTGACGTGCGTTCTGGTGACACGGTCAAAGTGCATCAGAAAATCAAAGAAGGTAACAAAGAGCGTATCCAGGTTTTCCAGGGGCTTGTTATTCGTGTCGATCGCAAAGGTAGCCACACGTCCCGTATTGTCGTCCGCAAAATTGCGAGTGGCGTCGGTGTTGAAAAGAGCTTCCTGCTTCACAGCCCACTTGTCGAAAAGGTTGAAGTTACCAAACGCAGCAAGGTTCGACGCAACTATCTGACGTATATGCGTGAACGTACCGGCAAGTCAGCTCGTCTCTCAAGCGTTGATTTTGACCGTAACGAGGTAAACACTGTCAAAGAAGCACCGGTTGCAGCCAAAGCAGAAGAGCCGGAGGCCGAGCAAACTGAAGCAACCAAGGAATAATCATTCTAGGCAACTAGCATAAACCGTCCGAAATTCGGACGGTTTTGTTATTATGTACGTATGATCGGGATAGACGAGGTTGGTAGAGGCTGCTGGGCAGGCCCGTTATTGGTGGTTGCTGCCCGGCAGGTCTCTGCGTTGCCGGACGGACTGAGAGATTCCAAAGCGCTTAGCAAGACGAGGCGAGAATCACTCTACGATGACATACAGACATCATGCGAGCTTGGTGAGGGTTGGGTGCAGCCGGAAGAGATAGATGAGCATGGATTGGCAACGGCAATGAAAATCGGTGTGAGCCGGGCACTTATGCAGCTTGGAGCTCTCTTTGAGGAAGAGATAGTCATGGATGGCAACGTCAACTATTGTCCGGAAGATTTTACAAACATCAGTACTGTCATTAAGGCGGATAGCCTGCATCCCATCGTCAGCGCAGCAAGTATTTATGCCAAAGTGACACGCGACAAATATATGGCACGTATCGCACAGTTCCATCCGTTTTATGGCTTTGAGCAGCATGTTGGTTATGGCACTGAACTACACCGGAGTGCGCTCAAGATACATGGCCCAAGTGCCGTGCATCGCAAAAGCTATAAGCCCGTCCAGGCATTTTTATGAGGACGAACTACCAGGCAGGACATGATGCCGAGAAGCGGGCAGCGGTATATCTGGAGAAGCATGGGTTCAAAATCCGAGAACTCAATTGGAAAACGCGGTACTGTGAGATAGACATCGTAGCAGAAAGGGACGGCCGCATCTATTTTGTAGAGGTGAAATACCGGCGCAACGCCGCTCACGGTATCGGCCTGGACTATATTACTGCTCGTAAGCTAAGACAAATGCAATTTGCAGCCCAGATGTGGGTGCAAGCGTATGACTGGCCTGGGGAGTATCAGTTAGTGGCGATTGGAATTGACGGCGAAGAAGTTACCTTTGTTGATGATTTGTAACCCTGAGGATGATTTGCGGTTTTAGAATTGCTGATACACGTGAAGACCGGAGCACAATCCGCAGCTCGTACGAGCTGTGTTTATTTATTTTCTTTGAAGAATTTCTGCACCGCCTTGAAGTCGCGTTCTTTCCAGGCGGATTGCCAGGTCAGTACCTCTATGCCCTGGTTGACCGATCGCTCAAAGGCTGGTTCCAGCTTGGGTAGGAAGAACTCTTTAAATTCCTCTAGGAACTCTCGATTGGAGAACGCGTTTGCGGCGAACATCGGGAAGCGGTAAAAGCTCAGGTCGGAGCCAAGGTTTTTGGCCAGCCATTGCCAGTGGTCTTTCATCCAATTCCAGGTATCGTATTTTGCAAAGCGGTTGCCGAAGCTATAAGCGATCCAATACGCCACATCCTGATGACGTACGGAAGCGGTGTCGATGACGCTTAGGGCACGCTTGTACAATTCGGGCCGCTTGAAGCCGGTGAGTGCTGCTGCAACGGTGGTACGTTCTTCGCTGCTGGTGCTCGCTTCGTGCATGGCAAGGAGCTTGTCGAACGTCTCCTGGTCGTTGTGTATCCGTACGGCAGTCGTATATATGACGCTACGTAAATCGGGGTCGATATCTTCTGGTTTTTTCATGCGGTTGAAGCGTCTCAGACATTCGGCTACGACGGCTTCTTCATCTGCACCGGCGGCAAGACCAAGGATAGTGGGCCGGAGTAGCTGGTCGAAATGTGATTCGCTGGCCTTTTTTTCCCAGCCAAGTCGCTCAAGCTGCTTTCCGGCGAGGCGTTTGATAAATGGCTTCATTTGTTCGCGGAGAGCCTCGCTGTCCATAACGGCCCGCGTCGATAGTATGCCGCCGGCCATGACATCCCATACGGCGTTATCACTCTCGTCCTCAAAATATGATAGGAATCGCAGAGCGTCGATGGTAGAAGCCCGACCTGCCTTGGCGGCTTCGAATAGGTCGCTCAAAATACCAAGCCGATCAAGTGGTGAGAGTTGGTGCTTGGCTATGAGTGTGCCCAATGTATCCAAATGCTCAGGATTGTAGACGGTTCGGTAGAAACCACTTTGTCCACGGTTGAATTTAAGCGACGGACTATCCGCTACTTTTAGATTGGTGCTCGCTTTGCTGAGTAGTTCGGGAATACCTTCTTCACCGGTTAACAACGCGATTGGCCAGATAGTATTTGGTCGCTTTTCTTGTTCGGGATTCAGATAAAAACGGTCTTGCGTAAGCTGGACCGAATCACCCTGAATATTTGCTTGTAAGAGTGGAAAGCCTGATTGCGACGTCCAGGCATGCATGAAATCTTTGACTTGCTTACCGGAGATATCTTCCAGAGCTGTCCAGAGGTCAACGGTATCAGTATTGCTATATGTATGGAGGCTCAGGTAGTGTCGGAGACCATCCCGGAACAAATCAGGTGTGAGGTACTCGTGGAGCATATGTATGACGCTTGCGCCCTTACTATAGCTAATAGTGTCAAAGATGGTGCGTATTTCGTCTGGATGGTGGACGGGTACTTCAATCGGGTGCGTGTGCTCCAGGGCATCAAGCTTGTACGCACGTTGTTGTTCGTCTACCGCAAACTGGGTCCACATTTGCCACTCCGGGAACAGGTGGTCGACGGCCAGGTACTCTATCCAGCTGGCAAAACCTTCGTTTAGCCAGAGGTCGGTCCACCAGCGCATGGTGACGAGGTTGCCGAACCATTGGTGGGCTAGTTCATGTGCGACAACCATGGCAACGTATTGCTTGGTGCCGAGTGAGGTGTTCTTCGGATCGACAAGCATCACTTGCTCACGATAGGTAATGAGCCCCCAGTTTTCCATGGCGCCGGACGCAAAGTCAGGCAGGGCGATCATGTCACACTTTTCCAGCGGGTAAGGAATCGCAAAATAATCGTTATAAAACTCAAGTGTTTTGACGGCGGTATCAAGTGCAAATCGGGTAAACTCGACATTTCCTGGAGTTGCATATGTGCGGACCTTGACGCCGTCCCTGGTTCTGGCCTCGAGGTAGCCTAAGTTTCCATATGCAAACGCCAGTAAGTACGTCGGCATTTTTGGTGTGGTTTCGAAGGTTGAAACAACCGAGCCGCCCTTGGCTTTCTGCTCCTTTATCGGGGTGTTCGCTAGTACCGTTTCACCTTTTGGTGTGGCCAGCGTCAAGTCGAAGGTAGCTTTTGCTTCCGGTTCATCCACACAAGGAAAGACTTCCCTGGCGTGATGGCTCTCAAACTGGGTGGCGATGAGCTCCTGTTGCTTGCCGTCATGCTCAAAAAAGCAAGGATACATGCCATTCATGTTCCGGGTGATAATTCCAGAAAACTCAAGTGACACGGTGTAATGGCCGGGGTAGATTAGGTTTTCGGTATGTAGCCGGACTTCATCAAATTTTTTCTGGGTGTTTATTCTTGCGATTGGAATATCTTGATTGCCTTTTTTGTCGTGTTTGGTTATCTTTGCGGCCGTTACCTTCAGGTCTTTCTGGTGAAGGGTGATGCGCTGATTGGGCCGCCCGGTCTTTTTGCCCGAAATAGAAACCTTGCCCGTGAAGGTCTTGTCACCGCGGTTAGGCACGAGCTCTAGTGTGTAATGTTCCGGCTGGAACTCTGCAAACAGCCGTTTAACGTCTTTTCCCATACCTTATTAGTCTACATTACTCCGGGACAATTGACACCGGATAATTCACAGTGTAGAATTGCAAGTGTTGTAGGTCGGCCGGCAGGTCGGCTTTTTTCATGGAATCCACTTAACGCAACTACTGAAAATAAACGAAGGAGACACACAATGGATCTAGATATTAAGCAGCTGGCAATGGCGCTCAAGACAATCGCCGAAGAGAAGAACTTGCCCGAAGAGACCGTACAAGAGGTGGTTGAACAAGCGTTGGCCGCTGCATATCGCCGTGATTTTGGTGATCGTGAACAAGAAGTCCGTGTCAGTATGAACCTGAACACTGGTGACGTTGACGCATTTGTTACGAAAGAAGTCGTGGAAAAAGTCGGTGATGAGCACTTTGAGGTTAGCCTTACGGAAGCGCAAGCTATGAAAAAGAACGCGCAAGTCGGCGACATGATAGAAGTACACGAAAACATCAGTAACTTTGGGCGGGTGGCTGCCCAGACAGCAAAGCAGGTCATTCTGCAGCGTCTACGCGAAGCTGAGCGTGAAATCATCATGGATGAGTATGAAGATAAAATCGGCACGGTCATCAATGGTATCGTGGCTCGAGTTGAGGGCCGCATTGTGCGCGTAGATCTAGGCAAGGCTCAGGGTATCATGCCGATGAGCGAACAAATCCAAGGTGAGCGTTACTACCCCGGGCAGCGTCTTAAGGTTTTTTTGAAGGATGTTGAGCGGGGACCTCGTGGTCCGCAACTCGTCGTGTCGCGTGGCAGTACGCAGTTCGTTGAGTGGTTGTTCCGCGCAGAAGTGCCAGAAATGGAAAACGGTTCAGTCGAAATCAAAGGTATCTCACGCGAAGCCGGGGTACGTAGCAAGATTGCTGTCGCAAGCACCGTCCAGGGTGTTGACCCTGTGGGAACTTTCGTTGGCGGGCACGGGACCCGTGTGAACGCAGTGATGAGCGAAATCGGCGAACAAGAAAAGATCGACATCGTTGTGTGGTCAGAAAATACGAAGGAATATATTATCAATGCCTTATCCCCGACCAAGGTGTTGCGCGTTGAGCTTGATGAGACTTCCAAAAAGGCGAAAGTAATCGTACCCGAAGACCAGCTTAGTATTGCTATCGGAAAGGCAGGCCAGAACGTCCGCTTGGCCAGCAAGCTCTGCGGCTATGAGATTGACATCAGTGCAGAACGGGAAAAGACGGTGTCGGAGCCAGCTACCAAAGAAGAAATCAAGCCTCGTCAGGCACCGAAACTCAAGAAGAAAGAGCAGCTCGAAAGTAGTTTGCTTGAAGCGATTGAGCAACACGGTACCGAAGACAAATAGAATGAAGAAAATCCTTAATTAGCACTCTTGCATTGGGAGTGCTAATTTTGATATCATGGATATAGCGGAACAGCCACCGCCCCAACTTAGTAGAAAAGGGAAAAGAGTAGCCGGAATTTGGATGTATTCCAAATCCCCGCGCGATGAACCGGGTCCCCACAAAATACGTTTTTGTGTGGCAAGGAAAACCGTAGGTTTGTCTTATTAAACCGGAGGCGAATTATGATGCCACAAAACTCAGATTTCCAAGAATTTTTGAACCATCTGACTGATAATGCTTTGCAAAGCCTGAAGCACGCAGACGCAATCGCGCGGAGCTTTGGCAGTGCGTATGTTGGTACCGAACACTTACTGCTTGGCGTACTGGCTCAGGACACAAGTATGGGTTCGAAAATCCTGGAAGGCGCCGGTGTGACTTTGGATCGTGCCAGGTTGGCACTTAACCTCACGCCAAAGACGCTTGTTATAAATATGGGTGCGAAGGGCCTCAGTGAAACGGCCAAGTTGACCCTCAAGATGGCTTACGATGTCGCCCAAGACTTCAATCAAGAATATTGCGGAACGGAACATATTCTTTATAGCGTGCTAACCCAAAAAAATGCTCGGGCGACTATCTTGCTCCGGGACATGAACGTAAATGTAGACAACCTCGTTTCCGAGTTAGAACAGTTCCTCAACCGGCAGCAATACGAAGATGAAGGTGGGAATACTACCGAGCGACGCAAGAATAAAAAGGCCAAGAAAACAGCATTAGATTTTTTCGGTACAGACCTGACTGCTCAAGCGCGGTCCGGTAAACTTGATCCGGTAGTCGGTCGCGAAGCCCAGATTCGTCGGGTGATTACGATCTTGAACAGACGCACCAAAAACAACCCTGTGCTCATTGGCGAGCCTGGCGTTGGAAAGACTGCTATTGTTGAAGGCTTGGCTCAACGTATCGTGAGTGAGGACGTACCGGATAGCCTCCTAGACAAGCGAATAGTCATGCTTGATCTCGCGGGTATGATTGCTGGTACAAAATATCGTGGCGAGTTCGAAGAGCGCCTCAAAAAGGTTATGAGCGAGCTTGAAAGTGACCGCAAAACAATAGTGTTTATCGATGAAATGCACCTCATCGTCGGCGCTGGTGCTGCCGAAGGCGCCATGGATGCCGGCAATATCCTTAAGCCGGCTCTTGCACGGGGCAAGATCCAAGTTATTGGCGCCACGACTACGGCTGAGTACACGAAGCACGTCGAAAAAGATGCTGCTTTGGAGCGTCGTTTTCAGCCAATCCAGGTGCCTGAAACCACCCCTGCTGAAACACTGGCGATCCTGAAAGGGCTTCGCAAACACTACGAAGAATTCCATGGGGTTAAGGTTAGCGATGAGGTTCTCGAAGATACCGTTGCGCTGGCCAAACGCTATATAAACGACCGTTTCATGCCGGATAAAGCAATCGACTTGCTTGATGAAACAGCCGCGCATTTGCGAGTTGATAAAGGTAAAACCCCGCCCGAAGTCCGCAAGCTTCAAAAAGAGTTGAAGCTTGTCAACGTTCGCATCGAAGACGCGGTTGATAACGAAGATTACGAAAAAGCCGCCAAGCATAAACAACGTGCTTCCCAGATCAAAGAGGCGTTGAAGAAGCTCGAGGCTGAAGGTAAGTCTGCAAACCGTTTGACTATCACGAGCGAAGATATCGCTGAGGTCGTAGCTCGCATGACCGGTGTACCGGTAACAAAAGTCATTCGATCTGAGGCAAAATACCTGCTGAACCTGGAAAAGACGTTGCGAAAGTTTGTAATCGGCCAAGACGAAGCAGTTGAAGCCGTCGCTAAAGCGGTTCGTCGTAACCGGGTTGGTATCGGCAGTGGCAAGCGTCCGATCGGATCCTTCGTATTTCTTGGGCCCACTGGTGTCGGTAAGACGGAGCTGGCCCGAGTGCTGGCCCGTGAGTTCTTTGGGAGTGAGGACGCACTCGTCAAGATCGACATGAGTGAATTTGGAGAACATCACAATGTATCGCGGCTCGTGGGCGCTCCGGCAGGCTACGTCGGGTATGACGAAGGCGGGCAGCTGACGGACAAGATCCGTCGTCAACCATATAGCCTGGTACTGTTCGACGAAATTGAAAAAGCTCATCCAGACGTCTTTAATATGCTTCTCCAGGTACTTGAAGACGGCTATCTAACTGATGCGAAGGGCCGAAAGATTGATTTCACCAACACCATCGTTATCATGACCAGCAATATCGGGGCGGACAAACTGCAAAAAGAGGCCAACCTCGGCTTCCATGCTGATAATAAGAGCGACTTTGATGACCTGGACGCCTTGCATGACCGTAATAAAGGAAAGGTATTTGACGAGCTCAAGAAAATGATGCGTCCTGAATTCCTCAACCGCATAGACAAGACAATTGTTTTCCGGGCGCTCACCCGAAAAAACGTTCTCAAGATCTTGGACCTGCAGATTAACGAGCTTCGTCAGAGGCTGGTCAAGCACGGCATTGACCTGCAGCTCACGCCTGCTGCCAAAAATCATCTACTGAAACAAGGATACGATGCTACGAATGGCGTACGGCCGATGCGCCGGCTCATCGCCGACACCATTGAAGACCACATTGCGCATGAGCTGCTGGATGACAAGTACCACAAAGGTCACATAATCCGTGTCAGCGCCAAGAACCACCAGCTCGTGTATACGGCCGAAACAGAGGGTTCGGAAGCTACCCACGTAATCATGTAGAATAAAGGGGTTATGTTTAGGACACTCCATCGACGATCGTCTGGACAGGCTGCTGTTCTCGTATTTTTGCTGCTCGTACTACTTCTATCGGCTCTTGCATGGGTAAGACGACAGGATATTTACGACTGGACGCGACTTAGAAACTACAATCCGCCCGATCAGATAGCACAGCTGGCATTTGATACGACCATGAACAATTCCGCCAGGCGTCTGTTCTATGTGCACCATCCAGAGCTTAACGACCGTGAGGCCTTCAACAAGAATTGTAAGGGGTTTGGTGAGCATACTATAGTGCTTGGCTGTTATGTGTCGAATGATGGCATATTCCTATTTGATATCAATGATGAACGGCTCGAGGGCGTGGAACAAGTAACGGCAGCACACGAGATGCTCCACGCTGCATACGACCGACTTAGCCAGGATGAGCGGGCAAAAGTAGACAAAATGACAGCTGCCGCATTTGCGACCGTTACCGACGAGCGCATCAAACGGTCTATCGAGAACTACCGACAGCGTGATGCAAGCGTCGTTCCGAACGAACTGCACTCAATCTTGGCAACCGAAGTCCGAAACTTATCTCCAGAACTCGAGGAATATTACAAAAGGTACTTTACTAATCGTCATGCCGTGGTGGCTTTCTCTGAGAGATACGAGGCGGCGCTCACAAAACAACGCAATCAGGCTGCAGCTTTGGAGCTACAGATTTCCGGTTTGCGACATGAGATCGAGCAACTGGAAAGTACCTTGACGAGCGAGCGCAATAGCCTGCAGACAGTCAGGGCTGGAGTCGATACACAAGAAGAGGCTGCTGCATACAATGCTCGGGTTGCTGCGTATAACGACAATATCCGTTTATTGAATGACCAGATAGGACGCCACAACGCACTGATAGAGGAGTATAGGAAGGTTGCCGTCGAAGCCCAAGAGTTATATCAGGCCCTCGACAGTCGTCCTACGCTGTAATCTGCTACACTAAAAGCAAATGGCGAAGAAAGATACCAAGAAGTACGTGTGCTCTAACTGTGGAGCTGAGAGTTCGACGTGGAGCGGCAAATGCTATAACTGTGGCGAGTGGAATACGTTGGAAGAACAGTTGGTCATCACTTTCAGCAACGTAAAGAGTGGCGGAAGAACGCTCCAGACCCAATCCGTTAACAAGTCCCTCGCCAAAGACCACAAGCGACTCAGTACGGGCATTGCAGAAGTGGACTCGGTATTTGGCGGAGGTATTGTGGCGGGGAGCGTAAACCTCATCGCAGGACAACCCGGAATCGGTAAAAGCACCCTGCTTCTACAGGTAGCGTATGCGCTGAGCAGTAACCGGTCAGTATTGTATATAAGCGCCGAAGAATCGGCTCACCAAATAGGGATTCGTGCTGAAAGGCTTGGTACCAATAGTAAAAACCTCCAACTAGCGACCAGTACGAGCGCTGACGATATTGCGGCGACAATCGCCCAAGGCTCCTATGAGCTTGTTATCATAGACTCAATTCAGACGATTGCCTGTGCTGCTATCTCTTCGGCCGCCGGCAATGTCAGTCAAATAACCAACAGCACGGCTTTGCTTACGGCCGCCGCGAAGCAAACAGGTACAGCAATCATACTTGTCGGCCATGTGACAAAAGAGGGTTCTATCGCTGGCCCTAAAGTTCTTGAACATGTAGTCGATGTCGTTCTGCAGCTCGAGGGCGATCGGTATGGTGGCTTCAAAGTACTCCGGACGGTCAAGAACCGCTATGGTTCAACCAACGAAACGGGTATCTTCGAAATGATTGATAACGGTTTACAGCCAGTGGCGAATCCATCCGCTGCTTTGCTTGCCGAGAGACAGGTGAGTGATGGTTCGGTTATCTTGGCGACGCTTGAAGGTACGAGACCGCTGCTCGTGGAGGTACAGGCGCTTGTTAATAGGACGAGCTACGGCTATCCAAAGCGCGCGGCAAGCGGTATCGACCTGAACCGTGTGAATTTACTCGTAGCAATGTTGGAAAAGCGCACCAAATTGAACTTGGCGGACCAAGATATCTATATAAATATCGTCGGCGGCATTAAACTCACTGAGCCAGCTGCTGATTTGGCGGTCGTTATGGCTATCGCGTCAGCTGCTAAAGGTTTGCAGCTCAAGGCGAATGCCGTAGTCTTCGGGGAACTGGGGCTTTCTGGCGAAATCCGTCACGTACCCTTCGTAGAGAAACGACTTTCGGAGGCAAAGAAGCTCGGATTTGACGCTGCTATTGGGCCAGTTATTAAAACAGGCAAAAAACCACCGGGATACACGGGAGTTAGAGATGTTCGTACGGCACTCAATACCTTTTTGGAAAAAGAATGATTGACGCATTACAGTTCCTTGCTTCACTGACCATACTCGCACTCCTCTGGTCGCAGAACAGTGGAAGCGTATCGTTCAGAACGTCCAAAAAGAAGGACCGCAAAGTGATTTTGGATACATGCGCGCTCATCGATGGACGTATCGTAGAACTCGCCAAGACAGGTTTCGTACCAGGCGAATTGGTGATTCCGGAGTTCATAGTGCATGAGCTGCAGCTACTAGCCGATGGGTCGGATGCACATAAACGCACACGAGCGCGTTTTGGGCTCGATATCGTTCAGGAGCTGCAGCAGGACAACAACTCAATGGTGGTAATTGATCGGACTAAGCTTCCAGGCAAACATGCAGTTGATGATAAGCTTGTCGCCCTGGCGAAAAAACTGCATGTACCACTCTATACGACCGATTACAACCTGAATAAGGTGGCAGAAATCGAAGGCGTGAAGGTTTTGAACGTCAACGAATTAGCCCAACAGCTACGGCCGACGGTGTTGCCTGGGGAGGTAAGGACGGTCAAGATTGTGCAGAAAGGGAATAATCCCGGACAAGGCGCAGGGTACCTGGAAGACGGTACCCTGCTGGTCGTAGAGAATGGCGCGCAATACGTCGGCAAAACAGTCAAAGTTGAAATAACCAAGACTCACCAAACAGCTTCCGGAAAAATGCTATTCGGTGAATTGGTGGCCACAAAGAGGCGGGCACAGACTACTGTGTCACACTCCGCAGCGCGGCAAGTCCGCAGCCTTGCTTCACGTTTGAAGCGCTAGTCTACAGTCGTATTACTTGACTGTGTATTGTTTTCGTCCTTGGCGTAGACTGAAATTCCGCTCAAGTTCTGGTTTGAGGTGCAGCTATTTCCGTTTGAGCCACAAAGGAATTGGTTGGTGTCGGCACGATGAATTGAGACGTAGCCTTGGCCCCCATTCCATTCAAACTCCGTATCTCCACCGCTAGCGGTGGCACTTGTGAGTGACAAGGAGCTTCCATTATTGCTGCCGCTACGGGCATTAAAGATTCCGGTATCGGTTGAGTCGTACAGGACACTGTCGATTACTGTTACGGTAACGGTGTGGGACCCGCCTGACTTAGCCGTATAGACGTAGGTGACCGTACCGGAGCCGCCAATCTGCCGGGAGTGGACCTGCTGGCCGTTCACATTGAACACGACAGTACCAGGATGTTCGGCGCTGGAAAGAGGGTGCGTTCCCTGTGTTACGTCTGCTACGAATTGGTACTTGTTGCCGCCGGCAGGGTTGATGCTGAGCCGTACCGTCGGTTTGATATCATCGCACTTATGGACGTCGTCTTTCTGGCTGGTATTGGCCGTCCCTGAACCGCCATTGACGAATTGGTCTGACGAGAAGCTGCTGGCGTCACCGCCGAACGTGTCTTTGCGGGCACGAGGAGGCGTACAGTCAGTCGCCAGTTTATTGGAAATGACGTCAATAGTTTGCTTCTTGTTGCTTACCGGCTTTTTCTTGAACCATGATGGGAAGAGATCGTTAGCCGGACTTGGTTCAACCGATCCGATACCGACATGGCTTCGAATAACGAAAGCAGGTAATGTCTGGAGACTTGACGGCCTCTTCCAATCTTTGGGCTCCAGATCACGATGCGCTTCCTGCATCCAGCCTTGCCAAATAGGCTGGGTCATGTTTTCCATCGTACCAGACATTTCTACCTGACGGTTGTGGTAACCGACCCATACACCTGCTGAGTATTTTGAAGAAAAGCCCATGAGCCATCCGTCTTTCGCATCGTTAGTGGTCCCTGTCTTCATAGCAAATTTCCAGGTACCTTTGTTGCCAGTGAAACGATGCGGCTTTCGCCCGGCCGGGAAGTAGCTGGCGTTTGGATCACTCATCATGTCCTGGACTATATAGGCGGAGTCTTCGCGTACGACTTGCTCGCCTTTTTGTGGTTCCCACTTCTTTAGGATGTCGCCTTTCGCATCCTCGATCTTCAGGATATATGTTTGGGGTATCTTGTTGCCGTTGCGTGAAATAGTGCTATAGCCGTGGACGTGTTCATCCATTTTGAGATACGCACCATCACCGATTGCCGAGGATGCGTAACAAGGACCTTCTTTGGTTAGTTCGTCGTCCTGGTAACACTTGTAGCCACTTGCAAGACCGAGGCTGTCAGCAACCTTGATCGTTTCGTCGACGCCGACAGTCAGCATGGCCTTGACGGCTGGTACGTTTCGGGATCCGCCGAGTGCATAACGCAACGTTACCGGGCCAGGGAAACGGAAGTCGTAGTCCCAGAGACAATCGCCTTGACCGCGGGGTGGCGGCAGGCCTTTGTTTGTACAGGCATAGCCAGGCAGGGGAGCTTGTGTGTCATAGAGCACCGAACCTGCTCCGAAGTTGTCGGTCTTTTCAATCAAGGCCAGATAATCGTAAGGCTTGAAACTCGAACCAGGAGGCAAGCGGTAGCGGGCATAGTTGTTCTGTCCGTACGCTGCATTGTTGAAATCGGATCCGCCGACAAGCGCGACGACTTGGCCTGTTTCTACGTCCTCAGCTACAAAGGCTGCCACGTCCCCACCTTGGGCAATGACTTGGCCCATGCCTTCGTTTACTTTTTGCTCTGCGATTTCCTGTAGCTTGAGGTCAACGGTCGTTGTAACCTTCCAGCCACCACGCTGAACAGTATCGGCAGTAAATTCATTCTCCAGGTATTCTTTGGCGGTCAAGACGAACCATGGGGCTTTGATGCCTGCAAATTTAGGCTTTGGCTTCTTGACTTTCTTGAGGGTATTTACTTTTTTGGCCTTGTCACGGTCTTGGGAGCTAATCATGCCTTGCTGCTCCATCAAGTCAAGGACGTAATGCTGCCGCCCGACAAGCGCTTCCGGATTATAGCTTGGTCCGTACGGTGAATAGTACGATGGTGATTGTGGAATGGCTGCCAGGAAAGCGGCTTCGTCCAGCGTCAGCTTCTTGGCGGATTTTTGGAAGTAGTCACGAGTGGCAGATTCGACCCCATACTGCACGTTGCCGTAAGGAGCAGTGTTCAGGTACCCCGTGAGGATTTCTTCTTTAGAGTAGTTACGTTCCAGTTCGACTGAGAGGATAAGCTCTTTTATCTTGCGCTTGTATGTCTGTTCGTTGCCGACTTCTTTCTGGGTGAGGCGTACGAGCTGCTGGGTAATCGTTGAGGCACCCTGTGTTGTGCCGCCGGTGAAGTTATTGACAGCGGCACGCATGATTCCCCGCGTGTCAAAACCGCCGTGATGGAAGAAGTCCTTATCCTCAATCGCGATAGTCGCCTTCTTTATATAATCAGAAATCTGATCATCTTTGACCGGAATACGCTTAACCGCATCAAAGTCCTCCCATAGAAGGGTTTTGCCCGTTCGATCATAGTAACGAATACTGCCGCCGATATTTTTGCCTGATATGTCGCGGAGGTTTGGCAAATCTTTCCGGAAATAGGCAAATAGGCCGACCAGAAGCAGAAAGCCCACGATGAGCCCGATCCCGGTAAGCTTGAGAGCCATGATGCCGCCTTCTCGACTGAACCAGTATCGGTACATCCTCTTAGGGTGCAGACGGTAGAAAAATCGTTTCACGCGTGATTTTGGCATGCCTGCCAGCCGTTCGGCCCGCGCCCGCGCGTATGCGTCTTTTTTGGCACGAATCTTATCTGTCAGGCTGCGATTTACCTTGATAGTCTGTCCGGAGCGGGTCGTGAAGGAATTCTTGCTTTTGCGGCGTCGGCCACCTGTTCGCCGACCAGGTGCATTTGTATTACTCATGAATTGATATGTAACTCCATTGAATCAGTTATTTCGCTCTCATGTAGTATAGCAAAAAATAACCATTAACAACCATTATTTTCATCACCAGAAACAGATACGGTATACTGGTTTCTATGAGTATGACACTATCTGAAGAGCTTGCTTGGCGTGGGTTCGTAAACCAGACGACCTATAAAGACATTTCCATTATAAACGACCGACCCATTACTTTCTATTTCGGGGTTGACCCAAGTGCTGATTCTATGCAGATCGGCAATTTGGCTTCGGCCATGATGGTGCGGCACTTTATCAATCATGGACATGAGGCGATCCTGCTTGTCGGTGGCGCGACCGGCATGATTGGCGATCCGGATGGAAAAAAGCAAGAACGTGATTTGAAGACATTGGATGAAATCGCCAAGAACAAAGCAGCGATTGCGGCGCAGTACAATACCATCTTCGCAGGACAAAAATTTGAAATTGTCGACAACTATGATTGGTTCAAAGACATGCGCTATCTGGATTTTCTGCGTGAGGTAGGCAAGCATGTGCCGATGCGCCAAATGTTGGGTCGTGATTTCGTCCAGTCTCGTCTCGGCGAGGACGGGTCGGGAATCTCCTATGCGGAATTCAGCTATTCATTGATCCAAGGCTATGATTTTTTGCATCTATACCGTGAAAAAGGCGTTACCCTACAACTTTGTGGCGCGGATCAGTGGGGGAACAGTGTTGCAGGGGTAGATTTGATTCGACGTATCGAAGGCGGCGAGGCACACGTATGGTCGGCACCGCTTATTGTCAACAAATCTACCGGTGTAAAGTTTGGAAAATCTGAAGACGGAGCAGTATGGCTGGACCCGAACAAGACGAGCACCTACAAGTTCTACCAGTTCTGGCTCAACCTGGATGACGAGGGCGCCATAGATTATCTCAAGGTTTATACACTGCTTTCCAAGGAAGAGATTGAGGATATTGAACGACGGTTTGTCGACGACCGCGCCAGTCGCTCGGCCCAAAAGACCCTTGCATACGAGGTAACCAAGCTGGTACACGGCCAAGAAGCTGCCAACACACAAGTCAGGATAGCCGAGGCTTTGTTCGGAAACGACGTTTTGGATCTCAGCGATGACGAATTCAGGGAGCTCAGCGCTGAGTTTCCGGTCGCTTCGGTTCCTGCCGAATTGTCATCAGTCGAGCTTGTCGCCGCACTACTTGAAACAGGACTGGCATCGTCCAAGTCCGAAGCGCGACGCTTCATGGAATCCGGCGCCATATATATGAATAACGTCCAGGTGCGTCTCCAGGGCGACGAAACTTTTCATATAACAGCTGGTCATGCTATTATCCGGCGCGGAAAAAACACAACTGCTTTATTAAATGTTAAATAAGAGATACACTTTTCGCTATGTCTAAATCTTCAAGCAAACCAAGAGCCAAATCAACCACTTCTAACTCCAAGCCTACCTCTCATGCCAAGAAAAAGGCGGATCAGTATAACGACCCTTCCCATAACTACCTCCAGTACTGGGATGGCCGGGACTATGAACATGCTGCTGAGGAGATAGCTATCAAGCGGCTGCTTGGTGCAAAAACGTTCAAAAACGCAGCTGACATTGGCGGTGGCTACGGCCGTCTTTGTGTGATGCTTCGCAAGTATGCCGATAAGGTGACGCTTGCAGAACCTTCCAAACAACAGCTTGATATTGCGAAGGATTTCCTAAAGAACTACCCGGACGTAAAGCGTCTGCTCACCCAGGCTGATGATCTGAAGTTCAAGGATAAATCGCTCGATCTTATCACTGTCATCCGGGTTATGCACCACCTGCCGGACCCGCAAAAGGAGTTCAAGGAATTCGCACGGGTATTGTCAGATGATGGCATAATAATTCTTGAAGTTGCAAACTATGCCCATGGCCGCAATCGACTAAAACACTTGTTGAAAGGCAAAAAACTACCCGCAGAACCAGTCGATATCCGTTCAGAGGTGAATCGTAGCAAAGACGAAATCGCTTTCGTGAACCACAACCCAAAGACGGTCCAGAGGCAGTTGGCACATGCTGGCCTGAAAGTAGAAAAAGTCCTGTCAGTGTCCAACCTTCGCAGCCCAGCCCTCAAAAAGATAGCGCCAAAAGGCGTCATGCTTGTCGCTGAGCGTATATTGCAGCCTACGCTTGCCCGGACATACTTTGGCCCAAGTATCTTTTTTCTTGTCAAAAAAGCAAAATAGCCGCACCTGGTTCTGCTAAGGAATATAAAATACCCTATACTTGTTCATAGATGAGCTTGTTGAGTCCGTTGACGGAAATTAAAAGTGTTGGCCCTGAGCTGGCGAAGAAGTTTGCGACGCTTGGTATTCGTACTGTTTCGGATGCCATACATTATTATCCCCGTGGCTATGATGATTTTTCGCATGTCCAGGAAATTCGACACGTAAAACCAGGGATGGTCACAATAAAGGCCACCGTCAAACAGGCAAAAGGCAGATACGTACGGCGTGGAATGCATGTGACGGAAGCCGTCGCAAGCGATGAGACAGGTAGCGTCAGACTGGTTTGGTTTAACCAACCATACAGGGCGGCGTCTTTCAAGCCCCATGCGGAGTACTATATATCTGGAGAATTTGCGCTTCGCCGGCAACGGCTTAGCATACAGAACCCATCCATAGAGTTGGTAAGTGAGTTTCCGGTAAATACGGCGCGGATTGTGCCAGTATATCGCGAAACAAAAGGTTTGAAGTCCCAGCAAATCCGCAAAGTCTTGCGCTCATGTATCCCTGACATACGCGGGCTTGAGGAAACGCTGCCGGCGTGGGTCGTCAAACAGCAGTCGCTTATGGCTCGGGCCGAGGCAGTGGAAATGATGCATTTTCCGGTCAGCCCCCAGGCGCTTGAAAAGGCCAAGCGCCGACTCGGGTTCGAAGAAGTGTTCCAGCTTACCCTCGCAGCGCTTCTTAACAAATATGAGCTGCTTAAAGAATATGCGGTCCAAATCCCGTTTGATGAGCAACTTGCAAAGGACTTTGTGGGCCATCTGCCGTTCACTTTGACCGACGCACAGAAAAAAGCCGTTTGGCAGATATACCTTGATATGCAGAAACCTCAACCTATGAACCGGCTGCTTGAAGGTGATGTGGGCTCCGGCAAGACGGTCGTGGCTACTATGGCAGCGGCGATGGCATTGCAACGAGATTTTCAGGTTGCCTTCATGGCACCCACAGAAATCCTGGCACGGCAGCACGCTGAGACGATACATGAGTTGCTCGAACCGCTTGGTATGGCAGAGCGGTTGAGCTTGCTCGTCGGTGGACTGAAACCAGCACAGAAAAAAGCCGCCCACGCCAAGATATCTTCTGGCCACATTGGTCTGATTATCGGTACGCACGCGCTTATCCAAGAGAAAGTAGATATGCACCGTTTGGGGCTGGTTATCGTGGACGAACAGCACCGGTTCGGCGTGGAGCAGAGAAAAGTATTGCAAAAAAAGGCTGGCCATATGCCCCATGTGCTCAATATGACCGCGACACCAATACCCAGAAGCCTGGCCTTAACACTTTACGGGGAGATGGATATTTCGGTCATTGACACGAAGCCGGCAGGACGCAAATCGATTGTGACAAGTATCAAGTCGCCAAACTCTCGTAAGCAACTGTATGAAGCACTAGACAAGGAGCTTGAGGCAGGCCGCCAGATGTTTGTCGTAACACCGCTTATCAGCGAATCGGATTTGTTCCCGGCTGCGTCTGCCGAAGAAGTCTATGCCGCCCTTAGCCGGGGGGCATTCAAGCATCGGCGTATCGGTCTGTTGCATGGCAAGATGAAGGCCGGCGAAAAGGATATGGTTATGCAGAAGTTCGTACGCCATGAGCTGGATATCCTGGTTTCAACAACCGTTATAGAGGTCGGCGTAAACGTACCAAATGCAACGGTGATGCTCATTGAGAATGCCGAACGTTTTGGCTTGGCGCAGATTCACCAACTGCGCGGCCGGGTCGGCCGTAGTAACCACCAAGGCTACTGTTACCTGATGATGGGGGATAGTTCCGAACCGAGTCGGCGCCTTCGGGCACTCGAACAGACGAATGACGGATTCAAGTTAGCTGAACTTGATCTGGAAATACGGGGCCCTGGCGCTATTTATGGCACGATGCAGCACGGCCAGCTCGACCTGCGCGTAGCTAAGCTGACAGATACAAAGTTGATTGCAGATGCCCGCAAAGCGGCACAGGAGTTTATTGATAAGGGCCATAACCTGCTAGAATATAACCAATTGTATGCACGTGTCCAAGAGATACGTGCAGTCACGAACTTAAACTAACTAGAGAGATATGTATTCAGGTTCAACCTTAACGAAGTATTCAGGTCGGGTCATCGGAGCCCATCAGAAGATTGATCGTATTGCCCGCAAACACTTAACGAAACTTGTCGGCAATGACGAAGTATTTCCTGCTATCCGCGATATTTTACATTTCGAAGGCAAGAACGGTCCGGATGCCATCAAACGTAAGAGCCCGGCCAAGGACGAGTTGTGGCACTACTTCAACCCTTTTGATGATGACGATACGCAGATTGTCGAAATCATTAGCGACCACTACCAGCAGTTGATGAACGAGTTAAAGGGCCGGAATAATGAAAGAATCGCCTTTGAGGCGGCCTGGCTTTCCCATGCTATTGTTGATGGGCTTACACCGGCACACCATTTTCCGTATGAAGAGAAGTTGACAGAACTGCGCGGCGGTGAAGGCATAGAGACCCGTACGACCATCAAGGGTAAAATATTGATGCCCGGTGTAACGAAGCGCGAAAAAGTCAAAAACAACTGGAAAATGTGGGGGCCTAAGGGTTTGATGACGACACACGGTTTGTTCGAGATCGGTGTCGCGTCAATTATCGCACCCCTTTCGTTTGCTGAAACAGTCCCAAAAAAGAAAGATATGGAGCTCGTTCTTGAGATTGGCGTGACAGAATGGTTCAAGCGTACCGCCCGGGAAATTGCCGTACTCGATATGTATACGCGTTACCAACAAAAAGGCTGGACACCGAAACTGGCTTATGAGGTGCGACATAAGCTCGGTCCGCTTATTATCAATAACGTAACACTCGCATGGTACGCGGCGCTTGCCGAAACCGGATTGGTCGATACGAACTATGAGAATCATCGCAGGAAAATACGGCGGAAGAACGTTCCAAAGTCCTAAGACGTTCAATACGCACCCTATGAGCGACAAGATTCGTGGTGCTGTGTTCAATATGCTCGGCGATATTGAAGGCCTGACGGTATTGGACGCCTTTGCGGGGAGTGGTGCGCTTGGCTTTGAGGCGGTCAGTCGCGGCGCCGAACAGGCGCTTCTGATAGAGCTTGATAAAGACGCTTTCCTGACCATCAAAAGAAACATCGAGCTGCTTGGACTTGAGGGGTGTGTGACGGCTATTCGGGCAAATATCAAAGGCTGGTCGAACAATCATCCAGCACAAACATTTGACATAGTCGTGTGTGATCCGCCGTATGATGCTGTGCTGGAGCTCCTCATCCACAAGATTGCTCGTCATGTACGCGAAAACGGTGTGCTTGTCGTATCGTGGCCCACGCATGAACCGATTCCTGTCATTCCCGGGATGGAACCATTACGCCACAAAACCTATGGGAACGCGACGTTGGTTGTCTACAGAAGGAAATAGTGCCGAACGCAAATTTGTAATATAATACTCGCTAACGTGAGTGAAATAAGCAGTCAGCCAAAAACACCTGAAGAACGGATAATAGTTACGGTTGATGCCGAAGATGATTTCCTCCAGATGCGCCATTTGGCGATGGATTTAGGTTCTCGGGCCAGGGCGTTCAAGCTTGGCCAGGGACTTTTGCTGCAGGACAAGCCATGGGCCTTGGTACAGTTACTGCGGTCGCAAGGTGCGGCGGTTGACCTGGATGCAAAATACGAGGAAGACCCGGACCAAATGGGCTCGATTGTTTTGAAGGCTTTCAAAAGAGGCTTTGAGCACGTTAGCGTTGCTTCTGCAGCGCAAGTTGACGCCCTTGTCCGTGCCGCCGAGGTAGTACCCGAAGGGCATGGACTGTTCGTGTCACTGCCAAGTGCCAACTCTGAATTATTGACCCGAAGTATGGACAATGTCATGGCTGCAAATACCGAGCTACCTGACGACAGGAAAATAATGGAAGTAATGTGCAATGTTCATGATATCGAACGAATAAAGGGCATGGGTGATTTCGCAGTCATCGCTACAGGCATACGCTTGCCTGGTGATGTCCCCGACGACCATCCGTTCGTGGCTACCCCGGCAGAGGCGCTTGCTGCCGGAGCTGACTATCTGGCGGTCGGCCGGTCGATTACGCAGAAAAACGATAGGGCGGCCGCTTTTGAGCAAATACTGGAAAATATGGCAACTTATCTGTAGAATGGTTGGGATGCGCGGGTGTGGTGGTCTGCGTGGAACGTAAGTTAGTATGTAGGCACGCTGCGTGTATTTTGCCAACAAGGACACGGAGCGATGTCAATTAACAAGACTGTCAAATAGCTGCGCGGATGTGGTGGAATTGGTAGACACGCATGCCTTAGGAGCATGTGCCGCAAGGCGTGAAGGTTCAAGTCCTTTCATCCGCACCATATTGACAGATTGTGTATAATAGAGTATAATATCTATATATGTTCACGCAACCAAAGATTAACCAGCATCATCTACATATGCAGCCGGAGCGACGCGGTTAGTTTGCTATTGCTTTGCACAGTAGATAACGCCGGGTTCGCCCGGCGTTTTTATATGTGATTTAAATTTAGAAGGAGAAGTAACAATGGATTACATATCAGAAAGATACAGTCCAGAAACAATACTGAAGTCTGCGCAAAGGATAGCCCTTCCGGGTGGTGATGAAGGCGAATCTGTGCAAGGGTGGATTGAAGAAGCGGGGTGGGAATATCCGGTTTTTGAGCCAAAGGAGTGTCTTCACCGCGGCCGCTAATGGTAGAAGCTTCATCTTGTCCCGAGGAAAGGATATCCCTGGAGAGGTACTACGGGGCGAGGTCGATGCTGGCTTTTGCGGGGAAGATGTTTACTGCGAACAAGTCGGGAGAGGGCTCTGCAAATCACTCGGATTTATCGCGGTGCGCAGCATGAACTGTCGTCTCGTACTTGGCGCGTACGAAGACCAGGCGCTAGACCGGCCGCTGCGGGTCGCAACCTCCTTCCCGGCGTTGTCGCTGAAACTGCTCGCAGGGCAGGGTTACGAGGTAGCAAGCGTGCAAGAGTTTGGAGGTAAAGTAGAAGGCAAGCTCAAAAATGGATCGTATGATGCCATCGTTGACATTGTAAAAAGCGGTGAAACAGCAAGAGACAATGACATTGTTGAAAAAGCAGTACTGCTAAGCGATCTCAGGGCTGGAATCGTGTTTCGCAAAGGACCGGTACGGACGGAAGAGGATTTGTTCGAGCCATGGCAGATGCTCATGGCACTTCAGAAGATGCAGGAGCGCAAACGACAGCTTGAAGCAGGTGCACAGCCCGACGCCTCACGCAAGAATACGATGTTATTGCTGTCTGATGAAAATAAGCTGGCAAAGGCAATCGGAGAAGAATCAGCAGAGCTGGTGCGGGCGTTGGTCCGCGGCGAAGGAGTCGTTGATGAGGCTGCCGACATGGTCTTTACGGCTTTGCTTGCTCCGATTCGCGATAAATCTTCCGGGCTCGCGGTACTAAATGAACTAATAAGGAGAAACCAAAAGCGTAATAAGTAGATGCGGACCCGACTGGCCTTGGAGTCACTACGTACAATGTATACCACAATAACAGATAATATGGTATAATAGTATTTGTAAGTGGCTCCGGGTACGGAGTTTTTATATTTGTCCTCGGATACAGTACAATTACGGTTAAGGTAAATTACAACTATGGCACTATCGACCCAACCATATAAAGGTTCACGGGATTTTTATCCCGAGGACAAACGAATACAAAAATACATGTTTTCTACTATGCGTAAGGTAGTCGAGAAGTTCGGCTATGAAGAATACGATGCGCCGATACTCGAGCCTACAGAGCTTTTCGCGAGTAAAACAAGCGACGAAATCGTTAATGAGCAGACATACACGTTCAACGACCGTGGAGACCGCAGCGTCACGATAAGGACAGAGATGACCCCAAGTGTCAGTCGTATGGTGGCCGGCAAACGACAAGAATTGGCGTATCCTATCCGCTGGTACTCCATACCGAACATCTGGCGTTACGAGCGGCCGCAGCGAGGCCGGTTGCGTGAATTCTGGCAGCTGAATGTCGATATTTTTGGTGTCAGCGGCATAGAAGCCGATCACGAGGCTATTTTGGTTGCAGATAGTATCATGCGCGAGTTCAAGGCTAAACGCGACATGTACACCATCAAAATAAACAGCCGCCAGTTAATGAACACCCTGTTTGCGGACTATCTGCGCTTAAGTAATACGCAGTCGCACGCGATGGCGCAACTCATCGATCGTATGCACAAGATGGAGTACGCCGAATTCGTGGCGACACTCGATGCGCTTTTTCAGCCTAACCAGCGTGAGAATGGCGAATCAGAACTGCTGCTCAATTTCCTGAGCCTCAAGACGGTAAATGACCTGCCAGGTGAGCTACGGGTACACCCATCGGTACTGGAGCTTCAGGTACTGATGGATCTGTTGACCAAATCCGGCATCACTAATTTTGAATTTGATCCGACACTCATGCGCGGCTTTGAGTACTATTCGGACATCGTCTTCGAGGTGTTTGACACGCATCCAGAAAATAACCGGTCCATGTTCGGGGGAGGGCGTTACGACGGGCTGGTCGGGCTGTTCGGTGTAGAACCTGTGCCAACAGTAGGGTTTGGGATGGGCGATGTAACGCTGCAGAACTTTCTGGAGTCACACAAGTTGTTACCGGAACTACACCCGGAAACGGATGCATACGTTATTCTGATAGGCGACGTGTACGAGCGCGCCCAACCGGTCTTTAGGAAATTCCGAGAACTAGGCGCCCGGTTGGCTGTAGATACCACGGGTCGCAAGCCGGACAAGCAGATAAAAACCGCGGTTAAAAAAGGCATACATTACGCGATATTCATAGGTGAAAAAGAACTTGCTGACGAACAATACGTACTGAAGAACCTTGTTACAGGTTCTGACGAACGTCATGGGGTAGAGCGCACAGTCAGTATCATCAAGGATTATCGCCAAAGCGGTTCGGTGGATGAGAGCGATTAACCACACGGTTACAGGGGCAGCGGTTGGGGCTGCTATCGGCAACCCGTTTCTGGCTCTGCCGGCAGCCTTACTGTCACATCTGGTATTAGATATTATTCCCCATGCAGGGGACGAACGGGTCCATAAAGGCAGTGCGCGGTTTAAGATCGAGCTTCTCGTAGACGCAGCGCTTTCGGCAGGGTTCTTGCTTGCATTAGCGCTCTTGCAACCACCTGGCTGGCAACTGCTCATCGCATGTGGCATCCTTGGGGCTGCCCCGGATTTGCTCTGGTTTCCATACTGGGTTTGGGAGCTGCAAGGTACGCCACGCAAGCTTGATCCGGTAGGACGGTTCCTGGCATGGATCCAATGGTCTGAAAAACCCTGGGGGTACTATGTCGAAGGCATATGGCTCATCAGTTCAGTGGTGGTTTTCTTTTCGCTGACGGCTTAGGAAGTAGCTGTGGAAAAACAGTCTCTTATCTGATAGACTAGGTGTCTATGCAAGTAAAAAAGACCAATCCATCACCCACAAAGACTATTTTGACCGTCGTTGCTGACGAGAAAGAGCTCGCACCTATCAAGGCGCATGTTTTGACGCATTTTCAGGGAAGAGTAAAGGTGCCTGGCTTTCGGGCCGGAAAAGTCCCAGCCGAACTACTGGAAAAGCATGTCGAGCCGGGTGCACTTCAGAGTGAATTCCTCGAAGAGGCAATCGAGCAGTTATATGTCGCAGCAGCTAACGACCACAGATTACGGCCAGTAGATCGGCCTCAGATTAGCGTCAAGAAGTTCGTGCCATTTACGACACTCGAGTTTGAAGCAAGTGTCGAAGTGCTGGGTGAAGTTAAGTTACCGGATTATACAAAAATCAAAAAGGCCAAGCCCGAGACCAAAGTAACCGAAGCGGACGTAAAGGACGTCATTACGTCCCTGCAGCAGCGTCTGGGCGAGAAAAAGGACGTTGGCCGTGCCGCCAAAGAGGGCGACCAAGTATTCCTCGACTTTCGCGGCGTAGACGCAAAGACCAAGGAGCCAATCAGTGGGGCGGATGGCAAAGACTATCCTCTGACCATTGGTTCCAATACTTTTATTCCCGGGTTTGAGCCGGAGCTTATCGGTTTGAAAGCCGGAGAAGAGAAGACCTTCACCGTTACGTTTCCCAAAGATTACGGCGTGAAGGTGCTCCAAAACCGAAAGGTAACGTTCACTGTAACTATAATCAAAGTCCAAGAAGTGGTCCTGCCGAAAATCGATGACGACTTTGCCGCTAAAGCCGGTCCGTTCAAAACCGTTGCTGAGCTGAAGGCTGATATCAAGAAACAACTCGTAGAGGAAAAGCAGTACCAAGCCGAGCGTGATCTTGAATCAGAACTGGTCAAAGAAATTTCCGATAAAAGCAAGATGACTATTCCGGAAGTGCTCATTAACGACCAGATTACCCGCCTCTGGACAGATTTACAGCAAAACATTATGTACCGCGGCCAGACGATGCAAGAATTTCTGGAAAGTGAAGGCAAGACCGAAGAAACATACCGGGAAGATATCCTCAAGCTACAGGCGACCGATCGCGTGAAGGCAAGTCTGGTGCTTGCTGAAATTGCCGAGAAGGAGAAGCTTGAGGTCACTCCCGAAGAGCTCGAGATACGTATGCAGATACTAAAAGGTCAGTACCAGGATGCACAGATGCAGGCCGAATTGGAGAAGCCGGAGGCCCGACGCGACGTCGCAGCCCGACTCCTAACGGAAAAGACTGTCAAAAAGCTTGTGGACTACGCCACAAAAAAGTAAGATCCCGCGGTTCACAAGATCTACGACGTATTTGAATTAGCACTCTTGACCGACGAGTGCTAATTCTATACTATGGACATATAAGGAGAAACCCCTATGCCACTGATTCCAACAGTTATAGAACAAGAAGGCCGCATGGAGCGAGCTTATGATATTTATTCCCGGTTGCTTCGTGACCGCATTATCTTCCTTGGCGAAGACGTAAACCCGCATACGGCAAACTTAGTTACCGCCCAATTGCTATTCCTGGATAATGAGGACAGCAAGAAGGATATATTCCTGTACATAAATAGCCCCGGCGGAAGTGTCTATGATGCCCTGGCAATCTATGACACCATGCAGTACGTTAAATCCGATGTTCAGACCGTAGGCATTGGTGTACAGGCCAGTGCGGCAGCATTTTTGCTTAGTTCAGGCGCGAAGGGCAAACGATTCATTTTGCCACATGCCACCGTTATGGTACACCAACCAAGCTCAGGAACGCGCGGAAAAGTCACAGACCAGGAGATTGATCTTCGGGAGTCACTACGCGTCAAGAAGCTGCTCGAGCAGATTATGGCCAAAAACACCGGTCAGAAACTAGAGAAGATTCATGAGGACATGGAACGTGACAAGTGGATGACAGCTGATGAAGCCCAGAGATACGGCATTGTCGACAAGGTTATCAAAACACAGCCGAAATAGAAGAATCCTTACAAATTATTGATACGAAGTTTGGTAAACTTCCGTACAGTTAAACACATGAGGTGAACGTATGGCAGGATCAGTACCAGCAAGCGTGACGGAGCTAAAGTTTGAAATTGCCAGGCCGAGTGACCTGTCTGCAAGAAGGTGGGATGAGATACAGGAGCTCAGGCGAGCTTACTATGCCCGTGTCTTTGACCAGCGTACTGATGGAGAACTGGATTATTTCCTGGGGCAGACAACGATTGAAAGTTGGGATGACCCAAACAACAGCGCCCTGAGGGGTAGATATGCCAGGGCTCGGGTGGTCGCCGCATATGATAGACGGGATGGCCTGGTGGCATATGGGTATAGTGCCGATAATGCATCGAGTACCAGGCCTTCCGTATTCGGTGAAGCAGAAAAATTCGCCAAGCTACACGTACCGATTTCTCGTTTTCAGGAGAAAAGATACCAGTGGATCCGGGAAATGGTACATGACGACAAGGAGCGGCCATATCTACATGCCGCTATCGGCGCCGCTTTGATTTCTGCATCTTTGCCAACACAACCGGTTACGCAATATCTGTATGAAGAAGAGACGGATCAGAGGCAAGTCCTTCAGGAATGGGGATTTATCCCTCAGGCCGATCTCGCAGAAGTCATACATCCCTTCGGTGAAGATGCCCAGCCTACCAACCAACGTAGATATCAAGCCGTAAGCGTCACAAGCGCTTTGGCGCATATGATGGACACGCAACCTGCAGCGCTGGCGGCACGTCATATCCTCGGTACGGCCATTGGTAGCAGATAGGCTTGACATTACTCACAACTTGCTTCAAACTCTCATACTAAGAAGTAGTATACGTATGTGAACGTTATAAGGTAATTATCCTCACAAAAATTCTCTACGTAGGTAACTTTGCGCGCAAAAACTAAAGAGTCATTCGGATCACAGTAACAGCCGATAGTAAGACTCATCAAAACAAACGGAAAGACAATCAGAAGTATATATCTGGGCGTCTTTTTATCTTTATAACCATTCAATTTATAAGTGGGAGTACTACATGGCGAAAAGCTCTACGAGTGCGAAAAAGGCACTCACAAAGCGAACGTTTTTTACCAAAGCTGATGATGTGCTCGACATGCCAAATCTTGTCGACCATCAAAACCGCTCATTCCAGTGGTTTGTTGACGAAGGGCTCGGCGAACTGCTTGCCGAGATCAGTCCGATAGACGACTATACGGGTACGAAGTTGTCATTGCGCTTCAAAGACTACCGGTTCGAAGATCCCAAGATTACAGAACAGGAAGCACGCGAGAATAACGTTTCTTATGATGCTCCGCTCAAAGCAACCGTTGAGCTGACCAATAAAGTAACCGGTGAAGTCAAAGAGCAGGAAATCTATCTCGGTGACTACCCGTGGATGACCAAGCGCGGTACGTTTGTCATCAACGGTGCGGAACGGGTAGTTGTCTCACAATTGATCCGGTCTGCTGGTGTGTTCTTTACCGCTGAAGCTCATGGCACACACAACCTCTATGGCGCAAAGGTCATTCCTGGTCGTGGTGCATGGTTGGAGTTCGAAACGGCTGCATCAGGCGCTATCTTCGTAAAGATCGACCGCAAGCGCAAGATTCCTGTCACCACACTGCTCCGTGCCCTCCGTATGACGGAAGCGCAAATGAAAGAGCAATTCGCCCATGTTGACCAAGGTAAGCTGAATTACCTGGAAACAACCCTGGAAAAAGACCCATCCCGTGGCGCGAACGACGCACTCATCGAAGTGTACCGTCGCCTCCGTCCAGGTGATCTCGCCACAGTAGACAATGCGCGCAGTCTGCTGGAAAACATGTTCTATAACTATAAGCGCTTCGACTTTAGCCGGGTCGGCCGCTACAAGATCAATAAGCGCCTGAACCTCGATGTACCGAATACGATCGAGAACCGTGTCATGCGACTTGAGGACCTGGTCGCTATCATCGCCGAAATTATTCGCCTGAACAATACGCAGGAACCGGCTGACGATATCGATAGCCTGGCTAACCGTCGCGTGAAGCTGGTTGGTGAGCTTGTCCAGCGTCAGTTCCGTATCGGCTTGCTCCGCATGGAACGCAACACGAAAGACCGCATGAGCATGAACGAGATTGAAACGGTGACCCCGGCACAGCTTATCAATGCTCGCCCGATTGTGGCAGCCGTCCGTGAGTTCTTTGCTAGCTCACAGCTCAGCCAGTTCATGGATCAGATTAACCCACTCTCAGAGCTTGCCCACAAACGGCGCCTTAGCTCGATGGGCCCTGGGGGCTTGAGCCGCGAACGTGCCGGTTTTGAGGTCCGTGATGCCCATGCTACCCACTACGGTCGTATTTGTGCCGTTGAAACGCCGGAAGGTGCAAACATTGGTCTGGTGCTAAACCTGGCCAGTTATGCACGGATTAATGATTATGGCTTTATCGAAACGCCGTACCGAAAGGTCATTAACGCTGTCACCGCTAAAGAAGCAGCCGGCCATATCGCCGCGGTAAACCTTGAAGCTGGTGGCAAGGTTATTGTCAAGGCCGGCAGCAAAATTACCGCTGACGATGCGAAGAAGCTAGCAGCTGTCGAAAACCAGGCTACCTGGCCGGTAAAGGCAAAAGTGACGGACGAAGTCGTATACCTTGACGCTTCCGAAGAAGAGCAAGCAACGATTGCCAGTACGGGAGAAGAGATTGATGACGACGGATATTTTGTCAACGAGCGTGTTTCTGCACGTGCAAACCTGAAATCTGGTGAGGTTGACGCCAATGAAGTCACTCACATGGACGCCGCCAGGAAGCAAATTATCGGTTCGTCGGCCGGACTCATACCATTCATAGAAAAGAACTATGTGTATCGTTCACTTATGGGCAGTAACCAGCAGCGGCAAGCTGTACCGTTGGTCAAACCGGAATCACCGATCGTTGGTACCGGCATGGAGACTACCGCTGCACATAATAGCGGGCAGTTGGTGGTGGCCGAAGCAGCCGGTGAAGTAGTGAAGGCACAAGGTGACGAAGTCGTCGTCAAATACAAAGACGGCACTGTGACCTATAATCCACTGCACTTCATTCGGTCAAACGAAGGCAGCTCGATCAATCAGAAAGTGGTTGTAAAAACAGGTGACAAATTAAAGGCCGGCGATCCAATTATCGAAGGTATGTCGATTGCAGACGGTGAACTTGCGCTTGGGAAAGACCTGGTCGTAGCTTTCATGCCATGGCGTGGCTATAACTTCGAAGACGCCATTATCCTGAGTCGTAAGCTTGTCGAGGACGATACGCTGACATCTGTTCATATTGTTGACTTCATGGTTGAAGTCCGTGAAACCAAGCTTGGCCCTGAAATTGTCACACGTGATATTCCAAATGTGTCAGAAGATGCCTTGCGTCACCTGGACGAAGACGGAATCGTGCGCATTGGCGCAGAAGTCCATCCTGGCGATATTTTGGTCGGAAAAATTACTCCAAAGGGCGAACAGGAGCTTAGCTCCGAAGAACGCCTGTTACGTGCGATATTTGGTGAAAAGGCCAAAGAAGTCCGAGATACCTCGCAACGCATGCCAAATGGCAAGCATGGCAAGGTTGTCGGTGTAAAAGTGTTCTCGCGCGCCAACGGCCATGAGCTAAAAGCCGGCGTCATTATGCAGATCCAGGTTTTTGTGGCTCAGATGCGTAAGATTGCCGTCGGTGACAAGCTCGGCGGACGCCACGGCAACAAGGGTGTTATCGCCCGTATATTGCCAGTTGAGGATATGCCGTTCACCGAAGATGGAACTCCGGTTGACATCATCCTAAACCCGCTTGGCGTCCCAAGCCGTATGAATATTGGTCAGCTGTTTGAAACACACCTTGGTATGGCTGCTCGTGCCCTGGGCATGAAAGTCGCCAGCCCATCGTTCAACGGCGTACCGATCCGTAAAATCCAGGAACTGCTCAAAGAAGCCGGGCTGCCAGAAGATGGCAAACAACAGTTGTTTGACGGCCGGACTGGCGAAGCCTTCAGGGAGAGGACCACGGTTGGCTCGATGTACATGATCAAGCTGAATCACATGATTGCCGACAAAATCCATGCCCGTTCGACCGGACCATACACGATGGTTACGCAGCAGCCACTCGGTGGTAAGGCACAAAATGGTGGCCAACGATTCGGTGAGATGGAAGTATGGGCGCTCGAAGCGTATGGTGCTTCAAATACGCTCCAGGAAATGCTGACTATCAAGTCCGACGATGTGTACGGCCGTTCAAAAGCCTATGAATCCATCATTAAAGGTACGGAGATTGTCGGACCGAAGGTTCCCGAAAGCTTCAATGTGCTCGTGAAGGAACTGCAGGGACTTGGCCTGAAAGTCGATCTTATCGGCGATAGTAACAAAGTCGTTGACGCAGAGAACATCTTGGCCGAAAACATCAAGGACGAAGCAGCGCATCAATCCGAAGTTGCCGTTCCAGCACCAAGTATTTCTGACATTGACATGTCACAGGACATGCCGCCTGCAGACGAATACATTGTCATGGAGTTGGATGATAATATTCCGGCTACGACGACGATCCAAGCAGATGATGACGATGACGAAGACACGGCAACAGTTGCCGCAGATGACGAAGAAAAGGAGGCAAAATAATGAGACGCTACAACACAGGCACGAACATTGCCGACTTTGACGCAGTGCGTCTGGCAGTTGCCAGCCCGGCGGATATCCTTGACTGGAGCCATGGTGAAGTAACCAAGCCAGAAACCATTAACTATCGGACCCAGAAACCAGAACGTGACGGATTGTTCTGCGAGAGGATCTTCGGACCAGTCAAAGACATAAATCCGCACGACGCAAAATACAAAGGTGTTCGGTCGCGTGAAGCCGCCGTCGACAAAAACGGTGAAATCGTTACTAAGAGCATCGTACGTCGTGAGCGTATGGGTCACATCCAACTGGCTTCGCCGGTTGCACATATTTGGTTTTTGCGTGGGACGCCGTCAGCAATCGGTTTGTTGCTCGGTATGACGGTGAAGAACCTGGAGCGCATCGCCTACTTTGCAAGCTATGTCATAAAGACGGTAGATACGGAGAAGCGCGACCAATACCTGGCTGATAAGGAAGCCGAATTTGCAGCTGCACAAGTAGCGATTAAGGCCCGCTTCGAAAAAGAAGCGGCGGCCGAGGGCGCCAACGTCAAAGCTTTGGCGGAAATGCAAACCAAAGAACTCGAGGAGATTACCGAAGAGTTCGAGCAGCTTAAAAACCAGCTTACTGGCCTGGAGCACCTGAACCTTATCAACGAAACCGAGTATCGCGCACTACCTGCGGAGCTCCGTGACATGATTACTGTTGGTATGGGTGGGTCGGCACTCAAGGACCTCTTGGACCAAGTTGATCTGGACAAGCTTATCGAAAAGTTAACAGAAGAAGCAGAGGAAGCCAAAGGCCAGCGCAAGAAAAAATTGATGAAGCGCCTGCGTTTGCTCGAGAGTATGCAACGTGCCGATATTAAGCCAAGCAGCATGTGTGTATCCGTTCTTCCGGTTATCCCACCGGACTTGCGCCCAATGGTCCAATTGACTGGTGGCCGTTTTGCAACGAGCGACCTTAACGACCTCTATCGTCGTGTCATCAACCGCAACAACCGGCTGAAGAAACTTATCGAGCTCAATGCTCCGGAAGTTATCCGTCGCAATGAACAGCGCATGCTTCAGGAAGCCGTAGATGCACTCATCGACAACAGCAATGCCCGTAGCGGCCGTGCTGTTGCTGCAACCGGACAACGCCGTCGCCTGAAATCGTTGAGCGATATGCTCAAAGGCAAGCAAGGACGTTTTCGCCAAAACCTGCTTGGTAAGCGTGTTGACTACTCCGGTCGTTCGGTTATTGTAGCCGGTCCAGAATTGAAGATCTACGAATGTGGCCTGCCGAAGATGATGGCTCTCGAGCTATTCAAACCATTCGTCATCGGCTATCTCATCCAAAACGATCATGCCCATAACATTCGTTCTGCGACACGCATGATTGAGACCGGCGAAACTGAGGTTTGGGATGCGCTAGACGAGGTCATCAAGGGCAAATATGTGCTTTTGAACCGTGCTCCATCACTTCACCGTCTATCCATCCAGGCTTTTCAGCCGCGTTTGATTGAAGGTAAGGCAATTCAGCTGCACCCACTGGTTTGTAAAGGCTTCAACGCTGACTTTGACGGTGACCAGATGGCCGTCCATCTCCCGCTCTCAGATGAGGCGCAGAAGGAAGCTCGCAGTATTATGGCGAGCAGCATGAACCTGTTGAAGCCCGCTGACGGTTCACCAATCCTTCACATTGAACAAGATATCGTGCTTGGTTGTTACTATCTGACCTACGAACGGTTGAGCACGGTTGAGCAAGAGCCGCGCGCTTTCACGGGTCTGCCGAATGCCATCATGGCACTTGATGCAAAGATCATAACCCTACAAAGCCGTGTACGCCTGCCATTCCGTGGTGAAGTCCGCGAAACGACACTTGGCCGAATTCTCTTCAATGAAATTTTCCCTGATGATTTCCCATTTCAAGATGAAGCTATGACCAAGAAACGGCTCAACAGTGTGCTTGCTTTGGCTTACCAAATGTACGGCCAAGCAAAAACCGCACAGATTGCTGACGACCTAAAGGACCTCGGATTCACTTACGCCACGACTTCTGGCTTAAGTCTCGGAATGGGTGACTTCAGCGATCTCGGTAGCCTGGATACGATCATGAAGGCCGCCGAAGACCGGGCCGCTGAAATCAGCGAACAATACGAACAGGGCTTCATTACCGAAGATGAACGATATCGTCTGACAGTTGAGACCTGGATGGATACCGACGCAAACGTTCAAAAAGCACTGACCGAACAATTTGCAGGTGAAGACAGCTCGATGTCCAT
>JAKQHX010000057.1 GCA_029557815.1 bacterium
GATATGCCCGGCTACCTCAAATACCTCGCCGGTTGGGACCGCGTCAGCACAGAGCTCCCCAGCAGCTTTGACCTTAGTATCATCGTCGACGCCAGCACCATGACATTGTTCCAGAAACTGGGCGAATCAGGTAGGCAAAGCTGGGTGGCAAGCAAGCCCTGTGTCGTACTGGATCACCATGCAGAAGTCGATAACCTGATTCCATTTGCCACCGTGAACATTACCGACACGGACGTCTCTTCAACCGGCGAACTTATCTACAAACTAGCACGTAGCTATGAGTGGCCACTCGATGCCGTCTCGGCAGAGTTCATCATGACCTCGATACTAGGCGACACCCAAGGGCTCTCGAACGACCTGACGACCGCAGAAACGTACCGGGTTATGGCAGAGCTCGTTGAGCTCGGTGTTGACAGGCCGGCACTGGAAGAAAAACGCCGGGAGCTTTCAAGGATGCATCCTGACATCTTTCGCTACAAAGCACAGTTGATTGAGCGGACCGAGTTCCATGCCGACGGCCAACTCGCACTCATAGACATTCCACACGACGAAATCATGCAGTACAGCCCCCTCTACAACCCGAACGCACTCATCCAGTTCGAGCATCTGCAAATCGAAGGCGTGTTGGTCTCTGTCGCCATCAAACATTACGCGGATGGACGCATCACCGCCGGTATCCGCTGCAACTCAGCAGCACCAATCGCCGCTCAATTGGCTGAACAGTTCGGCGGCGGCGGCCACAAATATTCCGCCGGCTTCAAAATAACCGGCGGCAAGGCATTCAACCAAGTAAAAACCGAATGTATCGCTAAGGTCACCGAACTGTTAAAGAATTAGGAAAACAATATGACGACTCACATCGCCCTTTACAAATGGAAAAGCATGGTATCGGTGTAGATTTTAACACCTTCAATCAATAACGTTTATACTGGCTATATATGAAACTACACAACACACTAACACGAAAGACTGAAGACTTTGCGCCGCTGGACGGCAACCAGGTGCGCATGTATTCCTGTGGCCCCACGGTGTATGACCACATTCACATCGGCAACCTCAGCGCCTTCATTGCCGCGGACACGCTGCGCCGCGTCCTGAAAGCCAGCGGCTACGATGTCCAGCACGTCATGAACTTTACAGATGTAGATGATAAAACTATCCGACGCAGTGCGGAACGACACCCGGATCTCAGCCCAGAGGAAGCGCTTGCCAAGCTCACAGACGAGTACAAACAAATATTCTTAAGAGACATGCGGGCAATCGGCTGTGATATTGACGATATGAAGTTCGTGAGCGCAGTCGAAAGCATGGAGGGCATGCGCGCGCTCATTCGTGAGCTGTACGAAGACGGTTTTGCGTATATTGCCGATGATGGTGTGTATTTTTCCATCGAGAAGTACCGTACCAGTGGCAAAAAATACGGCCAACTCCTGGAGCTCACCACTGGTAATACAAGCGAATCACGCATTGATAACGATGAATACGACAAAGAATCCGTACATGATTTCGCCCTCTGGAAAACACGCAAAGGCGGCGAACCCGCCTGGGAGTTTGAACTGGACGGACATGAACTGCTCGGACGACCCGGTTGGCATATTGAGTGTTCGGTCATGAGTGTCAATAACCTTGGGCAGCCGTTTGACATCCATACGGGTGGGATTGACCTCATCTTTCCACATCACGAAAACGAAATCGCACAGAGTACCGCCGGCAAAGGCGACCTCTACGCCAAGTACTTCGTGCATAACGAGCACCTACTTGTTGAAGGCAAAAAGATGAGCAAATCGCTCGGCAATTTCTTTACCCTCCGAGACATCCGTGAACGAGGCTATGACCCACTCGCATTCCGTCTTATGGTATTGCAGTCGCATTACCGGAACCAATCCAACTTCACCTGGGAAAACCTCGAAGGCGCCCAGAACCGGCTGAATGAACTGCGCGCGTGGGCCGACCTACGGCACCAACCCAGTGCTGATAGTATGCCGGCGGAGCTTGATGAGATGTTTCGCGATACCCAGGAAGGCATTTTAAAAGCACTGCAAGACAACCTCAACACACCGGAAGCTTTAGCGGCTTGGGGTAAACTCATCAGCCATATGCAGACTATCCCTATCCCTGGCGTAGAAGGCAAGTACACCGACGGGACGCTCGCTTTTCTGGACGCTGTCTTTGGCCTGGACCTAAGCAATCGACCCGATATAACTGACGAACAAAAACAGCTTATAGCCAAACGGCAGCAAGCACGGGAGGCCAAAGATTGGGCCGAGTCTGACCGACTTCGGGACCAGCTGAAAAAACAAGGTATAGAAATAAAGGATACCTCACACGGTGTCATATGGAGTAGGGCATGAGCTTGAGAACAATCAAAACGGATGAATTCACGATCACATCCGGTCACCTTGACGTTGGAAACGGCCACAGCGTTTGGTTTGAGCAGTGGGGCAACCCTCAGGTCAAGACACCAATCCTCATGTTCCATGGCGGGCCGGGCAGTGAGTTTAAGCCCAAACACAAATACAACTTTGACCCCGAACGGCATCAAGTCATCAGTTTCGACCAACGGGGCTGCGGTAACAGCCTCCCGTACGGCGAGCTCGAGCATAATACGACCCAAGATGTAATCGCAGATGCGGTCACGATACTTGAGCATCTTGGCATATCAAATGTACATGTGAACGGCGGTTCATGGGGCTCCACCCTCGCCTTACTCTTCGCTATCGAGCACCCAGAGCTCACGAAAACCGTCAGTATTAGAGGAGTATTTACCGGCACACAGGCAGAAATCGACTGGCTGGATAAAGGAATCTTCAAGCGACACTATCCTGAAGTCTGGGAGCGCTTTGTGGCCACCGTACCAGACACCCACAAAGACAATCCGGCAGACTATCACTACAAAGTTATTGAGGACGGTGACGAACCCAAGCTAGAAGCGACTTCAAAAGCCTTGAGTGACCTGGAAATACCCATACTGAACTTTGACTGGCGCGGCTATGATAGAGAAGTCAAGAAAGACGCCGACCCGAACAGTTCACCCGAAGAGTTTGACCCGGTGCCGTATAAAATTTACGGACACTACTTTAATAACGCCTGCTTTTTGGAACCTGACTACATCCTGAAAAACGCCCATAAAATTACCGTACCACTCTATATCGTACAGGGCCGGTACGATATGGCCTGTCCACCCATTACGGCATACACGCTCCACAAGGCAGTACCGCACAGTAAGTTATACATGACACTGGCGTCCCACGGTAACGACCCCGAGACCAGCACCGCACTCAACGTTTTGCGAGATACAATGTACTAGACAGACACCACATCTAGTGTGGTTACGCTAGATGTGGTGTACCATCGGTTACTTTGAAGATTTGGACGCGTAGGTCTTGGACGGCAAGCCATTCTCTAAGTATTTGCGGCTATTCATATAATCCAAGAGGAGTACACGCAAACAACCGGCCACCGGAATGGCCACCAAACCGCCTAGCAGACCACCGAAGCTCACCCCGATAATAACCGATACAAACACGAGCAAAGGAGACATATTCGTAGAGTTTGACTGGATCGCCGGCTGGACCACATAGTTTTCTATCTGCTGGTAGAGGATATAGTAGCCGAGGATAATGAGGGCGTCCACCGGCGAGGTAAACAGTGCCACGGTGGTAACTATCGCTGCACCTATGTAGTGTCCGACCATCGGTATGAGGCCACACACAAAGACCACGACCATCAGTGCAATCGGGTAACTGACTTCCAGCAAGAACAGCGGCACAAGTATGAGCAGCGCCGCTGTGCCAGCGAGCAACACCTGGCCATTGACATACCCTCGTACGACCCTGTACATATCGGTTATAAGGCCGTCGACATGCTCACGCTCATCTTTTGGTACGAGCTTGCGGAACAGCCGCATCCAAGCCGGACCTTCGACAAGCATCATAAAGGTCAGCACAAGCACAGTCAGAGTAGAAAAAACACTTCCTCCAACCCGGGAAGCTGTAGATATTGCCGTACCGCCAATATCTTTGAGGCGGTCATCAAGCTCATCAGAAAGTTTGTCGACCTGCTGTTCCAGGTTGTTACGACGTATGAACTGTCCCAGACTACTATCTTCACTCCTCAGGTCATCTACAAGCTCGGATACCGCACTGATAAAACTACTTGTCTGGCGTACGAGCGGCGGGACGATACTTGCCAAGAACCCACCCAGAAACACCACTATCAGCAAAAACGATACTCCGGTACCCAGGCTTCTATTGCCACGCATCTTGCCTGGCATCCGCTGCGCGAACCAGCTGACAGGGGCGTTCAGTGCAAGGGCCAAAAATAGAGCCGTAAAGACCAGCGTAAGCGCATGGGCAGCCTGCCGCAGTGCCGTCAAGAACAGAAACGACAGGATGACAAGCGCCATCACACGGATGACGGTACGGTTAGAGACAGTGAGCTCTACTTCGTTGCGTTTTTCTTTTTTGAGCCATTCAAGCATGATATTTCCCCTAGATTTCGAGCTAATTATCTCACGTTATCCTTAAATCTCAATGCCTGGGCGTAGATTTTGAGCATTTTTTTGCCAACGGCCTGGACGTCGTATTCTGCAGCCCTGACTGCTTGCCATTTTTTGGCACGTTTTCTGGCACTTGCGCTAAGGATGAAGTGTTTGAGCGTATGCGCAAAAGCCTCGGTGTTGGCAGGGTTAACGATTTGGTCCTCGTGGTCACCCATTACCGATCGGTAACCCTTGTTGTCACCAGCTATCACGACATCAGCCCCCGCCGCCATAGCCTCTACCAGTACGATGCCGAAGCTTTCGCCGCCTGTACTTGGCAGCACCGCGATGTTGGCGCTCGCCAGTAAGTCTGGCTTGTCCTCTTCCGGTACAAAACCGATGAATTGCACGCTTTTGGACAGGTGGTTATCACGGACGAAACGCTCCAGCTTGGGAAGGAGCGGCCCCTTGCCGGCAATAATGACACGCACCATATGCAATAGGTTCTGGTGATGAAGCAGCTCCAAGGCTTCTAGTAAATGCATGCAGCCTTTGCGTTCTACCAAGCGTCCCAGGTAAACGATATTCAACTTACCATCGTCATACTTACGGAGTTTCCGACCTAACTGAAAATGACTTACCGCAACAGCGTTTGGCACGATTTCGCTCTTGACCTTGAACCGTTTACGGGCAAACTTTGCAGCCGGTCCGGACACACTCACCACAGCGTCTAACCGCTTGCGTGATCGGCGAAGCATGGCCGCCAAGATACGCGTCGCAGCCGATTCCAGTTTGGAGAATGGCAGTATATGGAACGTGCCGACAATGGCCGTAGCTTCAGGAGCAGCATTGATAACCCTTGCCGCCAAGAATGGGCTATAAGGCATCTGGACGTGCAGTACATCGTAAGCTTCTTCGGATAACAGTTTGCGTATCCTTTTTTGGCTTGCAGGCAAGGGAGTAGACATCCGGTTTTGGTTGAAGTGCACCTGGATATTGCGGCTCAGGCTGTGGATATGCGCCAAATCAGTACGCTCTGTATGTCCGGCCAGGTAGTGTACTTCGTGGCCCTGGCTGCGGTACCACTGGCCGAGTGTAACGACATATTGTTGGACGCCATCAGTTTTGTCCAAGCTATCATCAAGTACGAATCCTATCTTCATGACTGTTCGTAGAGCTGTTTGTAGAGCTTTTCGTATTGGTTTACAACTTCTACGTAGTCAAACTGTTTGACGTATTTCTTAGCCCATTTGCGCCAAAGGTTTGCCACATCTTCGTCGTACAGCATGAGCGCCAGACGCCGGGCAAACTGTTCGGTGTCTTCAGGGTTGACGAGTGAGATAAGCCCGCGACCCTGCATGACTGAAACGTATCCAGGATTATTGGCCGCAACGGTCGGCGTACCACAGGCCATTGCCTCGAGCAGTACGATGCCGAAGCTTTCGCCATAAATAGCTGGCGAACAAAAAACAGTCGCTTCGCGCAACAAACGGATCTTTTCTGCCTCTGCTACGAAACCCAAGAACTCGACGTTAGTAAGGTTTCTGGATCGGGCCTGGGTTTCCAGTTTCTCGCGGTCAGGACCATTACCGGCTATAAGTAAACGACACTCCTGGTCGCCCAGCCGCGCAAACGCATCAATGAGCAGATTTACTCCTTTGCGTCGCTCCAACCGTCCGACGTAGAGGATGGTCTTTTGAGCGGGCTTCTTTGTGCGCATTGGCCGGTACTTCTTAAGGTCAATACCGTTCGGGATAATGGTGATTTCATCGTCGGTAAGGCTGCGCACATACTGCGCGGCCGGTTCAGAGACCGCGGTCAGCGCATCGAATGACCTCAGGATAGACTTGGTATATGGCGTGATGACTTTTTCGATGGTCTTGGTCATGACCCCATCAGGCATACGGGCATGGAATGTCGCGATGTTTTTGCTTTTACTCTTACTTAGTAACTGGCGCGACAGCACGGGTACCCACGGCTCGTGAAAGTGCAGGATATCAAAATTATATTCATCAACGATCCGTTCCAGTTCTTCGGGATTCATGCTTGCCGAAATCTGCGCAGTCGTAGAAAAAGGCGATCGCACATCTGCTCCAGCGCCAACCAGAATCGTGTCTTTGGGAGGGTTTTCGCGGGCCGCCCGTGACCGTGGCGTGATGATGTACACTTCGTAGCCACGCTTCTTAAGCTCTGCTTGGGCCGCCATCACACATTCCTGAACCCCACCGCCAAGACCGATATTATAGGGGCAGACGAGTCCAATCCTCATCGTGAACTACACACCTCTTTGTTAAACATTACGATTATTATACCAAATCGTGGCCTCAGCTTTTGGACAAGACCGTACGAAGTTTTTTTGGTATGAGCGGCGCGGCGGTTTTCATGTCGGCAACGACGCTTGGCGCGTGCCCGTCCATCCGTGAACGATACTCAGTGAAATCACTGAAAATAACGCGCATATGCTGTTCAACCGTATGGTTGTCAAAGTACCGGTCAGCTTTTACCGATATGTGGTGCACCGGCAGATCAACGCGCCACTGGCAATTGTCGAGCTTCAAAAACTCCGCCGTCGTAAACATATGTGTTCGTACATCATTGATATGCCAGAGGTGTACTTCAAAATCCATAACATGTTTGAAGTGGTCGCGCTGGATGGACTTGAACTTATCACGTGCATTGTGTGTCTTTGCATACACCGATCTCAGTACGAACGGGTGCAGCAACACATTTCTGAAGAATATAGCCGGCAACCGGTAAGACACCGTCCTGGCTGCCGCCCTATAAAAAAGCATGCGCGACCGGCTAAAGGTAAAATCTTGATGGTGCGCGAAGCCCACGACGCTCACTAACAAGTCGACCCTTTTTGCAATATCCGGATAGCGCTGCAACATACGTGTCACAACCACAAACCCGAATGACAACCCCGCAATAGTCACACGCCGGCGCTTGTAGCGCAGCTTTATAAACGCCGCCAGGTAGTCAGCCAGCGTATCAATATCCGGCTTCTCGCCAATCTTATACATGCTTTCCATGCCGCCAAAGCCCGGTAAATCAGGCATCGTGACCGCACCATACTGGTTCAGATCCTGGACTACTCCCCACCAGCGCTCCAATGATGAGTGATGGCCATATATGAACAGGATTTCCCTGGTTTTGTTTTTTGGCGCAGGCAAGCGCAACATACGCCCCTGTAAACCGTTCATTTCGAGGGGTACAATAAAATCAGCGACGTTTCGCTCTTTCTTTCTTGCCATTACTAAAGAACTTTAGGGCAAAAGAGGCCCTAAAGGCAAGCACAAGCTCTTAGTTTGTAACCAAATCCTTGCTCACCCAGACGTATTCCCAAGGTTCCGGCTCTGGACCTTGCAGCTCGGCGCCCTCTGGGTAGCTCGGAATCCATCCCGTTTGCTTGGCAATCTTGTAGTTGTCTGCGCTTATCCAGTCAAAGCACATACTGCTCAAGAACGTGCCGCTACCGTCTTCGCACCACAGGTCGATTGTGTAACCAGTGTGGTGACGGGAGTAGCCCGGCACGGCCGCCTGGCTGAGTACCGCTTCAATAGCGGAATCAGCTTGGCCGGCAGCAATCTGGGCCACCGTCACGCCTCGGGCAGAAAGACGCCCCATAAAGAGATGCCGCTGATACTCTGGCGAACGGTAAGCCGAGGTCAGCGAAAGAGGGATGCCGTCCCGCTTAGCCGCCGTTTTGAGATCCCGCCACGCAATCGCGGCAAGCGGCTGCAGTAAGTCATCGCCCTCAAGCCGTGGTTCGTGTATTTTTTCTATTGACGTCTCAGGGATACTCGTCAATACGTAGCCGCGAGCTTCAGCTATTTTACGGATGCGTGCATCAGCCAGTTTATCACCAGTGATAACCGGAGGTTCGGCGAAAAGTTGCGTATTTGGATACTTCACGGCCCTGGCCAACTCTTTGAACTGTTCGCCAGTGAATTCTTTGAGGGAACCTGTCTTTGGCTCCTGGTTTGGTGTGGCAGTAGCCGAGTTCGAGGGCGAAGGGTCGGACCCCTGGTGTCCGGGCAATACCTCACGCCCGCCAAAGAGCAGGTAACCAACAGTAACTATTCCGGGCAATACTAATAGGACAGGCAATCTGGATCTTCGTGCCTTTTTCTTCGGAAGCTTGCTAAATTGACGTGTATCCACGACAGGCATAACCACTTCAGTATACCCCAAAGCAGTTGATTAACAGAGGGGATTAAGGTAGAATCAGTCTGTTTATGAATCGATAGGGCGTCGCCAAGTGGCATATGCACATGGCCGTTGCGCTAAGCAACAAGATATAAACGGTCCATGGACCAAAAGCTGCTCAAAGCTTAGGCACTTTTACAAACGACAATATATATTAGGGCGTCGCCAAGTGGTAAGGCACATGGTTTTGGTCCATGCATTCGGGGGTTCGAATCCCTCCGCCCTAGCCAATATAAAAACATCGGCCTTAGTCGGTGTTTTTATATTGTTTTCTACTTGATATTTTTACGTGGTTTGAGCCGTGTCTTTGCAATATATACTATAAAAACAGCCAAAATCATAAGTATCATGACATTGCCGTATGCCCCATAGCCATCAAGCCGTGCCTGGAGCTCTTCGAGCGTCCCGGCTGCAATGAAGCCAAGGTAAACGAAAAAGAAGCTTCGCACAAACATACCCAGGCCGCTTGCGATTAGATAATGTCGGATATTCAATTTAATGATACCAGCCAGAACAGAAACTGGGGCAGAAGGCATGATAGGAAGCGCTCTGAGGGCAAACACAACCAGTTCGTCACGGCCGCCCTTCTCGAAACGCTTACCAACTGCTTGAATCGAATCGTGGCTTAGACCAAGCAGTTTTCCGTAGCGGGAAGATATGAGGTCTTCACCTTTGTCGGCCAGAATATAGTAGCCATAACAACCGATAGTTTTTGCAATGGTCGCTACGAGTGCCAGCAATACAACGTATGCCAAGCCGCTATTTTGGCTGGCAGCAAGGGAGCCGGCCAGGGTAGTGACAAACGGAGAAGGTAACAGCGCAACCAACTCCTCCATGAGCGAACCCAAGAAAACAAAGAGAGGCACTGGCATAGCGGCAGACATATCTTTTAAGAAATCGAGAAGAACATCTATCATGTATATTGATTCATTATATCCTTTTGTGTCCCGGTGCCCTCAATCAATGCCAATAGTTTTACTGTCGTGTTCCAGCTGCGGATTGTCATTGATTTGTACTCTGGCGTTCCCATGATCTTGCTCAAGCGACTTTTCGTACGCTCCGCGCTTAGACGTTGTGAGTAGATCACGCCGTCACCTGGCCACACTCTGTCTACTCCCTCTCTCGGAGAAAAAACTTTTATCGTTTGAGTCGCGGCAAGGCCAATAAGAAAAAGTGCGTCGCTATGGTATTTCTCTGGATGTTCACCGAAGTCCTTCGGCTTGCCGTCAACGATCGAACGGAGCTTCTCACGAGTCAACACGAGAGCCTTGATACGTTCACTATCGAGCTTGAAAATCCTAGGCAGAACTTCTTCAATCCGGGCCTGTATAGCATCAGGGCGCTCATCGGATCGCAACATTACATTGCCGCTAGCAATGTATGTTGAGACATCGGAGAATCCTAACTCTTCCAAACATCTTCTTAACTCTGACATCGGCACCTTATTCTTGCCGCCGACATTAATGCCGCGCAGTAGTACAATGTAATGTTCCATCTTCCTTTAGTATACAGTTTTCGTAGAGAGGATTCCCATACAGATTCTAGTTTCTTTAAACTCGGATATGGCATGATGTAGCCACTTTCTGCTGTATGGATATGTACGGGAAACTACTGCATTGACTAAAGCATTAGCTTCTTGTATTATTCTGTCAAAACAACAACAGGATATATCCATGCCAACAAGAAAAAGAAAAGCAAGCAAAAACCTCTCGCGTGCCCACAGAACAAAAAGCTCCAAGAAAAAAATCAGTCACATCGGGAACCACCGTAAACGGCTCATAACCCTTGTCGGCATCGTCATCGTTGCCGTATTGGGGTCGTACCTTATCTTTGATGCGAATGCAGCTACCTCTAACTTCGAGGCGGAATCCGCGGATAGAACGACTGGCGCGGTAGTTGGCAATGATGCGACTGCGTCTGGCGGCAAGTACGTAGCCTTTAGTGCCGCAGCTCCTGTAGAGAGCCAACCGATACAACGCTTCCCTGGAGACCCAAACCCCCTCGTGACAGGCAAGGCGTACTGGGGCGCTGCCATTTCGGGCAATGGAGATCCCTCGCGGCACGAAAGCGCGACAGGCAAGGCGTTATCTATCCGCCGTACGTTCTGGGGCTGGAATGACGCAAAAATGATTAGTACGGCAAAGAATGATCTTGCCGCCAACCGGCTGCCTCATGTGTCTATCAAAACGCCTGGCTGGTCAGCCGTCGCTTCCGGCAAACATGACGGTGAGCTCGACAATATGCTTCGTCAGCTTGATGCAGCAGGCGGCCCGGTTTGGTTTACGGTACATCACGAACCAGAAGGCGGCGGTGACGGAGGTGGCGTTGATGACCCGGCAGGTGCTTCTGGCTGGCGAGAGGTACAAAAACGTGTCCGGGCTCGTATGGATGCCTTGGGCACCAAAAACATAGCTTTTATGCCGGTACTTATGACCTGGACCTGGGACTCGCGGTCAAACCGCAAGCCCGCAGACTGGTGGGTGGACGACATATGGGATGCCTACATCGTTGACTCGTATGCTGAAAAAGAAGGAGTAGGCCCTCTTGAGGTCACCGGATGGAAAAACTTTACGAAGTGGATAGAGGCCAAGGGTCTTCCGTACGGTACTGCCGAGTGGGGTTTACGAACCGTCGAGGGCGGCAGTTGGAGCAAGAAGGTAGAAAACGGACTTCCGTGGACAAACGCTGAATGTAAGCCTGACAATATGGTACTCAAGCCAACGACTGAACAGCAAGAACAGGTCGCAGCCTCAAACATGCAGGCATTTTGGGACTGGGGTTTCGCAAACAAAAAAGACGTTATTGCTCACACTTATTTTGACTCTTGCTTAAACAGCAAGAAAGGACCATGGACCCTCGCCAAAGGGCAGCTCACTCGTTTTCAGCAAATCCTGCGCGATGACCAACGAGTGCAGCGTGTCAAAAGCCTCGGCAGTGACACTACCACCGCCCCAGCTACCTACGGCACACTTACCGCAACCGTCGACGTACCCGAAAACGGCACCTACAAGCTTTGGGTACGCATCAAAGCCCCAGACAGTACGAACAATGCGGTTCAAGCGCAAATAGACAACGGGGTTATCGTAAAACTTGGTGACGGTGGCCTGCCTTCTGGTACATGGAGCTGGATAGATTACAAGAATGGAGATACCGCTAACAAAGCCAGTTTTGCACTGAATGCCGGCAGCCGCAAGGTTACGATTACTGGCGTAGAAAAAGGCGTTAAGGTGGATCGCATACTTCTCACAGATGAAACGTGCAAACCAGTCGATATGGGAGAAAATTGTGCTACGCCGGTAACTGAGCCGCCTGTTACACCAGATGTCGGTATTACGACTCCAAGCAATGGTTCGACTGTTGCCGGAAAAGTGCCGGTCAAGGTGACGAGCACGACCCCCGTTCACTCTGTCTCATTCCGTATCGACGACACATGGCAAGTAACGGACACTACTGCGCCATTTGAATGGGAGTGGGACACCACAAAGTTCACCAATGGCTCACATCGCGTCGTCACCCGTACACGCGCCCAAGGCGACCCCGGAAATATCTACACCGAAAAAACCGTAACTGTCACTGTCAATAACCAAAGTGCACCTACCGAACCTCCAGCTCCGGCAAAAGATACACAAGCACCCACAGCCCCGAGCAGCATACGTACAAACCTCGTGTTTGACTGGTCAAAGATACGTTATGTCATGGACCTCAGCTGGCAGGCATCTGTCGATAATAATGAGGTCACTACCTATCGAGTCACACGAAACAACCTACAGATTGGCACAAGCGCCTCAACGAGGTTTACTGATTCAAGTATGTTAGAGGCGGGTAAGGCGTATACGTATACTATTGTTGCGGCAGACGCAGCAAATAATGTATCGAAACCAGCTTCCATTAGCCTCAAGATCAGCTGTACCTTCATCTTCTGCAGTGCAAATGTACTGTAGGATGTTGTATTTGCGAGTTTTTGTGATATAATATTTTTAATGAACCCCCCCCCGATACGGTCGAGAAATCTGTTGAAGTGCGCCCAACTTTAGGGAGCCGTATTCAAGATAGCTTCCATTCTCTGTTCGGGGGAGAAAGTCGACTTCCCCGATGAGCACGGCTTACTGCCCGAGCTTCAAGCGACCATCGAGTCATTAACAGATACCTCTCTCGATACAGCACAATTTGCGGCCGTGATAACGCATAAGCTAGGCGAGGCATCCGTAGAAGGCCAGACCGGAAGGCTGGACAGCCATATAAGGATGCTCGACAACTTCGGTCAAGTATGTAGTACACGGGAAGATGATGAGCCATATTGGATCAAGGCCGAAGGAGATACCGTACCCTTGGTCCGACAAAACCTCCTACATGCCAGTGACAGCGAACTGACAGAAGCCGGCGAAGACCTTGTATTGGGTATCATTTTCGCGCAAATCCAAGAAATACAAGCCCTGATTCCCGCCCCAGAAGCACGACCCATACCACCGGGGCGGCTACGAAAGCTTGGCCGTCATATCATGAAGGTCAGCGAAGCGCCTTACGAACCATATCCGCCGTACATCGTAGACGAAGTAGATACAAGTATGTCAAAGAAAATGGCCCGAAAAGTACGGAGGCTCAATGAACTCCTCACTGAGCTGGCCGCAGACCCGTATGACTTACCTACCGAATTGTACATAGGAAATGAACGTGATTTTGTACGAAAAGATGCTGCTGACGAGCTGGAGTGGCAGCTCGCAGCCTCAAACGCCCAGCTTCTGCGCAGAATCGACATGGCTCCAAAGACAAAAACAAAAAGACGGCCCACAGTTATTACACATACTGCTGTCTCCCCAGTACCCGCAGATGAAAAAACCCAGCCCGAGGACCCCATCCGGCAATCAGAAGCATTACTAGCTGAGTGTGGCATTACAACAGTTGGTGATTTCAGCCTGACCGTGCCGTGGCGTAAAAACAGCGCTCCCACTACCATAAGCCGGATGAAAGCTCCGGAGGGCAGCGTACTCTTTGCCCGCGCCCTAGATGAACGCTTAGAGGATATTGCGGATACCGTCCGCGCCAAATCGCCACGGAGCAATGGTGACTTAAATGTATTTGATCAAATCGCCCAGCACCTGGCAAAACGGGTAGCTTCGGGCATTATGCCATGGCAAAGCGCCAATAGCGTCAAACGCGTACGTGCACGCAGCTCAGAACAGGGGCCCGAGTACAAGGATGTATCAATTTGGTACTCGTTCGACGTCAGCCCTAACGCGCCGCGCGTGTATTTTACTCTCAAGGAAGCCGCCGAAATCATGGACACGAAGGAAGCGGCGGGAGAAATAGAACCCGATGAACAGTGTTTGGTGGTCATTGCGGAGACGGATAAGGCCAACCAAACCAGCGTTCTAAAAGTACTGACCGGCAAAGGACATCGAAGGTTGCGTCGAAACGGCAGCGGTGCAGTCTAGGAAATGTAACGCACCTATAGACTTGTATTTACTTTTGTGTTATAATATAAGTTTGTGAAACAGAGTGTTGCAACAGAATCATACGTCGAAGGCGTCGTCGAGTACCATCAGTACAAAGACGCGCTTGGATTAACAGTGCGGGAGGCACGAGAGCATCCCGACACCCTTGAGGTATTTGATGAGCTTTCCGAAAACGTAGCGACCAATCCGGAGCTGCGCCTTGCCTACATCGGCGTACTACGGTCGCGCGGTGAAAACCGTAGAAATGCTATCCAGAATGTCCGGGCAATTGAAAGCGACATCGTATCTTTACTATACGACGTAGAGGCAATCACAGACCGGGTATACGACAAGGAAAGGGCAGTACTGCAGGAAGATACCGGCATCAAGGAGCGGGCCGAGCGCTTCGTCAAGCTGTTCAAGAAGGTCATCCCTCCGGAGGAACTGCCAAAACAGCGGAAACGCACCGCCTCCACCAAGCCAAAAAAGGCGTCGTCACCGGAATCGGCAGAGATCGTTGACCACTTAGGCAGCCAGAGCTTAGTACCGCAAACCCAGCCTGCTCCAGCACCTCCACAGCTGCCGTATTTCGAGCGAATAGCACAAGAGCAAGCCGGCACAGGCGAGGGGACAGGTGCGGAGCGAGATGGACGGGCGCCAACCATCAGGGAGGTGTTGCAGAGCATCCGTTTTGCCAGCAACCTCGTGACAGCAATTTCTCGAATGGAAGCCACGCAAACTGATGGCGATCCGGGTATTATTTGGACAACCCTCAGCAAAGACGTTGCCAACAACCTGGACATAGAGGTGGACGAAGCAAAGGAAGCCGTCAGAAACTTACTTAACGCGCAGGATTTGCATGTCGTAGGCCACAAAAAAGGAATCCGCCGCATATCCACGACACCGATTGAGGGAGCAGCGTCTGGCAAGACAGCCACTAGTAGCGAACCAGAAACAGCCGTCGAGCCTGAAGCATTTTTCTCTGAACAAGAAGTTGAATTGGCTCAAGCCATTATGGAAGAGCTGGTCAAAGACCGACATATCGAACGCGGTATCAAAGTCAAATCCTTGTGGGCCAACGACAGTGACATAGAGGAACAGATGAGGAACGTCATCAACAAGCTGGCACATAAGAAGGTCCAGGTGATAGAGCGGTTCACGCCGCGCCGCCAAAACGCCCCACACTCGCGCAGAAATAGCGAACCATATATCCGCTTCACAAGCTTAGACGTATGGCGCGAAGTCAAAGATGACCTGGACGCAGTTCTCCAAAGACTTTCCGAAACGACCCGCTAGTTCCTAGCCAGGGAAAATGACGCTAAAAACTTGGCAATCCCAACCTGAACTTATACTATGAAGGTAATGGTTAATGAGGGGCATCTATTTCATGGCAGCTAGCATCAAAACTGCATTGGCAGCGCTCAAACAAAAATATCAAAGTAACGTAGCTTTTCGAAAGTCCGTACATATTCTCGGTATTTCGATTTTTGCGATTTCAGGAATTGTCCTGGCCGGTATTTCGCTTGCGAGCACCCCATCATCGCAAGTCATCCAGAACCGGGCGGCAGGTGAATGTGGGGCCAGAGTAAAAAACTACAGCTACCAAGTGCCTTTTGGTGACGCGCCATGGAACGTACCGGTCTGTGGTCTCACCAAACACCCTAGAAGTGCCGAGTATGCAAGCCGTATGTATAACTACGGTGTATACAACGACGAAACGGCCGACACGAAAAATAACAAGGGCAAGTTCGGGGTGAGCTTTGGCTTCGAGGAACCAGACAAGAACTGGACCAGGGCTGTATACTATGCCAGTGACGCAACAACCACAAAGAAAGTTCAGACCTGTGCGAACAACTGTAACATGTCAAATTTTGATGACGGCGAGAACATATACAGCCCTAAAGCGTGGCTGCCTGACCGCGAATTCCCATGGAATCCTAAATGGAACGTAGCGTCAGCCGGAGACAATGAGCTGATTATTATTGACGAGGCAAAAGGTTATCTCTACAGCTTCAGCTCAGTAAAGACCGGTGCGACCGCTTTTACGCAGTGCTTCCCTTGGGATCAAAAGCGGCTCTGTGCGTCCAGCGCAAGAATCTTACGGGACCACAACGACAAAATCGTAGACTACAGAACTTTTGAAGGTAGCGACGGAAGCCGTGGTGGTGGTATTAACTACTACGCGACTTTGCTGACCCCTCAGGAAGTGGCCGCAGGCGAAGTTCGCCACGCGCTTGGGATGGGTATATTTAACTCAGCGTTTGGACCCGAATGCACCGAGGAACAACTTGCCAAAAACGACCCGAGAGTCATCGATGTGACTTGCGGTACTGCGGTGGCGCCCGCTGCCAAGTTTGAATGGGCGAGCGTAAAAAGTCTCGGCGAACGCTTGCCGCGTTTCCAGGGCCAGGCAGTCGATAAAGCGATGACGCTTTCCAAGACCGTCCCTGAAGGCATGCGTTTTGCGCTCGACATAGACGATGCATTCATAGAAAACTGGATTAACTCCAAGCCAGATCTAAAGAATAATCCGCGAAAAGCACAAACCGCACGCATAATTGCACGTGCTCTTCGGGATTATGGCTGGATGCCGCTTGATACTTCGGGGTATGGCTCTGGTATCCAGACGGCCGGTGGTATGAGCGACAAGAACCGCAAACTATGGGAAGAACTCGGTATTACAGACAAAAAAGATGACAATATTCTGCACGGACTATTTACCCAAGACAACATCTATGTCGTAGAGCCGCCCGTTAACAACTGCGTAAACGGCAAAAAATCAAAGTTCTACTGTAAGTATACCTCCAGTAAGTATCCCGCAAGCGCTACAGGCACTTCCGAGCCGGTCACCACTCCTTCCACTCCTACCCCAACCCAGCCTACAACTCCAACGACTCCGACTAACCCGGCTCCACCGACTCCCCCGGGGTCAGGGCCAACGGCTCCGACACCTCCCGCTAGTCCGGTAGTCACTCCAACTAGCGTTAGCGTACCTACCAAAGTCCCGGTTAGTATCGGCTGGAATCCACAGCTCTTTGAGTTCCACCAAGCCGCCAACCTTAGCTGGAGCGCCAGTGATTCGCCGCACGGTATTGCAAAATACATCGTCAGAAAAAACGGTAAGCAACTTTACAGCGGCTCAAACCGCAGCTATACAGACTTCAAGATAGATGACGGACAAAAGTATAAGTACGAAATTACTGCCGTTGACAAGAAGGGTAATATTTCAAAAACCACTACCTACGAGAAGACCCTTCGCTGTACTTGGTTCGGCTGGGTTTGCAACTTTCAGTAGCACAAGTACGCAGGCCGCATACAAGCTGTGTGCAACTGAGCGGGAGTTGCGTCGTAACAACGTTATGCTTTAGAATAGCGGTAAACATGAGGGTAAAAATGAAACGAAAATCAATACATATACTGGCATTTAGCTTGTGTGCGTTCGTCTTGTTGGCGGTTATGACACCGCAGATAACGACTGCGGCACCAGCTACGTTCACGGTCACAAATACCAACGATTCCGGTGCAGGTTCGCTGCGTCAGGCAATTCTAGACGCCAATGCCAACGGCAATCCAGCAGACATGGACGTCATCGAGTTCGATATTCCGGGTTCTGACGTGCATACCATTAGTATTCAGTCCGATCTTCCCATGATTACCGAGATGGTAACTGTTGACGGCTACTCTCAGACGGGGGCACAGGCTAATACCGCAGTGTCGCCTGAGCCGATAAATAGCGTCATCAAAATCGAAATAGACGG
>JAKQHX010000022.1 GCA_029557815.1 bacterium
GGCGAAGCTTATGTAGCACCCCTTCGCCCGCTTTCACTCGTGGTTCACGGGCAACAGGATGCTCGGCAGATTGTGCACTGCTTGCATAATATGAATAGACTCGTTTTGAACGCGAAGGAACATCTGGACGCAGGCGCTCACGATCACGTTCTGGTGTCTGTTTACTTCGTCTGAACTTCATTTTCTCCACCATGTGTCGCAAGCTCAATTACAAGTACCGCCAATTCTCGTGCGGCATGCGGCTTTGCGAGGCTATGAAGCTGTCTCGCAAGCCCCAGACGGTCGTTTTCATTACTCATAAGACGAACGAGCGCGTTCCCGAGCCCATGACTATCACTGGAGGCAACCTGGATAGCTGCATGACGACTTTCTAGGTAATCAGCGTTCTTGTGCTGGTGACCATCTGCAAGCTGCCCAGGAACGACGATAAGCGCCCTAGACTGCAATGATAGTTCTGCAATAGCCGTTGCGCTTGCTCGCGACACGACGATATCCGCCGCACCAGTGTACCGGGCAAGATCATCGACAAAGCCCTTCACAACGACTCGTGACTGTTGCTTCTTGCCAAGTGCACGGCTATAAGCAGACCGCACACTTTTTTCGTGCGATTTACCAGCTATGTGCAGTACAGCAACATCATCAAGTTCTTTCATAAGCGGGGTGAGCGAAGCAATGACATCGTCATTTAGCTGTTTGCCGCCCTGACTACCGCCAATTACCGTTATCACTGTTTTAGCGTTCCCAATACCAAGAGCATGCCGAAGTTTTGATTTGTCACGACCTGAAACAACATCGAAATCGCGCGAAACAGGAATACCGGTATACACTGTCAGCTCGGGCGGATAGGAGTATAGTTCCGCGGGCATACCTGTTGCGTGTCTATGTGCCCAGCGACTAATGATTCGGTTCGCAAGTCCGGGAGTCGAGTCAGAATCGTGCGTGATATATGGTATTTGCAGCCGCGATGCTGCCAACCCCACTGGTACGGCCACAAAACCACCTTTGATAAGTAGTGCATCGGGGCGCTCACGCTTCAAGAGTCGCCGTGCCTGCCAATATCCGCGAAGTGTTCGAAATACATCGCGAATATTTAAAAAAATTGTTTCAAAATCCAGAATTCGCTGTGCCAATGTTTGACCCGCATAGCGACGATACTTGCCTGCACTCACCTGTTCTACGGCGTCGATATCGGGCGATTTTTTATAAATATTTACAAAAGCACTGCCCTTTTCACAGACAGCAATAACCGTAGCCGCAGGATACAACTGTTTTATTTCATGCGCGACGGCTCGCAGCGGTGTAATATGGCCGCCGCTGCCCCCGCCGATAAGCATAATTTTCATGCTCAGGCTCCTTTGAATCCCCTGTTGAATGGCCGAGAGAGCTGTATCTTGATATCTGGAATGCAATTCCGAGAGCACCCGTTACAAACAACAGGCTCGTACCACCATAACTAATAAATGGCAGTGTGATACCCTTCAGAGGCAATAGCCCCAGCATCGCCCCAATATTAATAATCGCCTGCACACTAAACCACGCCAGCATACCGGTAATAAGCAGTCTACTAAACTCGTCAGGAGCTCGCTCGATAATCCTGGTTAATCGGCTAAAAAACATCGCAAATGCCGCAATCACGAGCGACACCCCAAAGAAGCCAAATTTTTCAGCCAGAATGGCAAATATCGAGTCGTTTGCGGCCTCTGGTAGATAGCCATACGCTTGTACACTGCGCGCGAGCCCCAAACCAAACAATCCACCAGATCCGACCGCAATCAACGCCTGACATGATTGGTAGCCGTCATTTTGACAGTCTGCTGCCGGATTTAAGAATGTTGCCACTCGACTTCGGCGGTATTCTGATGGAGCAATGAGAATGACTGCACCAACAATGATAATCAGACCTATTTTCATGAGATTCATAAGTGGCACACCCGCTATATACATCATGGCGCCAAGCATGCCTACCATCACCGCAGTCGATCCAAAATCGCTTTGTAAAACCCCCACCACTACACCGATGACAGCAAGCGTAATCAGCAGTGGCTTAATGGTTTTGTCCGTATCTCCGAGCGCTCCTTCACTTTTTCGTCGCGCTAGCAAATCAGCGATACCAATGAGGAGTGTAAACTTAATGAGCTCAACAGGCTGAAACGATATTCCGCCGATCTGTATCCACCGATGCGCACCATTTATCTCTTCGCCAATAACAAGCACTGCGAGTGCTGAAATACCAGATAGCACAATGAGCGGTAGTACGGCCTTGCGCCAGTACTGATACGGTATCTTCGATAACGCAAAAAACGCGCCCACACCGAGAGCTATGGCAATAAATTGCTTGAGGATATAGTACGTTTCAGATACGCCACT
>JAKQHX010000036.1 GCA_029557815.1 bacterium
TTATATTTTGGGGGGATTTGTGAGAAAGCTTCGAGTAGATATTCTACGCCTTTGATTTCTGCGAGTCTGCCAAGAAAGAGCACGATACTTTTATCGGTCGGTAAGTTGTACTTTCCTGTAATCGTTTTAATATCAGCGCGATTTAATTTTGGCCGTGATAGTTTGACCCCCATAGGTATAATATGTAGTTTTCCGGAAAAGTTTACCCCCCAGTCTCTGTCATTGAAAAAGTATTTCAATCTATTTGCCGTACGTTGAGATACGGCTGTGAAATACGCGGCCCGAAAGCAAACCCACCTGACTATCTTTTTTGAAAATGGAAAGCCTTTTAAAACTGCAACGTCAGAGGCATGAGTGGTGAAGACGAACGGAGTTTTGGTTAGTTTCGATACTAGAGCACTTACGACAGATTGTGGTGTGAACCAGTGAGCATATATAAGGTCGGGCTTTTCATCCCGAACAATTCTTAAAAGAGAAAAAAATTGGAAGAAAAAAAGAAAAGGTATCTGAAAATATAAGAACTTATTTTGGCGCAGTGCAGGTACAATTCCCCGTCCTGCGAGTAACTCCCAGCGAAACGGCCAAAAATAATGGAAGCGTACTTCTTTGTAATATTTGTTTCCTAAGGGTTTCTCAGTCGTTCTACTATGAAAGTTGTGAGGTGCATGTATGGTAATTTCAGTATCTGGATATTTTTTCTTTAATTCGATAGCCTGATCTTTTACAAATGCCGGTACTTTATCGTTATCAGATACAGGTAGGGTAGAGGTGGTGATTAGTATTTTCATAAAGCTACTTGTCTATTGTTTCAAACTGCAGACGCTTGATTCGCTCTAGGGCGTCTTCTTGTAAAACGCGGTTCGTGCGAGTCAAGTCGGCGATTACTGCAAGTGCATAAGAAATGATGGCAGCGAATATGAACACTGCACCAAGCAACAATGATTGTATGTGACTGCCTCGATCACCAGACAGGTAGATGATGCCATAACGGATAAATGGAGCCAGCCCGCCTACGAGTAAAACTGTCCCGAGTGTAAGAAAAATCAGATGCGGACGGTACATGATATAACTACGTACAATAGCAGAGCCAGATTTGAACATGTGTTGCCATATATTCTTGAATAGGCGCGATTCGCGGGTCTTGGCATTTGTTTCGATTTTGATACTCTCTATTGGTATACGCTTGTTACCGGCCTGAATGATGGTTACCATGCAATAGCTGAAAGTAGTGACGATATTGATACGCATAAGGGCCTCTTTTGAGTAGGCCCGGAACCCGCTGGCCGCATCTGGTAGGTCCGTTCCCGCCGCGCGGTTTACCACAGCGCTGCCAAAGCGCTGCATGAGCTTCTTGAAACCAGAGAAATGAGCGATTTTTGCAGTTTGACGGTCGCCTATGACAATTTCTGCTTTTCCATCTAAGATAGGCTGGACAAGATCGCCAATGCGCTCCTGGGGATATTGGTTGTCGCCATCTGTATTGACGACGATGTCGGCACCAATAGACAGGGCATAGTTGACGCCGTCGTGAAAAGAACGGGCAAGGCCCATGTTCTTTTTGTGACGGACAAAGTGCTTGACGCCATATTTTTTGGCAACTTCTATAGTCTTGTCTTTAGAGCCGTCATCGATGATGAGTATCTCGACACTGTCTACACCTTTAATTTTCTTTGGGATGGACTCCAATACAAGGTGAAGCGTGCCTTCTTCGTTATAGCAAGGAACCTGTACAACTACTTTTGTCATGCGTTCTTTCCGTTTCTCCCTACGCCAGTATAGTGCAGGCCGGCTTTTTCTACATCTTCTACAGTATAGGCGTTTTCTGCATCTACGAACAGATTGCCTCTCATGCCATTAGCAAGAGCGGTTAGATCATAGGATAAGAACTCCGGCCATTTCGTGGCAACAAATACAGCATCAGCTTCATTAATGGCTGCCTGAATGGAGTGAACTATCTTTACGCCGCTGCGTAGGTCTTCTTTTGCCTCCCCATTAGCTTCTGGGTCGTATGCATATACTTTTGCCCCATTTTTGTCCAGGATATTTGCAAGCTTGACACCAGGGGAGCGACGCGAGTCACTGGTACCAGCTTTGAATGCAAGGCCTAGTACTGCAATACGTTTACCTTCGAGCGTGCCGAGCAAGTCCTTGGCTTTATTGGCGATATAGCCTGCCATGGATTCGTTCACTTCTGTAGCAGCAGCCATGATAGGCATGTCTACACCATGCTCTTCTGCACTGCTGATAAGTCCACTGACATCTTTCGGAAAACAGCCGCCGCCGTAGCCCCGCCCGGCACCCAGGAATGATCGGCCAATCCGGCGATCGGCGCCTACAGCGTCCATGATTTCGTTTACATCCGCACCCGCTTGATCGGCAAGCTTAGCAATACTATTTGCAAATGAAATCTTGAGAGCCAAAAAGGCATTGGCAGTGACCTTGACGAGTTCAGCACCGTTCATGTTGGTTTCTATGTACCCACCGTTGATATGACCTTTTTCAATTCCGGCTAGTTTCGCTAGTTTGTCACGAAAGCTCTCGACATTTACATAAATATCGAGGACCCTTTGGTTAGCCTGGTGATCGTTGCCACCGACAACAACCCGGTCGAAGTAAAGGGTGTCAAAAAGTGCGGTGCCTTCACGCAAGAACTCAGGATTTGATACATACGAAAAAGATTTCTGCTTTTTAGAAATGATATCAATGACCTTACGGCCGGTACCGACGGGCACGGTGCTTTTTTGTATATAGATCGTGCCGGGTTTCATGCATCCGGCTGCGGTTTCAGCTGCGTTGAATACATAGGATAAGTTAGAGCTGCCGTCCGGGTTGTCCGGCGTACCTACACAAGAAAAGATAAACTGACTGAGCGGCACGGCTTGGTCGTATGAATCAGTGGGCACGAGGGAGTTTTCTTGAACGGCTTTTTCTACGAGTGGATTGATGCCTTGCTCAAAGAAAAATGACTTGCCTGTCTTTATGACTTCAAGTCGTTTTGGATTCGGTTCTATCAAATAAACTTTGTAGCCACAGTTGGCCAGTATCGCAGCGGTGGTCAGGCCGACGTAGCCAGCGCCGAGTACGGTAATTGTTTCCACTTTCTCTCCCATGATGTAACTGCTCTATTTTAATGCCTTTCAATGGTTTAGCCAAAACTACAATGCAATTCCCTCATTTTTATTCTCCGTAATTTGTTATCATGATAGACATGATTACCGTAATTATCGCGGGAGGGTCCGGCACACGACTATGGCCGTTGTCTACTCCTGACTACCCAAAGCACTTACTAAAAATAAACGGTGACAAACGAACGCTAATCCAAAATACATATGATAGAGCAAAGCGCATAAGTGACGCGGTGTACGTCATTACTGAGATGAGCCACGCGCATTTGGTCAAAGAGCAACTTCCAGAGCTCGGTGATGACAATTTTGTGGTAGAACCAGCTCGCCGAGGCACGGCAAGCTGTATAGTTGCTGCGCTGGCGCATGTTGCTGAGAAACATCCGACGGACGAACCGATTGCGGTACTTTCGGCTGATCACTATATTCGTGATGTTGAAGGTTTTGTGCATAGTTTCCGGGTCGCTGGAGATGCCTCGAAAAAAAGCGGCAGAATAGTGCTCGTTGGAGTCGAGCCAGACTACCCGGCAACAGGTTTTGGCTACATACAGAAGGACGGAGTGTATGATGACGAGTCGTTTGTTTTTGATGTGCATTCATTTAAGGAAAAACCTGAGTATCAGGTGGCACAAGACTACATTCGGAGTGGTAACTATTTGTGGAACTGCGGCTATTTCGTGGGGTCGGTAGATACTTTCAGGCAAAAGATGCAACAGCATGCTCCAGCATTGCATGAAAACCTCGAAAGTCTGTTGTCTGCCGCTGATGCTGATACATACAGAGGAACGTATTTGTCATTCGAAAACAATACGATTGACTACGGACTGATCGAAAAAGTTGACGACTTGTTGGTTGTGCCTGCGGCATTTGACTGGATGGACATGGGTTCCTTTGGCGATCTCCACAAGGCCGCAGGGAGTGATGAGCAAGGCAATCATGCACATGGAGAAGTTGAGTTGGAGGGTGTTGAAAATTCGTTTGTGCAAAATCATGAAGAGAAGCCTCTGGCGGTCATTGGGCTGGATAACGTTGCGGTCATTAATACGCCACAAGGCATACTCGTGACTCGCAAGGATCTATCGCAAAAAGTTGGCGAAGTAAGCAAGCGAATCAATGCTAAAAAAGAAGGGAAATAAGTGAGCAAAAAAGTTATAGCTTTCGATCTTGATGATACGTTGGCGGTCACGAAGTCGCCGATTAGTGACCGTATGAGTGAATTGCTGATCAATCTGCTGGATAAGTATGAGGTCTGCATAATTTCTGGCGGGAAGTTCGAGCAATTCAAAAAACAGGTCGTAGATAGGATTGAAGCAAGTCCCAGCCAGTTGCGTAAACTTCATCTGATGCCAACGTGTGGAACGCGCTACTATCGCTATGACGAAATAGAAGAGGACTGGAAAATACGTTACGCAGAAGATTTGACTGCTGAAGAGCGCAAAATGATCATCGAGGTCACCAAAAAATCCGCCCAAGAAATGGATATGTGGGAAGCAGAGCCATATGGAGACATCATAGAAGACCGTGGAAGCCAGATTTCTATATCGTTCCTTGGTCAGCTGGCCCCTGCTGAAAAAAAATACGCATGGGCTGAAAAAAACTCTGAACGCCGATTGGCCTTGCGTTCAGTCCTGGCGGAAAAGCTACCTGACTTTGAGGTGCGTGCCGGTGGTTCCACGACTATCGACATTACACGTATCGGCATAGACAAGGCATACGGCATGGAAAAACTGATAGATGCGCTGGACATCAGTAAAGAAGAAATCCTATTCATAGGCGACAAACTGGAAGAGGGCGGCAATGATTACCCTGTCAAATCTATGGGCATTGACACGATTGCCGTAGAACGCTGGGAAGATACGGCACTAGTGGTAGAAGCATTAGTTTTGGCAGCTTCGTAATAGCCAAAATAAACTCCCCTGTTATCTCTGATATAGTTAATAATTGATGAGAAAAATAGTCCAGCCTGTTGCTGATTTCATATATCGCATACTAGCTAGCGATAAATTTTTTGTTGTGCTGCTTGGGGTCTTTATTTTGCAGGCAGTGTGGTTAGCATTCACAGCAATATACCCTATGCCGTTTGATGAATATGCGCACGTCGGTGCTATTCAGCTGTATGCACAGCAGTGGTCATGGATAGTGACCGAACAGCCGCTAAATACTGGTATCATTGGCGATCTAACGCGAGAGCCGTCGTTTCTATACCGTTGGCTTATGAGCTACCCATATAGGGCGCTGGATAACTTCTTGAGTGTGGACCAAACAATCATCGCTATGCGACTCATGAATGTGGCCATGGTTGCGGGCGGCCTCGCGCTTTTTCGCCGATTACTGCGGGAATGGGGTCTCTCTAGGCGAATTATCAATGTAGTATTACTGGCATTCGTCATGACTCCGATAGTGCCATTTCTGGCAGCACACGTGAACTATGACAACCTGATGTTTTTGCTGACACCCGTGGTGTTCTTGTATGCGACCAGAATCATAAAGACTAACGAAGGTCTTGTGCAGCATCTGGCTTTCTTTTTACTTATCGGTGCCACTGCCTCACTTGCCAAGCAGACCTTTTTGCCCATCATGGCTATTGTTACATCATACCTTGCCTGGGTGGTGTTGAGACGAAATGGGAGAAAAGTATTTCAGATATTTCGGAAGTCGTGGCAGGAGACTCCCAAGAACCTTGCTTTGTTGGTGATTATTTTTGGGCTAGTGGCGGTAAGTATAATGGCCGTAGAGCGTTATGGTAGAAATTTGGTGCGATACGGAACCGTCCGGCCAAAGTGCCAGGTGGTACAACCGGTACAGTTGTGTGAAGATTTTGGTCCGTGGTACCGAGATAACGTTGTAAACGCACAGAACCGTCCGGCCGAACCGCCGTATGGTAATGAGCTAAGCTTTAGCCAGTACTGGGTAAGCCGTATGATGCGCGGCTACTTCGCTATCTTTCAGCATACGCCAACTCAGGCGGTATGGGAAAAGGAACCTTATGGACCGATTGTCTCGAAGCCACTCTTGCCGGCCAATAGCATCTTTGCATGCTTTGTGGCTATCGCAGGACTGTTTGCTGTAATCTGGCAGCGACGCAAGATATGGGAAAGTCCTTATCTACGCTTTGCGCTTGTAGTGAGCAGCGTGTACGCACTTACCATGTGGGCATTCAACTACAGTTCGTACCTCCGACTATGGAAAGCAGAGGCCATCCAGGCACGCTACACATATCCGTTAATGATTTTGGTTTTTGCACTTGTGGCCTGGGCTATCAATAAGTCAATCACCCGCCGGCAGATAAAGGCGTGGTTGGTGGTGGCGATGCTAGTTTTCTATGTGTGGGGCGGGGGCATTGCTGGCTGGCTTATTCGGGCTGATGATACGTGGCGATGGCAGCATCCGTTAGTGCAAGACATCAATCATACTGCACAAAATATTCTGAGGTTTACAGTCATTCACTAAGTGTAGTGGCGAACTGTTGCCACTTCCAGGCATCAGTACAGGCCTGATCAAGCGACAATTCGGCTTGCCACTCAAGTTCTCGCTTAGCCTTTGCCGGGTCAGCGTAGCAGATGGCGATATCTCCTGGCCGACGGTCGGCAGTTTCGTAGAGGACTTTCCGGCCACTGGCTTTTTCGAATGCTGTAATGACTTCCAAAACAGAATAGCCCTTACCAGTGCCGAGGTTGAAGGCATCGCATTTCCCGGACTTTGGCATATGGGTGAGGGCGGCGACATGACCTTTGGCCAAGTCTACGACGTGAATATAGTCACGTACGCCGGTACCGTCCGGTGTGTTATAGTCGCTGCCAAACACGCGGAGTTTTTCTAACCTGCCGATGGCAACTTGGCTAATATAGGGTAGGAGGTTGTTTGGTATGTCGTTCGGATCTTCGCCGATAAAGCCACTTGCATGCGCACCAATAGGGTTAAAGTAACGCAGCAGCGACACAGAAAAGCCTTTATTTGCCCTCACAAGATCGCTCAGGATTTGTTCGATCATGAGTTTCGTTCGGCCATATGGATTAGTAGCGCTAAGTGGCATGTCTTCGGTAATCGGCACATGTGATGGGTCACCATATACGGTGGCGGAAGAACTGAATACTAGCTGGTTGACCTTATGCTCTATCATCAGTTCACAAAGGTTGAGCGTTGAGGCGAGGTTATTTCGGTAGTACTTAAGCGGCTCAGCGACCGATTCACCGACGGCCTTAAAGCCGGCAAAATGGATAACGGCTGTGAAGTCATACTCCTGAAATACTTTTGACAGCTGGTGTTTGTCGCATAAATCGACGTTCTCGAAGAGGATGTCTTCATCAGTAATTCGTCTCAATCTATCCAGTACTGATGGTTTACTGTTGCTGAAATTATCAATGACTATTGGTTTGTAACCTGAGGCGATAAGTTCTACGACCGTATGTGAACCGATATAGCCGGCTCCGCCAGTGACCAGGATTTGTTTCATGAAGCAATACCCTTAAGATACCCGGATAGTTTTTTCTCAAAAGCTTGCCGGGAGAATTTTTCGGCATGTTTCTTTAGGGTATCGGATTTGTATTTCTCAGTTTTGAAATTATTGAGCGCTTCTATTAGGCTTTCAACTGACTGTTCATCAAAAAACTCGCCGGTTTTGCCGGGCATTATATAGTCCAGGGCGCCGCCAGCCTTGTAGGCGATAACTGGTGTGCCGGCGGCCATGGCTTCGACTGGGGTGATACCGAAGTCATCAAGGCCGGGGAAAATAAACCCCTGAGCGGATGCAAACTCCAGGGCGATAACCTCATCGGTTAAATGGCCACTGAAGTTGATAGTCGGACCGGCTATTTTTTTGAGCTTTTCATTATCAGGGCCCTCACCGATAACGGTCAGCGGAAGGCCAAGCGTAGTGCATGCCGCAACTGCTAAATCTATTCGTTTGTAGGGTGTTTGACGGCCGGCAACAACAAAACCGTGGCGCCCAGCGGCTTTAGTGTTTTCGAACCGGTCAATGTCGACCGGCGGGTGAATAATTTCTGAGGTGCGGCCATAGTATTTTTTTATTTCAGTCTGGATATGCGAAGAGATAGCAACTATATAATCTGGGTTTTGGGCGGCTTTGTAATCCCACCGGCGCATTGGCGCGGCAAGAAGCTTCAGGCCAAGTCGTGCGAGCCAGTTGAACCCCTTTGGAAAACCCGGATTTCTCATGTACTGCTCATAACGACTCCAGTAATAGTGAGTCGGAGCATTGCAAAGACATACATGTGCGCCAGGTTTAGTTTTGACAGCTTTTGCTTCTGCGCCAAAGTTACAAGTGATAACCAGGTCGTACTCCGTGAGGTTGAGATGGGAGAAATACCAGGCTCGCAGGACCGGCAAGAACTTCTTAAGCCCGGTAGGGAGCTTTTGGAGCCACCCGGTTCGAATATCAGCACCCTTGAACCAGTCGATTTTTGATGGATCATACTGCGAAGTATAAATAGGTGCATCTGGGAACATACGATGGACTTCCAGTACTACACGCTCGGCCCCACCGATTCCGACCAGCCACTCGCAAACGATCGCAACTTTCATCTTGCCCCTATACCGCCAATGACAGCCCGAATGGTCTTGAGCAGAATTGTCAGATCATTCCAAAAGCTCCAGTTCTGAACGTAATAGATATCCAGTCGGCGGCGTTCATCAAAGTCTATATCCTGCCTTCCAGATATCTGCGCAAGACCGGTCATACCCGATTTGACACTAAGAATAGCATGTTTCTTTTCGTAGGCATTCAGCTCCTGTGGGATAAGTGCCCGTGGCCCGACGAGACTAATGTCACCTCTCAGTACATTAATAAGCTGGGGTAATTCATCCAGGCTTGTTATACGCAAAAACCGTCCGATAGGCGTGACGCGAGGGTCTTTCTCTAGTTTGTAGCCATTGTTTTTATATTCTTCGTAGAGCTCCGGACGGCCCATCATGTCAAAGGCTTCTTTGTCGCTCGGTCCACTATAGCGTTGATACATACTGCGAAACTTGTAGACCTTGAACTCTCTGTTGAAGCGAGTGAGTCTTGTTTGGCGGAAAAATACCGGACCTTTTGGATCGAAAACCTTTATAGCAACGGCAATCAGAAGAAAGACTGGTGACAGGATAACCAATAAAAAGGCAGACATAAGCAGATCGAAGATTCGCTTAACGATACGACCCCAGCCAATAAGCGCCGTCTGGTGCACGGCAACGACCGGAAGTCCAGCGTACAGGTCGACGGTGATGTTACCGACAAACAGATCGGTATTGCCTGGTACGAAACGATACGAAGCGTGGTGTTCGTGGGCGTAGCGTAGAATCTCGTTATTTTTGTCCTGGTTGTTATATAGCTCGGTTTGGATGATGGCATGTATAGGCCGGCGTAAGCTATCGATTGCTTCGGAGAATGTAGGATAGTGTTTAAAGCTTCTGACGTCACGACCGACGGTCGCCAAGACTTTTTGCCCGGTACTTTTTGTGTTCTGGACCGCTTCGGCCATATCCTGAGTAGCTTGGGTGTTACCGACAATTAGTACGTTACTAATGCCAATACCGTACCGAAAAAGTATCCGCCGGACGATTTTGATGATTGATCTGAACAGGAGCAAAAAGCCGAACCCGATAACCAAGCCATAGACAGGGACGAGCCGGGCCGGGAAGAGTTCGGTGCTCGATACGAAATCATAGCCAATCACAACCAGGATGCCCATGATTGAACCGACAATCAATCGGCCGAGTTCAGAAAAACGCTTCTCGAATACTTCCTGGTTGTATAGTCCAATAAAAGCATGTACCAAGATCCAGAGCGGCAATACAGTGTCAACGGCTCTGAAGTAATCCCAAGCGGCAATTTGTGTGATCAGCGACCGTTCATCTAGTTTGACGCGTAGGATGTAGGCAACCGAAAAGGCAGCCAGAAGTGCCAGGAAGTCACCAATGATGAGAAGCAACGAGTAGGCGAGTGAGGCGTTATTTTTCATGTTCTAGATGCTATTGTATCACCGTTAGTGGACGACTCTGATATACTAAACAAAAAGCGAAAGCGGCAAAAACAAATATGAGATTTAGAAAACTTAAGAAAAAAGAAGAACGCGAGGTCAAGCGCATTGTCGAATATCTCGTGAGTGGCGGCGCCTTTTTCTGGTCGGGATACGCGGCATTTTTTGTCTTTGACAAAGGATTGCACTGGCACTTGTGGTGGGCGACCTCTCTATCGTACATTATCGGCTGGACCGTTAATTTCCTACTACAGCGTTACTGGGTATTTAATAACCCCCGGCTCGCCAAACACCAAACAGAGGTAACGGGACGGTACATTGTCATTAGCCTCGTGAATCTGCTTATAAATTATGTCATCTTACAAGGCCTTAAATCTGCAGGTATAACTCCGTACATCGGACAGTTTGTTTCCAGTGGCTTCTTCACGGTCTGGAACTATTTATGGTACAAGCTTTGGGTTTTCCCGGAACGTTTTCCGCGCAAACATGTTTACGCGAGCAGTAAAAAGTCTTTGAGAAGGAAAAAGAAATGAGCGATCAGACGGTTCGTCCCACCAAGAAGCAGCGTGAATTATTGAGCTTCATAGAGGTATTTATCGGAGAGCACGGGTATAGCCCAAGCTATCGTGAAATTATGAATGGTCTCAAATACACATCTGTAGCCACCGTGGCCTTACATGTTAATAACCTCATCAAGCGCGGACACTTGCGCAAGCGTGACCGTTCGGCGCGCTCACTGGAGGTCGTTACCCTATCCGAAGAAGTAAAGGTAAAGACAAATTCGGTCAAACCAGGTGAGGAAAAGTGGCTTGTTGAGAAAGTTGAGTACTTCTTTGCGCAGCTAGAACAACAGGCCGTCAAGGAGCAGGCAAGGATTGATGAGCTGTACGTACTCATCGGTACTCTCAAGATTCTTGGTCTTGAGGGAGCCGCTCAGAGCTTCATCCCACGACTCAGTGCCGTCAAGCAAACGATACATGATGAGGTACAATAGAACGAAATGGCAGAAAATGTTATAGAGCTGCGGAATTTGACAAAGGTGTATGGAAAGGCTCGGGGTGTCCAAGAGCTGAATCTGCGCGTTGAGCCTGGTACGGTTTTTGGTTTTTTGGGACCGAATGGTGCCGGCAAATCAACGACGATCAATATGATCATGGATTTCATCCGCCCGACGAGTGGCAGCGTCAAGATATTTGGACTTGATGCATCGCGCGATAGTATTCAGGTGCACAAACGACTTGGCTTTTTGGCGGATGGCATGGCGATGGATGACAATCTAACCGGCTGGCAGCAGTTGGAATATTTTGGTAGATTGCGAAACGATTTTGATAAAGCATATATCACCGAACTATCGAATCGGCTGCATTGTAACCTACACCGTAAGTTCAAAACACTTTCCAGAGGAAATAGACAAAAAGTTGGCCTCATTACGGCGCTCATGCACAAACCGGAGCTGCTCGTTTTGGATGAACCAACCAGTGGTTTGGATCCGCTTATACAAGCCGAATTCAATAAAATTATCCATGAGCACAAGCAGGCTGGTGGCACGGCTTTCATATCTTCGCATGTACTAAGTGAAGTACAAGAAATCTGCGATACGGTTACATTTATCCGTGAAGGCCGACTCATTGCCACTAAGCCGGTATCAGAGATTGCCAAGGAGTCACCAAAAGAATTTTCTATTACGACCTCAAACAAAGGGTTGCTCAGTGCATTGCAGAAACTGGCCGGTATGACCATATCGGAAAAGACGACGAGTGGCGCCCATGGTCATTTCACCGGGGACGTAAACGACCTGATACATGTTCTTGCCAAGTACGAGATTGATACCTTTACGTTTCAGGATGCGGAACTTGAAACGACGTTCATGAAGTATTACGAAGAAGAGGCCAACGATGCTTAATTCGATATTCCTGAAGACTTTGTATGAGAAACGTTGGGCGATGGTATGGTGGGGGCTGGCGATGTTTGCTACCACACTGCTCATTGTGGTGCTTTTCCCGACTTTCCAGGAATCATTTGGCCAAAGCTTGCAGAACGTGCCGGATTCGCTCAAACAAGTGTTGGGCAATGCAACCGATTACCAACGCATAGAAGGTTTCTTACATCTCCAGGTCTTTATGCAGATGATTTTCCTGACTATTATCTACGGTATTATCTTGTGCACTGGTCTGATTGCAGGTGAAGAAAGCCGAGGCACCCTACAGACGCTGCTTGCTCAGCCGGTTAGTCGAACGAAAGTATATTTCCATAAAATTGCTGCCGCATCGGTCATATTGTGGATCGTGAACTTTGCGTTGTTTGTCGGCATCCTGGTAGGCTGTCTGCTCATTGGCGAATCACCGGACTACTGGCGAGTGTTTTTGGCGACAAACGTTACATGGCTTGTCAGTATGGTCTTTAGTCTTTTCGGTTTTGCGTTAGGGTCGGCGACGGGCAAGCGTGGTATTTCCGGTGCGTTTGCTGGCATATATGTCTTTCTGGCGTACCTTATCAGTTCGTTGGTCGCAACGGTTGATTGGCTGAAGTATCCAAATCATCTTTCGCCTATAAAATACCTTAGTGAGCCTCGTGTTTTGGAAAAGGGTATAGATACAAGCAGCCTTATTTTGCTCATATCACCTTGCATCGGTTTAGTAGTAGCTGGCTGGTACATGTTCCGTAAGCGAGACATATATTCCAAATGAGTATCCTTGAAGCGATTATTCTTGGGCTCGTCCAAGGACTGACTGAGTTTATTCCTGTGTCAAGCTCCGGACACTTGGTGTTTTTGCATGAAGCGTTTGGGGTGAGGGAAAACGGTTTGATGTTCGATGTGGCATTGCATATCGGTACGCTGGGTGCACTCCTCCTCTATTTTTATAAAGATATAGGACTGCTTGTAAAAGGTATATTTGGCAAAAATGAATATACCAAAGTAGCCTGGCTGATAGCGCTTGCTACTATTCCAGCAGTCATTTCCGGCGTACTGCTACAAGAACGGGCTGAGTCCGCTTTTCGTTCAGTACAGCTTGTGGCCGTCAATCTCATTTTAGTTGCTTGCCTGATGCTTGCAGCCGAGTGGTTTGCCAAACGGTACGACCGGAAAACTAAACTGGAAAAGATTTCTCCGGCGCAGGCACTTGCGGTCGGTACGGCTCAAGCCATTGCGGTTATTCCAGGTGTTTCGCGTTCGGGCAGCACGATTACGACCGGACTGTTCATGGGTCTGGATCGGGTAGCGGCTACAAGATTTTCTTTTCTATTGGGGATTCCCATCACCCTTGGTGCAATCATAAAGGTCATGACGGATGACGGGGCAATGAGGATGCTTAGCAATGATTTTAGCTTGTTTGCAGTCGGTATTATTACGGCGTTACTTAGCGGTTTGTTTGCGATTCGATTTCTGCTCAAGTATTTAGCCAAACATACCTTAGCGGTTTTTGCTTACTACCGGATAGGGCTTGGCGTGCTTGTGCTACTGGCTGCCTCCCTTTAGGGCAGCAGCGCTTACGCTTCGACTTCAACGGCGTCTATACTGAGCCCAAGTGCTTTGGCGAGCGTGCCACGCTGCCACTCCTGCACTTTTCTGGCGTCTTTGGCTGTTTCTACTTTTGTGAGTTCCCCAATCTCTACAAAGGGTTCACCGCCGTCCCACATAACAATCGGCAGGACAAGTCCACGTTTAACAATATCGAGCGTGCCGTTGCCTACCTTACCCATACTCACGCGGTCGGGTTTGTGGTCATCGCCATACTGCACGGCATCGGTTTTGCCGGACCAGGCTATGTTGAGTGTTTTACCAAGCTTGTGCCGCAAGACTTTGTGTAGCAGATCCTCACCGAGCCATGCGTGCACCTCTCTGCGCATAGTGCGATTATTGGTATCAATAAGCGAAGCATCAAAGCCAAGCCGTTCAATCGTTTCGGTACGCGGAAAACTCATAAAGACATGGCCACCTTTTTCGACAACCTCTGAAGCAGCCATACCAAACGCGCCGATAGTGGTAACGCCGCGGCTAATAACGAGTCCGTTTTGGTCCTGCCAGGTATCTTGATCCAGGTGCTCAAGCCAGGCAGCCGACCATATTGCAATGTCCTCGATAGTACCATGGTTCGTAACCGGGAAAATATTAACACCATGATGGTCGAGCAAAACCCTTGCAGCGCTCGTGAAGCCAGCCTGTCTGGCGAGTACGTCGCGTGTATGGTGAAATAGGTCATGCCGCGCCGTGGCGGCCAGGCTGGCTGGCTCGCCTTCAGCCACTGGCACAGGGGCAAGATGGGTCGTTTCAAGTATTTGCGAAGGATGAGCCGCCGGATCAAAATCGAGTGAGCTAAAGAGTCCGTCTGAGGCACTGATGTGCTTCAGCGTTGTTTCAGCGAGCGCATCGTGGATACTCCGACGATCTTCGTAAGACAGTTTTTCGTAATCAAAATCTCGTAACATTAGTAAGCTGAAGTATAGCAAAATCCTAGCCAACCGTGTACAAAATACTACATATAGCGTGAGATATTTGTTATATACTACTAGTGGTAAATTAAAAACATATATCGGAATCAGGTGTAATTCCTGGGCTGTGCCGCAACTGTAACCTCACTCTTGAGGAAGCCAGACACGATTATAAGACTCCCGAGCAGGAGCAAGCAGGTCTCTTTCAAGACCCCAAAAGTCAGCCCTCGCTCGGAAAAGTGAGGGTTTTTTGTTTAACGAAAAAGAGCGATCCGGAGAATTTCTGCCTGTCCAAGAAGTCGGCCGTAAGTTGGCGGTTGACGAGCGGGTGCTGACGGAAGTCGACCATTTGTTGGCTGCGCGGCGCGGACCTGACGAGTTTGCTGCCGCAGTGCTCGAAGATGTGCAGCAAAACCTGGTTACTGCTGTGCAGGAAGCAGCTATGCCGTATGCGGTCACCACGACCCGGCATGAAATTGTGCATGACCAGGAGACCCGGCGTCGTACTTTCCGTTGGCTCGGTAAAACCGCCGTCCAGACTGCCATGTCCGGCTATCAGTATCACTACCACCCCAACGCTATTAAGCGCGTAGACGTAGAGGTAGACGAGGCGCGGTTTGCAAGTGAGACGCTTCGTCCGGGTATTGCACAAGTCTTTATCTCGCCGCGTATGTCTAGAAAAGACGCGTCACTCGATGATGCCCGTCGCGAACATCTCGGTGATGACGATGCGGTCCGTGTGAGTTGGCTGGAAGGAGCCCAAGGCGCAGACCAGTGTCGTGTGCTTCAGTCGCTGCTGGTGCGCGACGTACCGCTTGAGGCCTGGGTACGGATGCTGGCCGATCCGGACAATATATTTGGCAAGTCCATTGCGGTTGAAGACGAGGCGTCGGCGCTATCAGTCATGAAGGCTCACCGCGAGCTTGAAATTGAGACCGACAAACTGCCCAAAGGTCCGGTGACGATTCTGGAAGAAGTGGTGCGCCATATTGAGGACGGGCCGACCAGGCAAAAAGTCGAGGCCCAAATCAGCAAATACTATGGTGACCAGAAGCTCATGAAGCAGCAGGCCGAGTTTAAGGCTACGCAGTGGTTGGAGTTTGAACGCGAACTTGCCGAGAGTTTGGCGCAGGGCAGTCCAACGAGCCAAATAAAGGGGTTCATCGCAAGCCTCCAATCTGTCTGGAACGAAACCGAACTAGAGGTCATTAGTCGACATTCACTTGGCTATGATCTGGAATACGTCATGACGCGGGAGCTGGCTGTGGTACTTGAGAAAATGAAGCAAAATACGCTCTGGGGTGGGGCAGCTGTCCTGAGTGGCAATACAGCGGTGGTTAGACAAATTCACAGCGGTGAACTGACCCAGATTCGACACAATGAAGAAGCCATGTTTATCGCGTACAGCCAAGGCCAGGACGTGTCTGCTCTGATGGCTCAAAACAGCCGATTGATTGGTGGGGCGAACATTAAGGTTGGCGGTGGTTGTGCAGGCACCAACGATCGCTCACATGAGTTTGACCCAACCAGGCCGTTCGATCCTATGCGGCAGGAACAAAAACCGTCAGATGCTGCAGCACCAGATAATTGGGAAAGTAATCCAAACTCCAGAAAATACAAGAAGGGTGTCTGCCAGGTACGATCATGTGCTACCAGGCCAGGTGTTACTGAAGTCGGCCCGTGCAGCGTGTGCAAGTCGTGTCAGGCCAAATTTGACAATGGCGAAGATCCGACAAAAGAGCCTGTCGCACGAACAACGACGGATACCGCCGAAAAGACCGACCTTGCTTCCGGCAACCTATTTGAATTCCACGACAAAGAAAATGAAGCGCGTCAGATAGTTGAGCAGGCGTTTGCCGAAATAAATATCCAAGAGGTTGAAGAAGAGGCTCAGAAAAACCAAGAACTGGTACTGGCAGCGGTATAATTACTGTCATGAGTGACGTTACACAGGACGAGATATATCAACAACTAGTCGACGAACGATCGCCTGAATTCTTCTGTGATTACTGCGGCCATTATCCGATTGAGCCGGTACACGGCCACTTCGTGTGTCCCGAGTGCAAGATGCCAACCAAGTGCTGCGAAGGTTTGCCTGCTGAGTGAAAAGAATAGGGGTTTATAGCGGGACATTTGATCCGGTACATGAAGGCCATATAGCGTTTGCGCGCGAAGCGATGGTTCAATGCGGGTTGGAGAAGGTGTTTTTTCTGGTTGAGCCTCGTCCACGTCGCAAACAGGGTGTCAAGGCACTTGAGCATCGTGACGAAATGGTTCGGCTTGCATTGCTGCAAGAACCGAATATGGGCAGTATTCAGCTGGGTCAGCAGCGGTTTACGGCAGTAAATACGCTGCCTGTTCTGCAGGAACGAT
>JAKQHX010000042.1 GCA_029557815.1 bacterium
AGCCTTGGAGGGTGGTCCCCCCAGCTTCAGTCAAGGTTTCACGTGTCCCGACCTACTCGACAAATAGAAATTTCTGGATACATCCAGGAATTTCTATGGAATCATCAGATTCCTAACAAATATAAGGTTAGCGAAACTTGGCATACCAGGCTTTCACTGTCTATGGCCAACCTTTCCAGATTGTTCTGCTCGCATCGCTGATTTCTTACCTTATGCAGGCTGGTGGTAGCACCTGCTTCCAAAACGGAATTCTAGACTCTCATCTAGTGCTCCGTCTTGGTTGTTTGTTATGTCACAACCCTTTTTAGATATTCGTCTACCAACTTATCCGTCTGAGTTAACAGACAGAAACCTAAAAAGTTTGGGCTCTTACCGTTTCGCTCGCCACTACTCCGGTAATCGTTGTTTACTTTCTTTTCCTCGAGGTACTAAGATGTTTCAGTTCCCCCGGTCTCCTTCATCAAGCCTATGTGTTCAGCTTGTGATGACTAGGCATGACCCTAGCCGGATTTCTCCATTCGGACATCTCCGGTTCATAGCTTAGTTAGCAGCTCCCCGGAGCTTATCGCAGCTCCTCACGTCCTTCATCGGTATCTTATGTCAAGGCATCCCTTGTGTGCGCTTGAGTAACTTTTTACGATATTGCTCTTGATAATCTACGTGCACAAAGTGCGCGTATAAAACCAAGAAGCAAATTAGTGCAATTGACTAGTTATTGGTAAAACCAAAACTATGCCGTTTGCCTTAATCTCAAAAATTTGTTGTCTAGTTGTTAAGATACGAACTCAAGACATCCCAGTAGTACAACTTAATTGTCTTGCTGCTGTTTTAAACTTGAGTTTACGTTTCTGGCTTGGCGGTTTACGGCCATCCAATTGACCTAAACTCAAGCAGCTAGGACATGATAGCACCAATAACAGAGGCGGTCAACTATATATTGGTGTAAAACTTGCTACGATTTGTAAGAAGTAATCAGGATATTTTCGTAAGCAAGTCGTACGCGATAGCCGCCGACACGGCCTGATGCTTGCGCAAACCGCTTCCTTCGCGAATCTCCGGCTGCAAACAACAGCCCCACCAGAACCCAACCATACCGGCAAGTAACCCTGGATTCAACTCATCATGCCACGCTGCTATATCTGCTCCCTGCTCAGCAGCACTAACAAGAAACTCCGTGGAGCCAAACTTTTTCGGCGTTTGCGATGCCCAGTTCCAATCTACCAACACAAGCTTATTCTGTCTTGGATTATAAGCAAGGTTATCGGAACGTACATCGCAGTGCCCAAACACCTCGTCGGGTTGCCCCAGAAGATTCTCAATCCCACGACGTATCTTGGTGATTGCCGCTGGATTATGCACGGCATCCAGGGTACTTTGCAGTTTCGAGCTGTGCAACTTCACTTCCGCAGTTTGTGCAAGTAGCTGGTACTTCTGAGCCAATCGATCCAAATTGTCTCTGTCGGCTACAAAATTAGAGAATGAATCAACATTGCCGATCTTTTCACGAAAATACGGATGCAGGCTGAGACTCTCTGCATCCCCAGGGGTAACGGTAGCTATTTCTAATCTATTCACTGCGGCGATTACTGCACTGATGTATGAGTGTTGGGCACTTGTATCGTCCGGCAGAGTCCAGTGCCAACCCTCAACAGTTGGGTATGCGGTCATAGCAAGTACTGTCGAGTCGTCCGACAAGGCGCTCCATTCTGGTACGACATCTATATTCTCAGACCTTAGAAGCTCCATAACTCCTTGGTCTTTGGCAAGCCATGCACGCTCCTGCTGCCCATCTCCTTCGAGGAGCGAATCTTCGACTTCCTTAACAAACAGTGATTTGTTGCCACATCGAACAATTGCCCTTTGGTTCAGCGAAAAACCACCAGATACCGGCTCGATAGTTAGTTCATTAGTACCTACTCCGAGCTGCTCTCCGGCAAATAAGATTGCATGCTGGCTGATAGGTGGCTGCTTCATCTGTGCTGACACATCCCGAGTATAACAGCTTAGCTGTAAACCAAATAAAATACCGGTCAAGGACCGGTATTTTATTTGGTGGAGCAACGGGGACTCGAACCCCGGACCCCCTGCTTGCAAAGCAGGTGCTCTAGCCAACTGAGCTATTGCCCCAAAGGTATTTTAATGGTGGGCGATGAGGGACTCGAACCTCCGACCTCGTCATTATCAGTGACGCGCTCTAACCAGCTGAGCTAATCGCCCTCGACCAAAATACCGCAGTATTGTACCCGAAACTTCTCTGTTAAACAATACCCTCCCGTAGAAATGAAAAGAACGCCTCTCGCAAATGGCGTCCTTTTCTTTTTGGCTTCTCGCCCCATACGGGGAATTAAAAACCTATGTAGTGCTATCAACGTCTGCTCACATAAAGCACAGAACTGAAGTCTTGCCCCTAAATGAGGAACGTACATCGTCAGTACTGTATTTACGATGTACCAAGATCGACCTAGCTCGCATGGAACAGAATCTGTCCGCATGCTGCTAGTAAAACTCCCTAGAAAGGAGGTAATCCATCCGCACCTTCCGGTACGGATACCTTGTTACGACTTAACCCCAATCATGTCCCCTACCTTAGGCCTAGGCAAGCTAGGACGTCAGGTATTGGCCACTTTCATGGTTTGACGGGCGGTGTGTACAAGACCCGGGAACGTATTCACGGTAGTGTGCTGACCTACCGTTACTAGCGATTCCAACTTCAAGCAGGCGAGTTTCAGCCTGCTATCCGAACTGAGACCGGCTTTGATGGGATTTGCTCCGTCTCGCGACTTGGCTGCCCTTTGTACCGGCCATTGTAGCGTGTTTCTAGCCCCAGGTGTAAGGGTAATACTGACCTGACATCATCCCCTCCTTCCTCCCCGTTGCCGGGGCAGTCTAGCTAGAAAAATCCAACTAACTATAAGGGTTGCGCTCGTTGATGGACTTAACCAAACATCTCACGACACGAGCTGACGACGGCCATGCAACACCTGTCACTGCGCTCACAAGGCACAGTCTCCTTTCGGAGACCTTCGCAGGATGTCAAACCTGGGTAAGGTTCTTCGCTTACCATCGAATTAAAGAACACGCTCCACCGCTTGTGCGGGTCCCCGTCAATTCCTTTATGTTTTAAGCTTGCGCTCGTACTCCACAGGCGGGATGCTTAACGCGTTAGCTTCGCTACTACGCGGGTCGATACGCATAACAGCTAGCATCCATCGTTTACGGCGTGGACTAACGGGGTATCTAATCCCGGTCGCTCCCCACGCTTTCGTGCCTTAGTGTCAGGGACGAGCCAGTTACCTGCCTACGCCATCGGTATTCCTCCTTATATCTACGGATTTCACTCCTACACAAGGAATTCTAGTAACCTCTCTCGCCCTCTAGCTTAGCAGTTTTGGTAATGGACACATGGTTGAGCCACGTCATTTCACTACCGACTTACTATGCCACCTACGCAACTCTTTACGCCCAGTAATTCCGGATAACGCTTGGATCTTCCGTATGACCGCGGCTGCTGGCACGGAATTAGCCGATCCTTATTCATATGCTACCGTCATAATCGTCACATATAAAAGCAGTTTACAACCCGAAGGCATTCATCCTGCACGCGGCGTTGCTCCATCAGGCTTTCGCCCATTGTGGAAAATTCCCTACTGCTGCCTCCCGTAGGAGTCTGGGCCGTTCTCAGTCCCAGTCTGGCTGATCATCCTCTCAGACCAGCTAAAGATCGTCGCCTTGGTGAGCCGTTACCTCACCAACAAGCTAATCTTACGCAGGCCGTTCCCAAAGCGCCGAAGCTTTAATCCTTAGACCACATGCGGTATTAGCTACTCTTTCGAGCAGTTATCCCTCACTTTGGGGTACATTCCTACGCGTTACTCAGCCGTCCGCCGCTCGACAGCGGAGAGCAAGCTCTCCCTGTTTCCGCTCGACTTGCATGTATTAGGCACGCCGCCAGCGTTCATCCTGAGCCAGGATCAAACTCTCCAAAAAAGAATTCATCTGATTCAGTCAGAAACTCTGACTTACTGTTTCAAACAATTCACATAATATGAACTGACGTTGATTTGCACTACATAAGTTTTTAATGATCGTTTCGGAGACACTTGAAGAAGCACTCCAAAAGACTCCGACAATCTTACCTCTTATCCGCTGTCCCTGTCAAGCATTTTTAGGAACTGTACAAAATTTACAACAACAATGTTCAATTTAATCTGTTTTGACGACTTCTGTGTCATCTTCGTCGATAAGCGTTTTGTCAACGAGCGCGAGCGACACGACACAGTCGCCATCGTTGAGACGCATTATACGAACGCCTTGTGTCGCACGACCGAGTGAAGGAATATCCTTGAGGCCGAGCCGTATAGTTTGGCCGTTTTTAGAAATCAAGATAACTTCTTGGCTATCGTCTATGAGAGTCTTTACCCCTACAAGTGGCCCTGTCTTAGCGTTTACAACCGCAGAACGGATACCTACACCACCACGGGCGTGAGCTGTAAACTGTGCAATCTTGGTGCGTTTACCATACCCATGTTCACTGATGACAAATATATTTGAGTCCTTTTCAACTACATCCATACCAATAACTTGGTCGCCCGTGCGTAAGCGAATACCCCTTACACCTCGAGACACGCGACCCATAGGACGCACATCTTTCTCATGGAACCGGATCGCCTGTCCCTGTTGAGTTGAAATAACGACTTCATTGTCTCCGTTCGTCATACGAATCCACTTCAGCTCATCGCCCTCATCAAGATTAATGGCAATGAGGCCACTCTGCCGAACGTTTCTGTACTGCTCAAAAGGTGTTTTCTTGACCACGCCACGCTTGGTACACATAAGCAAGTTACCGCCATTGGTCTCTTTGCTGATGTTTTTGACGGAGCTGACCGTTTCTTCCGGCTGTAGTTGCAACAAATTAACAATTGCTATTCCCTTGGCACTCAAACTTGCCGCCGGCACTTCATAAGTCTTGATACGGAATACGCGGCCTTTGTTCGTAAAGAACAAGAGGTAATCATGCGTGCCTGCATTCACTACGTGCTCAATGACATCTTCTTCACGTGTAGCCATGCCACGTCGTCCCTTGCCGCCACGCCCCTGCTTCTTGTATTCGGCGATTGGACTACGCTTAATGTAATTAGCTGATGTAAGAGTTACTACAACCTGCTCATCCGGAACAAGGTCTTCGTCACTTATTTTGCCGAGTTCCTGAGGTATAACTTTGGTGCGGCGTTCGTCGCCATACTGCTTTTTGAGAGCCTTGAGCTCATCCTTAATTATTGCAAGGACTTTCCTTTCGTCTGCCAAGATTGCCTCCAGTTCAGCAATCGTCTTAAGCAGCTCTGCTAATTCGTCCTCGATTTTCTGACGTTCAAGTCCGGCGAGGGTTCTGAGCTGCATGGCCAGGATGGCTTTAGCCTGGATCTCTGTCAGACTAAACTTACTAATTAAATTCGCCTGTGCTTCATCAGTCGTCTGACTCGCCCGGATAGTCGCGATAACCTCATCTATATGATCAAGGGCTATCTTGAGACCCTCAAGGATATGTGCCCGTTCTTTGGCCTTTCGTAGCTCATACTCCGTACGTCGGCGCACAACATTTTGTCGATGTTTAATATACTCTTGCAGAATGTCCTGCAGGCCAAGCACCCGAGGCTGTATACCGTCAACCAATGCCAGCATGTTGTAGTGAAACGTCATTTGAAGCGGTGTCATCTTGTATAGCTGGTTGAGGATTTTCTTCGGGTAACCGTCTTTTTTGATATCAATGACGATACGGACCTGACCGCGAGCGGTTTCGTCACGGATATCACTGATACCACTGATTTTCTTCTCTTTGACCAGGTCGGCGATTTTAATAATCAGGCTTTCTTTGTTGAGCGAGTATGGAATCTCTGTAATGATGATTTGATGGCGGCCTTTTTTGCCTTCAGCAACTTCAGCCACTCCTCGGACCACGACCCCTCCTCTGCCTGTTGCAAAAGCCGCTCGAATAGAATCGGCACCATAGACAATGCCACCCGTTGGGAAATCAGGCCCCTTGACGTGCTTCAAGAGGTCATCGAGGGTAGCTTCTGGTTTGTCTATAAGTTGTATGATGGCATCTACTACTTCGTTGAGGTTGTGGGGTGGAATATTGGTCGCCATACCCACGGCAATACCCATCTGACCATTGAGGAGCAGGTTCGGTAATTTAGCTGGCAATACCTCTGGCTCCTGCTCTGAGCCGTCATAGTTATCACGGAAAGGTACCGTTTCTTTATCAATGTCTTCAAGTAACGCCAGACCGGCTTTTGCCATACGTGCTTCGGTATAACGCTGCGCGGCCGGAGGATCACCATCCATCGAGCCGAAGTTACCCTGACCGTCAACCAACAGATAGCGGGTGGACCAGTCTTGGGCAAGACGCACCATGGAGTCATAAATCGCAACGTCCCCGTGTGGATGATACTTACCCATGACATCACCGGTAATACGCGCACTTTTCACAAATTTCGACCCTGGTTTCCAGCCGTTTTTATCCATGGAGTACAGAATGCGTCGATGAACCGGTTTAAGGCCGTCCCGAACATCCGGCAGCGCACGGGCGACAATAACGCTCATGGAGTAGCGAAGATAGCTATCTTCCATAACGTCTTCAACAGTACGAAGTTCCAGGCTCCTTGAGTGGTCGCTATCTATGACCTCGACGTTATCGAACTGATTGTCTGGGTTGTTTGTAATATTGCTTTGCTTCTCGTCGTCCATACTATACGTCCAAATCCTTCACAAATTTTGCATGAGTTTGAATGAAGTTCTTGCGAAGTTCGACCTCCGTGCCCATAAGCTTGTTAAAGATAGCGTCTGCCTTTTCGGCATCTTCTAATCTAACCTGTATAAGAACTCGATTCTCTGGATTCATAGTTGTTTCCCAGAGCTGCTCGGCATCCATTTCACCAAGTCCTTTATAGCGCTGGATATCCGTAAGGCCGGCTTGTTTTTTGCGATCTTCTCTCGGGTTGATTGCAGTGCCTCGTTTTTTACGCTCCTCAATCAGACGATCGACAATGTCATCCCGCTCCCCGTCACTGTATGCATACCACCGTTTATTGCCTGCGGCCTTTAGAAGGTATAGCGGCGGTTTTGCGAGATACAAGTATCCACCATCAATAATCTCCTGCATGTGACGAAAGAAGAAAGTTAGCAGTAACGTGCTGATATGAGATCCGTCGACGTCGGCGTCAGTCATAACGATAATACGATGATACCGAAGTCCGTCTATATTAAACTGTTCCTCTATGCCAACACCGAGTGCTTTGATAAGTGTCACGATTTCGTTATTGGCAAGCATCTTATCAAGACGCGCTCGCTCAACATTCAGAACCTTGCCCCTGAGCGGTAGAATGGCTTGTGTCTTGCTATCGCGGCCGCTCTTGGCCGAACCACCAGCAGAGTCACCTTCGACTATATAGAGCTCTGAATTACTTGGGTCTTTCGACGAACAGTCAGTCAGTTTACCCGGCAGACCGGATCCCTCCAGCACGCCTTTGCGGATGATGTTATCGCGGGCAGCACGGGCGGCCTTGCGAGCACGGGCGGCCAAGAGCGCCTTCCCTACAATTTTGCGTGCCACACCCGGGTGTTCCTCTAGATAGTAGCTTAGGTACTCTGAGAGTACCTGCTCTACATAGCCACGGATTTCCGGATTGCCAAGTTTGTTCTTGGTCTGTCCTTCGAACTGAGGGTCAGGTAGCTTTACCAAAATGACTGACGTGAGCCCTTCTCGGGTATCTTCCCCTGAAAGGTTTTCTTCTTTTTCCTTTAGAAGTCCGTTTTTGCGGGCATAATCGTTAATTACGCGCGTCAACGCAGCACGAAAACCAGTCATATGGGTTCCGCCGTCCGGGTTGTAGACGTTGTTTGCAAACGCCTTAATAGTTTCGTTGAAAGCATCCGTATATTGGAGTGCTATCTCCACCTGTACGTCGTCAACTTGCTTATCCACGTAAAATACATCGTCATCAACGACTTCTTTGCCTACGTTCAGGTGTTTTACATACGACTGGATACCGCCCTCGAAATAAAATCCATAACGGGTGTTTGTCCGCTCATCATGGATTGAGGTACGAATACCTTTCGTCAAATAGGCTGCATGACGCAAACGATCAAGTACCGTATCGTAGTTGATCTTGGTAGTCTCAAAAATTGAGCCATCTGGGTAGAAAGTAATCTCTGTACCGGTTTTGTCGGTTTTGCCAACAACTTTTAGGTCTGCTTGTGGCACGCCAGTGGTATACTCCTGGTGAAAAATCTTACCTTCCCTGTATACGTTGATAACAAACTTGGATGATAGTGCATTCACCACACTCGAACCGACACCGTGCAGACCACCGGAAACCTTGTAGCCGCCACCGCCGAACTTACCGCCGGCATGCAGGACGGTCAGAACCGTCTCGACAGTACTCTTGCCTGTCTTGGGATGAATGTCAGTTGGAATACCTCGACCATCGTCATAGACCCTGACACCACCATCCTCGAGGAGCGTGACTTCAACGCTCGTTGCATGACCAGCCAGCGCTTCATCGATGCCATTATCGACAATTTCCCATACCAAATGGTGCAAGCCTTCGACACCCGTACCACCTATATACATACCCGGCCGCTTGCGAACCGGCTCCAAACCTTCAAGAACCTGAATCTGATCAGCAGAATAGCCTTTTTGTTTCGCCACTTCTAATGAACCCTCTTTGACACCTTATTTTCTAGTCAAATACTAGTATAGCGGATTTATCCACTGCCTACAACTGTAATGCCCTTGTTTGAACACATGAATTTATGGTTCAATAAGCAGTAGCAATTTGTAAAACTGCGGAAACCAAAAATGTTCAAAAAGCTTCTGAGTAACCTTCCATTCAATCCAAGCCTTATCGGCGAGGTGTCCTTTTACGCCAAGAGAATACGCAGCGAAGAAGCGGTACGTCGTACCGGCTTCGTCTTTGTCATACTCGCAATGCTCGTTCAAGTTTTTGCCGTCATATCTCCGCCCGAACCGACACTTGCGGAGTCTAATAACGACGTCATACGAGGAGGCTTTACGTCCAGGGAGCAAGCCGTCAACTACTGCCGCTCAAATACCCAAGGCTTTGCAGTTGTTCTCTTCTACCATGGCATAAGTTGCGAAGCCGTTTCCCAAGCTTCCACTCAAACAATCAGATCAACTGGCTACAACAAGCAGCTTCGATCCATGGGACGCGTTCCCCAAGGCCAGAGTATTGCCAGAACTGGCAAGCCCACTAACGAATCTACGGTCAACATAGGTGGTACCAACTATTACATGCGCAATCTTTGGGCGTGGGATAGCGGATCGCACTCCTCATACAAGATGCTTGTTATGAAGAATGTCCACGGCCAAACGATTATGATTATGTTTAACTGCGGCAATATTGTCACGATTGGAACGTACACTCCCCCTGCACCTACGCCAGCTCCGCCCCAGAATCCTGCCCCGAAGCCAGAACCGCCAAAAGACGTCTGTCCGAATATAGCCGGCACGCAATCCACCTTCGAAGAGTGTGATGTATGTCCGAATGTACCAGGCGAACAAACTGAGCAGAGCCAATGCTATCCTTGCCCGGAAGCACAAACAGACACGTCAGGAACGGCCTGTCTGGAGATGCGCAAAACAGCCAGCAATAAAACACAGAATATACCTGAAGCAGACGGAACGCTCGCTAAGGCAAATGACATCATCATCTATTCGCTCACTACAACCAATAAAGGCACTCAGCCAATCAAGGACTTCATCGTGGAGGAGAACATGTCTGACGTACTTGAGTACGCAGACATCCTTGAACTTGACGGAGGCGAAATTGATGACCAACACATGATTCGCTGGCCAAAAGAAGATATCGCCGCCGGCACTACCTTGACCAAGAAAATAACCGTTAAAATTAAAAATCCCGTGCCCCAAACACCCGTCTCAGCATCCGATCCAGGGTCGTTTGACATGGCCATGACCAATGTCTATTACGGTAACTCGGTCACTATCAAGCTGCCACCAAGTGTTGTCAAGAGTACAGAGATGACTGTGCAGTCCCTGCCCGAAACTGGACCTGGAACAACTTTGGCAATTGGTTTTGCGGCGACAGTTTTTGTGTCTTATTTCTTTGCACGTAGCCGGCTACTTGCCAAAGAGCTGGATATCGTAAGGACAGATTTTACATCTACAGGGGGCATATAAATGAGTGAAAAACTGCCGCTCGGCAATAGTGAAACCAACAACGAAGAACACGAGCCTCTTCATGAGACACACGAGCACACTACAGACCGTCTGCAACATAAAGCCGAAGCCCTCGAGCACAACCACAATATAGACAAAATTCAAGAGAGCATTCACCAGGAAGCTCTAAGCGCCGAGGATACCATGGTCGGCGAACCTCACCGGGACAGCCCTCAGCCAATTCTGGGTGCCCAACGGGAACTCAAAGCAGAGGCGTACAAGCGAACTATACAAAAAGTACGAAGCCACCTCAGTCCAGCCGAAAGGACACTGAGCAAGGTCGTTCATCATCGTATCGTCGAACCCGTGAGCGAACTAGGTTCAAAGACTATTGCGCGGCCGTCCGGTATACTAGGCGGCGGAATCGTTGCCCTCATTGGCAGCGGTGCTGTTTTATATATGGCCAAACATTATGGCTTCCACTATAACTTCACGACATTTCTTATACTCTTGCTTGCGGGATTTTTAGCTGGCCTCGTGACAGAGCTGCTGGTGCGGCTTATGCGACGCAATCGCACCTAAACCAAGCCTCGTCAGTCGCTTTTGGGTGGGGTTTTGTAACGAAGATGTAATGTACCTTCCGGATCTATATAAATAGTGTCTTCCGGATCTTCATCATTATTTCGTACATGATGTACAACTTCATCCGCTGGCTTCGTCGTTTCTATAGGTGGTGGGAGGGTTTGAGGCGGTTCTTGCGGTTCTTCAGCTACAGCTTTCACACTAGGTGCAGCAGATGGAGTTCTGGTGGACTTGTCGGTCTTTGGCGGTTCAACTGCCGGAGTTACAGAAGAAGTCACTTGCTGTACTGGGGGAGTGCTAGGAGGCTGACTCAAGGCCGGTGGCTGCTGCTTAGGGCTGGGAGTGGCAAAAGGCTTTTGTAAGGCAGCTGGCGTGCTCTGAGGGCCAGCCTTACGCTTGGCAAGCCAGTTATCTAGAAAAGATCCCGTACCGGGTTGTTGAGGTGAAGCCATCGAAGCAGGAGTGGCCCCTGGCTGGGCTCCTGGTTTATTTGTTGGAGTGGCAAAAGGATTCCCGCTACCAAAGGCCGGTTTAGCTGGCTCTTTTACTGCTAATCGTTCTGTTATCTCCGCAGAAACGGTTGCCTTAGGACGTCCATATTTAGCTGCCGTAAGCTGTTTGAGGGCATCAGCAAGTTGTGGGTTGGGGTTGCCTAATGGCGGTAATGCGGATAGGCTGAACGGCTGGGTGGGCACACCGTTGATCAGCGTACGGACGATGGCATTATAATTCGGCACCCTGAGCAAATCCTCGGAGTCAAAGAGGGGTTGGAAGTATCGCGTCAGCGCATCAACGTCATTCTGGCCAACGCGATATGCGATAATCGAACCCATATTTCCAAATACAGCGTCACGAATCTCATCAGAAAGCTGTGTAGTAAACTGGTTGGCTACGACCAGGTTTAGGCGATACTTACGAGCCTCTGACATGATGGTTGCAAATGAGTCAGTTGAGAAGTTCTGGAACTCGTCAACGTACAAGCAGAAGTCTTTGCGCTCAGACTCAGGGATATCAGCCCGGCTCATAGCTGCAGCCTGGAACTTCATGACAAAGATCATACCCAGCAGTTTTGAGTTCAAGTCCCCTGTCTTCCCCTTACTCAGGTTTACGATGAGGATTTTCTTGTTGTCCATTATGTCGCGCAAATTGAACGAGCTCTTGGTCTGACCGATGATATTACGCATCATTTCATTGCTCAAAAACGCACCGAACTTACTGACTACCCAGCTGATTACTTCTCCGGCCTCATTGGAACGTTGTGAATTTGGCCACTCTTTGGTCCAGAAGTCGATGACGTTCTGATCTGTCACGTATTTGAGCTTTTCCTTCATGAACGGTGGATCGATCAAGAGTTTCGGGACATCCACAAAAGTACCCCCCTTAGGGTCGGACATCAGTAGGAG
>JAKQHX010000051.1 GCA_029557815.1 bacterium
CTGTGCCGCAGGGTTCTCGAAAGACCTTCGGACAGAAATTGGTCGTCTTCTGCTAAAAGGATATACGTCATATTGGCTCCCAAAGCGGTTTATCATAGGTTGTTTTATCGACCGCGACAAATCCTTCGACTACAACAAAACAGCCCACCTCACTATTCTACTGCAAAGTGCCGACCTTGGCACCTTTCTCGGCATCGCAGTCGCACAGTCGCAGTCGAATTAAGGAATATTGCAGGCTCGCCCGGACCAACAGTATCAGCACTTTAGCGTCTGACTGGAACCTTGAGTCTTTCAGAACTATTTTAGACGAGAGCTTCAAGCTCTGAGACTTCTTCTCACCGGGTCCTTTCAAACTCGTTTCGCCGCTGGTTTCTTGAAACGGGTGCCTTTTGACGAATTTTTGGCGCGAAACTGATTTGAAAAATCGATGCAATATGTGTGGAAGTAGGCACACTTTGAGAGACTTCAATGAAACGCAACCGAAACTCGGGACTGCAGATTATGCCTGATCTTCAGTTCTTCGCATTACTAGCACAAGTCGAAACTAATGTAAATGCTCAAGGAGAGCCGTATGCATACCTCTAAGAAGCTCCGCGATCAAAAGGGTGCCGCCGTAACTGGTCTGGTCATCGCGCTGATGTTTTTCGTTTTGATTACCGGACTTTTTGCCTTCGACGCAAATCGCGTTCAAATGGCGCAAAGGGAGCTGACCGCCTCCTGCGATGCGTCTGCCCTCGCGGGAACCGCTATGCTTACGAGCTACGACGTTAGCAACGATACCTCCCCGCCCTACCAGAAGTTGCTTGACGCTCAGCAGAACTCGGCAGCCTATGCTTACAACATGTTTTTGATGGGAAATGTGCTCGGGCGTTGGACTCGCAACTCCTGTCAGTTGGTAAGCACCATCAATGATTTAGCCACCACCACCGACGGTGAGGCGAAGGTCTGTATCGGACTCGTTAACAGGCAGAATAACTTTTCCATAGTGCCTGCTACCAGACCGCAAAACAAGGATGGCACCGCTATTGGTGTCTACGCAGGCTACGGATATCATCCTGTATTTATATCGTTTTTCGGCGTCGGAAACGTCGGTATAAGGGCTAGCTCAGTTGGTGGTCTGCCGCAGGTAGATGCTGTCCTCGTTCTCGACTATTCAGGATCGATGGACGACCGGACGATGGTTACTCTGATCAAAAGATACTGGGACTTCCACAATGGCACCGCGCCATTCAGCAACAATATCGGCTCGAACGGCAGCTTCCCTGCAGCTTTTGGATTTACCGGATTCGGCGCTCAGAATACTGGAGTTGGTGGCAGCCGAAGATGGATAAGTGATGACCCCAGTTTCCTGCGCAATAGAATTAACACGGCGTATGGTCTTTCTCTTGGCTCGGCTAGTGACGTAACCAGTCGCTGGCCCGAGTTATCGGGACACGGTTGTGTTACATATCTCGAGACTCCGGCGGCGTTGAATACCGGACGACTATTTGAATATGTAGGCTTGGACTACAACAACAATATTACGGGAACTTCGCTGAACGCTCTTCCGCCGCAAAACCTCGGCTTCGCTGCGTTGGGAACGCTTCTAACCGGCAATAACGTAAAGCATTTCAAGGCAATGCTGCGAACACCGCCTGGTCTTAATGACTACAGCTCGCCACCTGGCAACACACCTTTGTGGAGCAGCAATTCGTCATCCGCCAGCGGCTTCAATGCGATGATTGGCAGAAGCGGTGGAATGTGGTCGCCATTTGGCGGACCAGGAGGTACCCCCGGTAACCCACGAGGGACTTCCAATTACACGGACATCGCAACCAATCACCTCACGATGCCTGGCATCGGCGATTACAATACATACGATCACGCCAATCTTTTCACGGATATGGTGGTTAACTTCGGACAGCCACCATTCGGATCTCCGCCAAC
>JAKQHX010000053.1 GCA_029557815.1 bacterium
TACTTGGCCCAAGAACTGCCCAAACATACGTGCTGCCGACCGCCCGGAAAGATCCGGCTCGGCCTGAACGCGTATGGCTTCAAATTGACCGTAAACCGGCTCAACGCCACAGGGTTGACGCTCAAAAAAATCGTCAAAAACCCGCCTGAAGGCGAAGGCCGCTCGGTGCGGGTCGTACCTAACAATGCGATGGAGCTCAATACCGCACAGGTCATCCACAACCAGCTGACCGGACCGACCGGTTTTGACCTTATCCTCATAAAAAACGGTGATAAAACCATCTTGGCACAGACGTTTGCCGTCCAGGATATCGACGCGTACGCAGCCCGCGACCAAAAGCGTCCCAAGCGCGACGCCCGTGTCGGTATGCTTCCACCCAAGCTTGCCCAAATCATCATCAACCTAGCGACCAAAGATGCACACCCTCATCATGGTGCCATCTTATTAGATCCCTTTTGTGGAACAGGCGTAGTCCTTCAGGAAGCGCAGCTGATGGGCTTTGACGTGTATGGTACCGATCTGGAACCGCGCATGGTCGAGTACAGTCAAGTAAACCTTGAATGGCTCCATAATACGCATGGGACTGCGGCCAATTATTACAGGCTTGAGATCGGTGATGCCACTGACTTCCAGTGGCATAATCCTTCTGCAATTCATTTCATTGCCTGTGAAACGTACCTTGGCCGACCATTTTCTGGCCCACCTACTCCGCCCGTACTAAAAAAGGTCATGCAAGACGTCGACATTATCCACCGCAAGTTTCTCCAGAATGTCGCACGCCAGACTAAATCCGGCTTCCGTATGTGTATAGCCGTGCCAGCGTGGCGTACAAAGAACGGATTCCAGCACTTGAAAATGCTTGATTCTCTCGAGGAATTAGGGTATACTCGTACGAGTTTCGCTCATGTGAGTAATGAGGATCTCCTCTATCACCGCGCCGACCAGATCGTCGCCCGTGAGCTCGTAGTACTAACAAGGAAGTAATCATGTCAAAAGTCAAAGCAGGTGGTAGTAGTAAGAACGTTCACGACAGTCCGGGTCAACGCCTTGGCGTCAAGCTATTCGGCGGCCAAAAAGTCAAAAACGGCCAGGTTATTGTTCGCCAAACCGGCCTGACCAAGCGCGCCGGCGATGGAACGTACTTCAGCCGCAACTACACTATCCACGCAGCAAAAGACGGTGTCGTGAAATTCAGCAAGCGCCGTGTGCGCCTATTCACCGGCAAAACCGTCCAGCGCACCGAAGTCACCGTCGAGTAACCTTCAGTTCTGCATACCCTAACCGTCGCTAACTAGCGACGGTTTTTTTTAGGTGGCCTGCAGCTGAGGGCCAATCGCCTGATTACCTGCATTCCGAGCCACTCTTTCACGTTGCTCTTCGGGTCGCAGGTAGTCCCAACCTCGCTTACGGCCTTCGCTGTCTTCCAGTGGTCCAAAATAACCCTGAGCAACATCCAAGATCACCACTGCACCGCTATGTGATGTGTATCGAACCCACGCGTGTCCTTCCGGCTCGCCTTTCGGACTCCAGCGTTGGCTACGATCGACACTGACCTGTCCACGGATAAGCCCGTCATCCTTGAGCCGCTCCAACAGCACGCCAGCCGCCAACGCCTGGTGCCGGCAGACTCCCACGCCTTCTAATATAAACTCGTTTAGCGGAATTTTTGTACCGTCCCTGAAGTCACTTCTGCCCTGATTTTCGGCAATCTCTCCAAGAATTTTCTCTACTCCTTCCTGGGAATACCGCATTTTTTCTGACACCACATCAAAAACTGCACCCAGAACCTTGCCTCTCTGCTCGCGTCCGCTTTTATCCACGATTCGCGACCGCACATCCGACAGTAATTCCTCGAATTCATCAGGATATTTCTCAGTATCGACTACAATGGCCTCCCCACCGTACGTACCTGTATAGACACCGCCGTTAAGGGCACTATCCCGTCCGATAATATGCCTGCCTTGGTAGGTATCCCCGCCCTCACGGCGTTTAATAGCGTGCGTGTATTCCCAACCATCATCTTGAAATCCAGTTGGGACCTGTAATTGCGACTTATCAAATACAGGAACACCTGTAATTAGCTCCGTAGGCTGGGCTGCGGCATGCGTGGGGTAATTTTCGTGTTGTGGCATATGTTTTTTTCTTATTAGAGGTAATTATATACTAACATAATAGTGGTATTATGTCAATAAAATATTTTCCTTTTGTTTTTGCCATGAAATGGGATTAAGCCGCTTCTTCTCGCGGTTTCAAGCCAAGCTCTTCAGCACGGCGCGCAACCAAGTCGGTCACTACATTTAAGCCTTGTCTCTTTTTGAAAGTCCAAAGCCATTCATTTCCAGGCTTAATCCTTTCTGCAAGCATCTGGGCACGCTTCGTAATCCTGTCTTCTACGTCCTGGCCACGCCCAGCCGCAGTCTCCGAGTCAATGAGGCGAGCCGCTACCCCATCGAAGCCTCCGAGGTATTTGTCCACGTTGCGAGAAAATTCATTACTTTGGTCATCAACATAATTTCGTGGTGACGCCATTACGACTTCAAGCATATTCCGTAGGCCTACTCTCCTTGCAATCGAAGCAAAAACTTCGGCAACTGAACCACCCTTTTCCAGGCCACTGAACATATCTGCCGGATGCTCACCTGTAATCGTAGCGTAGTCTAGGAAGAATCCTTTTATGTCCTGATAGCCCTGCTTGTTGCCCGAGAAATGTTCAGCACGCAGTTCTTCAAGATTAATTCCAACCTGAACATCATGGTCAACATTAACGCCACCCTGAGTGTGTACATATTCGTGCTCCAAGATAGCCATATCACGCTGGAAATCATCGTCACCGTAACTCCTTGAGGCTTCCGTTAGCTCGGGGCTGGTTATTTTTTCAGCTAGTGGCATCGAAATACAAAGCATCGTCTTGCCATCAAGCCTTGTCACCCAAGCTGGAGCAAATAGTTGATCCCGCCCCAGCTCCTTGGCCATTTTCTCACCGCGCGCGACGAGGCCGCCGCGCTGATCGGTGACTGCATCCTGAAGCTTAATAGCTTCATCAAAAGCCGCCATTTTTTCCGTGCGGTCGCCAGGCAGACCATCCCAGTCCGGTGCCGAAGGTGCCTCAAGGCCATATGACTCAGTTTCGGTCGAAGAAATACTCAGAACGCGCACTTCATACGCGTCTTCGTTATCGCCAGTAATGCCCATCTTCTCTTTGACGCTGGCTAGGAACTGTCCCTGCTGTATTTTTTCGGTGACTGCATCACTTAGTGCTCTGTCTGTATACCTATCATATACCGCAAGCACACCCCTCTCGCTCAAGGGAGATGACTCGCCGTCTATGCTTTGCTTAGCACCCTCCAAGACCGGACTATATTCGCGCGCCAGCAAGGCAACTGCATCATGAAGGAAATGTCGCTCTTCTTCACTCTCTTCTGGGCTCTCACCAGACAGATCTGACCATCTATCCGCAATAGCAGCAAATGTCATAGCCCTTCCTTCGTCTTCGAAAAATTCAGGCCTGATATCAAAGGTTCCGATAATGTCCTTTGCTGCCTCATCAATGCGCTCCCGTTTGTCATGAATTTCAAGCACCTGCAGGGCTAACTTGTCAAATGACTGTCGCTGCAAAGTCTCAGCTGGGGACACTGGCTGCTCTTCTGGCATCTGTTGCCCTAGTTCAGTTGGTGGTAAAACAGGTTCTTTTTCATGCATATGTATGTTTTGCTATTTAACATATGTATATTAGCATAAAAATTACAAAAAAGCAATAGCGTGTTAGAACTATTGCTTTTGTGTGCTCAGTTACTGTATACCAAGGTGGTGCTTAATGCGTTCGACGACATCAGCGATAACAACTTGAGATTTGACGAGATAATCATCGACACCCATATCCTCTGCCCGCTGGCGGTCTGATTCTTGACTGAGCGCCGTCAACATGATGACCTTTGCATTTGTCGTCTCTGGGGTGTTGCGCAGGATATCGAGCACGTCAAAGCCGCTCACTTTTGGCATCATGACGTCCAGCAAGATAAGATCCGGCTTGTATTCCAGTGCAGCTGCGAGAGCCTCTTCTCCGTTTGGCACTCGCTTAAGGTCAAACCCTTCGGCATGTAAACGGGTTTTATATACATTTGCAAGCGTGTCGTCGTCTTCTACGAGAAGGATTTTCTTGGTGTTTGTATTTTCTGCAGGTGGTGGGGTTGTTTGTTCATCCATACTGCTCATGCTACTCCGTTACTTACTTTATTTCAAGGCCGTTTCAAGCGTTGCTTTTACGAAACCACGGAACATAGGATGGGCACGGTTGGGACGGGACTTGAATTCTGGATGGAACTGGCTCGCCAGGAAGAATGGGTGGTTGATGCCTTCTATGATCTCGACCAATGAACTGTCGGGGCTGGTACCGCTCGCCCGGATACCCCATGATTCGTACTTCTCCCGGTAGGCATTGGCGCACTCATAGCGATGGCGGTGGCGTTCCTGGATTTCCTTTTCGCCGTAAACCTTAGCCGCCAAACTGCCCTTTTCGAGTTTGCATGGATAGTTGCCAAGCCGCATAGTGCCACCGGTGTTTTCTTTGCCTTTTTGGCCGTCCATCGTATTGATGACAAGGTTTTTGCCATTCGCTTCAATTTCCGCAGTATTGGCATCTGTGATGCCCGCCGACCGGGCTGCGGCAATAACCGCCATCTGCAGCCCTAGACAGAGCCCCAGATATGGCAAGTTATTTTTCAGGGCATACTGGGCAGCCTTAATCTTGCCCTCGATGCCCCTGGTTCCGAAGCCACCAGGCACCACGATACCATCAAGTCCTTCAAACGCTTTCGCGACATCTGCACTAGGATTATCAAGTGCTTCGGCATCGATCCAACGAATGTCTAACTTGGCATCCTGTGACCAAGCAGCTGCACGCAGCGCCTCAAACACTGACATGTATGTGTCGGTATTGTCCATGTATTTGGCTACGACACCTATTGTCGCTGTACTCGTGAAACCGTTCGTTGCCCGCCTGACGACTTCGCGCCATTCCTTTAAGTGAGGCTTGCTGACCTTGAGGGAAAGTCGCTGACTGATGACATCGGCAATACCCGTATCCTCTAGGGTGAGTGGTACTTCGTAAATACTTGGTGCATTTGGCAACAGAGCGATTGCCTCTTGGGGTACGCCAGAGAAAAGGCTGAGCTTTTTGACGACCCCTTCTGGCGCCGCCCGCTCGGAGCGGGCTACCAGCACATCTGGCACGATTCCATACCCGCGAAGGTCGCGTACGGCATTCTGGGCTGGTTTGGTCTTGAACTCCTGGCTGGCACCCAGGTATGGCATGTATACGACGTGCACATAGAGCGAGTTTTCGCGGCTGACCTTGAAACCGAGTTCGCGAATCGCCTCGATAAAACTAAGGCCTTCGTAGTCGCCGACTGTGCCGCCGATTTCCACGATATGGACATCAAAACCTTTTGACGCTTCAAGGATTTCTTCCTGCATTGCACGGACGACATGGGGAATATATTGGACTGTCTTGCCGAGGTACTTGCCTGCACGCTCGTCAGTGATAACCTTCTGCAACACCCGGCCGCTCATGAGGCTCGACGACTGTGTCAGTTCCTGATCCAAAAATCGTTCGTAATGACCAAGGTCGAGGTCTGTTTCTGCGCCGTCTTTGGTCACAAAGCATTCGCCGTGTTCGGCGGGATTGAGCGTACCAGCGTCAATGTTCAGGTACGGATCACATTTCTGGATATTTACGTTGAGCCCGCGGGCTTTGAGGAGATTTCCGATTGAGGCGGCGGTGATACCCTTTCCAAGTCCGGAAAGCACGCCACCAGTTACAAACACAAATTTAGTCGGCTTTTTTGCCACTTGAAAGGTTCCCCCGCCAAACTTAATGCATACATACTAACATAGCAGATAGGAAACATAAAGAACCAGACAATTTACCATGCCTTTCGCGTAATGACCGGTTAGCAAAAACCTCAACGCGTCAGGCGATAGATACGTGACATACGACGACTGCCAATATAGAGTATGGTCGTTGCCGCCAGAACTATCATCGAAAGTACTCCCTTCGCAAACACATCTGTACCTGTATTTGATAGGCTTTCTTTGGGTGCGCCCCTATCATTTGTTGGCGTATCCACCGACGTATCTTCTTCCTCGTCATCATCACTGCCTACCGGCTGGTAGACAAAGTTGATAGTGTTTGCGCCAAGGACAAAAGTAAGATTTTGGGCGGATGGAGCGATGTAGTTGGCAATAGTTGGTGGCGTGAAGACATCACTGCCCCCTACCCGATAGTAGAGGTTGAGGTCGTTGGTCGTGTTTTCGCTAATCAAGTATGACGTAAGGCCAACCCCCGTATGCGTCGTGTTTGATGCAATTGAGGCACCTACCCCATTTTGATAAGTTATAGTGACCTGAGCCGGATTGATGAGATGGCCACCGCCGTTCTCACCTCCATTAATAGCCATCGCATCCAGCAAGCCGTTTGGATTATCTGTATCTTCGGTGTAGAGTTGAGCATACCATACAGTATCTTGTGAAGCCTCTATAAGAGTGGGGTTACCGCTTAAGAAAAAGTCAAAGTATATCTGCGAACCACTAAGCGAAGACTGAACGGCAAACGCTGTCTCGTGTATGCTCGTTACCGAACTGGGAATCGTGACAGAGGTGAGTTGATTACACATAAAAACGGTATGGCCTATGGTCGTCAATGCATTAGGGAGGCTCACCTCAGTCAGATCGTTAATACCAAATGCACCGTCACCGATACTTGTAACTGAGTTAGGCAGTACGACTGAGGTCAGTTTATTATTCATAAAAGCAGAAGAACCTATAGAAGCCACGGAGTTTCCAAAAATGACAGAGGTGAGTTGATTGCTGTTAAAGGCTCCGGTGGCAATACTCGTAACTGAGTCAGGGATTACGACAGAGGTGAGTTGATTATACTGAAAAGCAAGATTGTCAATGGCTACTACCGTTGATGGAATAGTCGCACCAGTAAGGTTTTTACTATAGAACGCCTGATAGCCAATCACTTCTACCGGAGTTCCGCCTATACTGCTCGGTATCTCTACGTCGTATGGGCAGGTAGTGCCGTTTGGCATGTAATCCGTAATAGTGTTGGTGCCGCTATTGAACGTGAAGCAACCCTCATCAGTGGGAGCGGCCTGGGCGTACTCGGGATTGTGAAAGTTAACGGCAGCCAGAGTGGAGACAGCCATAACCAGAGCCAGACCAACGCCGATAGTCGCCTTCCTGCGGTGCAAGAAGAGCTTGTAGGCTGTGCCGAAACTAAGGTTTTGTTTGATGGTGTACATGGCTTTGGTGGCTTTATCTTCTTTTTGTATCGTTTGTTGGCTGTTTGTGCCTTTGCTGGCTTGTGTGTTTTCTATGCCCTGGCGAGAATGTACTTCCGTATCTTTGGCCTAAGTTTATAGGTAATAAGGGTTAATGTCGATATAAGGAGCGCCAATCCGGTGCTGGCCATGACGTAAGCACCTGTGTTGGCGAGCTTGCCATTAGCGGCACCGGCCTGACTGCCCTCTGACTGATCATCACTCCCAGCCGAACCACCACTTGAGTTGCTATTGCTGCCGCCATTGTTACCCCCAGAATTGCCGGAGCCAGAATTTTCATCCTGCTCCAGCTCAAAGGCACCAACGTCATAGGCGCTGCCTTGCGGACGGGCCACACCCCGGGCATCGGTGGTCACCGCACCGAGCGTAGCCCCGGCATCAATAGCCGGTGAGCCGGCCAGCAGTGCCATAGTCGGTACTACCCCGCCGTTATCTTGCAGCGGACCAAGCGTACTGGCCAGGCTGGCAAGGTTTTGCTGGTCACCTGAGGCTGCCAAACCGCAACTGCTGTCATCGGCGAGGTTGTTACCAAGAGAGGTGAAGGTGACTGCGCCCATAATAGTCGCGCAGTTCGTGCCATTGGCCATCAGGTTGTTTTGCAGATTGACATGCAAGCTGCCGGAGCCAGTCATCCCTGCTATGCCGCCGGCAAACGGAAGGGGCGAAATATCGTTGCCGACTATTGTACTGTTCTGCAGATTTACGGTAGCAGGGCTGGCATCGCTGACCACCAGCATACCGACGCTGGGGCCATCATTTGACGTGATAGTGGTATTGATTACCGAGATATTATAGGTGTTGTTGTTGCTCCATTTGTCGTTAAAGAATATTCCTGCAAAATACATGCCATCCGGATGAAGCGCGTTTCCGGATATCGTAACGTCAGACACCATAACATCTATCGTCGTATCAGATACAGCGCCGCTGCTTCCATCTACCGCAATAGCAATACCGCCGTTTGCACTGTTGTCGTGTATGTATACGTTCTCTGCCTTTACCTGAAACGATTGATTGCTTTTGCTCGCCGTCATGTCGATACCGCCGAAGCCGATTGTGTCAGTGATTTCAACATTTTTTGCATCCAGATTGCAATTCACACCAGATATCGCAGAGAAGATGGCCTCGGTAGGTTGAAACCGGTCAGTACGCGTAATGGTCATGTCGTACACATTCATGTCATAGGTCTCCGCTGTGCCGTCGCAGACAAAGGCATAGTACTGATTATCGCCATCAATGATGGTCTGTCCTACGCCGCTGCCCTGAAAAGTAATATTACTGGTGGTTACGGTCGATGACGTCAGCGTCCAGGTGCCAGCCGGAATGTTAATTGTGTCATCGCCGTAGGCGCCGGTACCGACGCAGCCGCCACTATCAGCGTCGTTGTTGGTTGAAATAATGGCATTATCAATGCTGCACGAGCCGGATACATCAATTGTCGCGGCACTGGCGGTGCCCTTTTGCATCAGTATAACCGTACAAACCACGGCCAACAGCAGCAGGTATTTTTTGTATTTCACTTCTTTTCTCCGTTTTTGTTGTACTAAAGTGCTTGCGTTTAATGGTATCCCCCTCCCCGAACTATGTCAACAAATACATAGGCCGCTGGGGCCTTAAAAGCCTTACTGCTGGAACGTTTGCTTACTTCCTGAGGAAGTCAAGGGCGGCGTCTTTTTGCGGATCACGACCCTCTTGGATATCTTCGATGCTACGGCTGACTTTTTTATCCGGCTCGATGCCTTCTTTGTCGATATTTTTGCCGTTCGGCCTAAACCAGCGAGCAATCGTGACCTTTAGCACACCGCCATTCGGCAGCTTTTCGAGTGTTTGGACCGACCCTTTGCCAAATGATTTTTCACCCAAGAGCGTTGCTGCATTGCTATCCTTGAGTGCACCAGCGGTAATTTCTGAGGCGCTCGCACTACCTTCGTTAATAAGCACGACTGTCGGCATCCCTTGAAGTGTCGCTGGCCCATTGGAGTCATATGTCTTGATGGTAACTCCATCACGTTTTTCCTGGAGTACGGTTTTGCCATCAGACAACCAGATGCCGGATAGAGAGACTGCGGCGTCAAGCAAACCGCCGGGGTTATTGCGCAGGTCTAGAATAACGCCTTTTACCCGTGCGTTTTTGAAATCCTGGGCCGCTTTGCGCGCCAACTCACCCGTCGTTTCGTCAAAACGTGATACCTGCATGTAGCCGGTATCGCCATCGAGGATTCTAGATTCAACACTCGGAATAGTAATCGTAGCCCGTGTGATTTCGAAATCCAGCTGTTCCTTACTGTCACGGATAACCTTGAGCTTTACTTTTGTCCCAGCTTCACCACGTATCTTCTCAACCGCATCGTTTACACTCAGGTCATAGGCAGATTCACCGTTGATTTCTACGATAACATCACGCGCTCGCAAGCCTGCTTTCTCGGCCGGGTACCCTGCCAATGGCGTTTCAATCATTACCATATCGTTCTCATCGGTTGTCAGCCGAGCGCCGACACCACTGAATGTGCCATTCAGTTCCTCGTCAAACTCCCTGGCTTCTTCGGGACTGAGATATTGCGTATACTTATCACCTGCCGCGTTTACAAGGCCTTCTTTGAGACCTTGGATAAGTTCCGCTTCGCTGAGCTGTCCGTCGAAGTTTTGACGCAACCTATCGTACAGCTCCTCGACCTCACTATAGTTTAAGTTATTGGGTAGGTTCTTGGACACGTTGCCAAGTCGATTCTGACCAAATGTGATATTACCCCTACCCACACTAACGCCAAGCGCAAATATGAAAAATGCTGCTACCAACACTACGACGCCACGAGATACACCACGCGGTCTTTTGTTTATATTCGTCGACTGCGCCAAAATACTACTCCCTATAACCCTAAAGAAATGAAAATCAGACGTAACCATTATACCGCAATCATAGACAAAGCCCCGCTTTTTTCGCGGAGCTTTTATGAACTAGTCAGCGGCTAACGTATATTTAGTAATTCCAAGTTCTCGTCTGGTGGCTTGGCAGTCCATTGAGCCCACCATTGTATTCCAGCGAATAGAAATTATCGCCAGAAACGCTCTGTACGTACATAGCATGGCCCCAATAACCCGACGTGCTGATAGCGACATCGCCTGGACGTGGCGTACGGTATACCGGTATGCCTCTGGCATACGCTGCGGAGACCCAGTCACGGGCATTCCCGTAGTACATCGGTGCTTCTCTGCCGGATGCTTCAACTGCCCAAGCAGCAAAGGATACGCACTGTCTAGTACAGTACCCCCATCGGTCAGGGCCATCGTTATCAACGCAGCCAGGCCCGGGACTCATGCCGAAGCCGGCGTTCGCATAGGGGTAGTTTGCCGGGTTGAACTCCCGTGCGGAACCTGGGAAGCGCAAGAAGTAGTAACCGCCGTCAGGGCTAAAGTTTGCACGGCGCTGCGCAGCTATAAGCTCTTCAATGCGTTGTTGGTTTTTCTCGGTCTTCCGGTTGAATTCGTTACGTTGCGCCTGATTGTAGGCCAACATGGAGTTCTGCTTCTGACGACTTGAGTTCAACTGGCTCTGTTGGGCGACCTGCTCATTTAACAATAGGTCAACAGCATCTTTCTGGGACTTCAGCTTCAATCTGAGGGCCTGAATCTTTTCGAGCGTAACTTTGATTTTATCCTGTACCGAGTTTCTATATTGTTCCTTGTCGACGAAATCACTCAAATTTTTACTAGATGCAAGCATTTCGAGCGTCGATATGTCACCTTCTAGGTACATAGTGCGAATATTTACACCTAATAGGTCTTTTTGCTTTTGAAGCTCCTTTTCGGCCTCAGCAATTTCACGCTTGAGGCGTTCCTGCTGCCTAGTGTTTTCATCGATCTTGCCCTGCAAGGCAGCAATTTTTGCAGCAAGTTTTTCGATCGCGTCTTCATAGCCGACAGCCTGGTTTTCCAGGGCTGCAACTTTCTCATCGTACTCAGCATTCTCCTGCTGCAAACGACTGATTTCGCTCGATATGTTGTCGGCAGAAGCAAATGGCGTTGCGACGAACCCTGCCGCAAACACCGCAACGAGCACGAAGACGATTATTCTCTGACCGAAGGATATTTTGCTTTTCATTTTTTGTAATTTTTGTTTGACTTTCGTCCTATCAAATATATCACGCTTTACCATATATTGCAATGTTACCCAAACCTTAATTTTACACACGTCGATAACCAACCGGTCAACCCTCTCCGACGTTAGATAGTTTTATACACGCAGCATACTTAAAGTAATGTAACCTTTTCTTGATTAAGATTTAATAATAGTTGAGCTGTTTATTTCGATGTCTTGAATTTGAGATATCGCCGTGTAGCAATGGCAGACGATGCGGCACCAATGAGTATACCAATAGCAAGTTGTGCAGTCAAAATTACCCAGTAGTTATCCTTGAAATACCGGGCTGCATAATTTATGTCCAAAACCCCTAGGCTACTCGCCTCGAAAGCCGATGAAGACACAACAAATAACGTGTTACATATGACCACAGAGATCATTGCTGAAATAACACCATACATGACCGTTTCTACGACAAATGGCCCCCGGATAAACCACGTGCTCGCACCAAGTAAACGCATAATCTGCAGCTCGTCACGACGGTTGAATATTGCCATGCGAATGGTATTAAAAATAATCATGATCGACACAACCGTAAATATAATAATTCCGACGACACCCGCCCTTTGCAAAAATGATGTCGCTTGGGAAATCTTGTCGATGGCTTCTTTGCGGTCTCCTGAGTATGAAGTTTCTTCGGATTGCAGTGCCTGGATTTCCGGCTTTTCCAGGTAGGTTTTGATTTCATCTATCCTGTTCGGGTCGACCGGCTTGACTTGTAGACTGGCCGGCAAAGGGTTGTCGGTCTGAGAGATTGCCGCCAAAAGATCGGGGTTGGTTTTGTTAGCTTCTTTGTATGCTTCTAGCGCATCATCTTTTGATACAAAATTCACCTCACGGACGTTTTCAAAGGCCCGAAGGTCATTAATGAGCTTCATACGCTGGGTATCATCTGCCGCCACGTCGTCTTTCAGATAGACAGAAATATCAATTTTATCGGTTATCTGCTGGATGGTATTGCTGAACGTCTGGTTTGCAATGACCGAAAACAAAATAATCGTCAGTGTGATAACCATAACGGCAATGGCCGCGATAGCAAGTGTCAAATTGCGGACAAAATTTTGTGCGCCTGTTTTGATAATCCGGATTTGAGTAATCAGCCAGTGATTCATGAGTCTATTTAGTCAATCCTTTGTTGTACTCCGCGTTTGCACGGTCACTCACGACTCTCCCGCCCTGTATCGTAACCACGCGCCGCTTGAGTTTGTTGACGATTTCCTGGTTGTGGGTCGTGAGCAACACGGTCGTGCCATAGCGATTGATCTTTTCCAGCACCTTTATAACATCCCAGGCGTGCTTTGGGTCGAGGTTGCCAGTCGGCTCGTCGGCAATCAGGATTTTTGGCTGACGCACAATGGCGCGCGCAATCGCCACACGTTGCCGCTCACCGCCAGACAGTTCTGCCGGCATACGCTGCTCCTTGCCCTTCAACCCTACGATATCAAGTACACGCGGTACCGTGTGATTGATTTCACGGTTTCCAAAACCGACGATCTCTAGCGCAAACGCCACATTCTCAAAGACCGTTTTATTTGGCAGTAGCTTGAAATCCTGGAATACCACGCCGATTTTGCGGCGCAAAAGTGGGATATCCTTGTCTTTGAGCTTGTCGTAATCAAGTCCGCCAATGACAATCTTGCCGGAGGTCGGCTTCTCTTCTCTGGTCAGAAGCTTCAAAAGCGTCGACTTACCCGCACCGGAGGTACCGATGATAATCACGAATTCCTTCTGTTGCACGTGCAGAGAAATCCGGTCAAGTGCCGTATTGCTGCGGTTATATACTTTGGTTACCCTGTCCAGTAGTATCATTTACTGGAATAGTATACCAAAAAACTCCTTATGCTTGAATAGCTGTAAGCGTTAGCTTAGCATGCTTTCAAGATAAGCGTTGATGAACTCGTCGAGAGCCCGACCATCCAGCACCGCATCGGGATCTGAGGTCTCGTGTCGTGTGCGTACGTCTTTGACTTGCTTATACGGATGTAGGACATAGCTGCGTATCTGGTTGCCCCACGCTGCCTGTTCGTTAGGACCCTTTAATTCAGCCAGATTTTCCAGGTGCTGCTCATACTGAAGTTGTGCGAGTTTAGACCGCAAGATAGTCAGCGCCGTTTCTTTGTTTTGTAACTGCGAACGTTCGTTCTGGATAGCTACGACAATCCCTGTCGGCGTATGTGTCACGCGCACAGCGCTATCGGTCGTATTTACGCTCTGGCCGCCATGGCCGCCGCTACGGTACACATCAATCTTGAGATCCTTTTCGTCAATTACGACATCCTCCGGTTTGGCGATTTTGGGTAGCACCTCAACTTTTACAAAACTGGTTTGCCGCAGGTTATCGGCATTGAACGGACTCAGACGTACAAGCCGGTGCACGCCATGCTCGCCTTTCAGCTTCCCGAAGATGAAATCGCCGGCAATCTCCAGTGTCACGCTTTTGATACCGGCTTCTTCGCCGGCCGATTCATCGACAGTCTTGACGTCGTACCCCTTGCTCTCTGCCCAACGCACATACATACGCATGAGCATCTGGGCCCAATCCTGGGCATCCGTACCACCTGCGCCGGCATGAATACTGACAATTGCGTCATAGTCGTCGAACTGACCGGAAAATTTGAGCTGCTGCTTAAGGGCACCAAGTCGGGTCCGGGCATGCTTGAGCTGCCTAGAGATGTCTTCCTCCAGGCTTTTATCTCCAAGCCCTAAGAGTTCGATAGAATCAAGTATCACCTGCTCAAGTTCAATCCATGGCTGGGTCCGTGCTTCAAGTTTGGCAATGTGCTTCATCGTTTCCTGGGCGGCCGTACTATCACTCCAAAAGCTCGGCTCGGCGGCACGTGCCTGCAAACTTCTGAGCTCGTCGGAAAGCTCCCGTATTGCTAGCTTCTTCATTGCGGCATGGACTTCGCCCCGTAATGTATCGGCTTGTTTTAGCAGCTCATCCATACGGGTATTATACTTGTTTCCAGAGAGGTTTGATTTGCTCGTGCAGGTCGTGCACAAATTCCTCACCACAACTACCCAGCGCACCCATACCGCTGATGTTTTCGGTGAAGAGCGCCCGGCTAATTTCAATGATGCGTTCTTTTGATACGGCTTCGATTCGTTCGGGTATTTTGTAATAATCCTCCACCGTTTCGTCAAAGAAGTAGCGGTTACTGTAGCCGCTCACGGTTCCACCGACTGTCTGGCCGCTACGCTGGTATCGCCCAAGCGCGTATTGTTTGGCACTTACCACATCTTGGTCAATAATGTTGCCTTCAAAAACCGCTTGGAGCTCATTTTCGATAATTTTGAAAAGCGCAGGTGCGTTCTTTGGCATGACTTGGGCGCCGAACCACCAATTGCTGCTGTCTTTTGTCTGGCCATATCCCGAGCTCATGCCGTACACCAGGCCCCGTTCACGGGCGGTTCCCAAAATCCGTGAATATAATGTCTCTGTGAGCATTGTGTTAATAAGGCTCAGCGCGTCAGTTTCGGACTCCTCCATGCGGCGGCGCATGAACGTGTCGATATAGAAGTACACGTTCTCAATCGTATCGTTGGCAATGTACAGCGGCTTTTTGAGCGTGATTGGATTTTCGTGCGGCAGTTCCAACCGCTCTTCGCCATCAGGAAGTTCAATATTTTCAATGAGTGATTTTATGACTTTCCGGCGCTCAGCAGGCAGATTCCCACCGATGACAAAGCGTAAATTCTTGGCGGTATGCGTGTTCAAATAATGTGCTCGAATATCGTGCAAGTTTACATTGTCCATCAGCCGCAGACGTTCCTGGTCGGTCATGACTTTGAAGCCATAGGCCTGGCGCAGCGCGAGACTCAAGTGGCGGAAATGGCTGTTCGACCGGGCACTGAGTTCTTCGCGGACGTTGCCAAATTCCGCCCGGAATTCTTCCTCCAAAAACAACGGCTTGGTAATGGCAATGAGTAGCAGGTCAACAATCCGATCCCACTCGAAATCCGCACACTCTGCTTCATACGTAATATCGTAACTGCCGGTACTGGCATTGCTGTAAGCACCGTTTTTTTCGAACTCCGCCTGAAAGAGACGAGCTTTTGGCAGGAGCTCGTTCGCGCCCAGCAATACGTGTTCCATAAGGTGCGGCGTTTCCCATTTCTCCTGCTCCACCAAGTATTCACCGGCACGGAAGTTGATCTCAAAAGTCATGACGGTAGCGTCCGGTACATGGACAAACAGGCCTTTGGCGCCATTTTTTAGAGACACTTCGTGGGTCGTGTGCTTCATAGGACCTGTTTACTTGCGCTTTCGGCTTTTAGCTTTTGCTTTGCGTTGACGTTCTTGCTTGCGGGCTTTTTTGCGCTTTACAGAGGCTTGCTTTTTAGTTTCAGCTTCAACTTTTTGTGGTATGAAATCAGTCTCATGAAATTCCTCACCTTCGGTAATCTTGTCGGCATTGTCAACTGACTGTCGGGCTGCTTTGGTTAGCTCAGTCTCAACCGTACGGCTTAGGTCAACCGGTTCCGCATGGAATAATGTACGCACTACGTCATGCCGCAGCGTCAACTGCATTTCCTCGAACATACGCTGTGCCTGACGACGATATTCGACAAGCGGATCACGCTGACCAACTGAAATCCAGTGGATACCTTCACGCAAATGGTCCATGTTTTCCAGGTGCTGCATCCAGAGGTTATCAAGTATCTGTAGATAAATATCACGCTCAACTTTGCGCATAATCTCTGGAGTAAAGGCGGCTTCTCTGGCCTCATAAAGCTCCAGTGCCTCCTGTAGTAACGTCTCGCCGAATTTGTCTGACTCGGCGTCGAATAATCTATCCAGCGTGTTTTCGTCAAATGGAAACACTTCTGTGACAAACATCTCGAAGTCTTCGCTCAGAAGCTGCGGTGAGCGAGCAAGCTCCTTGGCCTCTTCTTCGATGAATAGCTTGATGCGCTTCTGGATTTCTGCTTGTGTCAAAATTTCACGGCGCATAGCATATGTTGCCTTGCGATGACGGTTCATAACATCGTCATACTGGACAACGTTTTTGCGTGCATCAAAGTTGTAGCCCTCGACTTTTTTCTGTGCACCTTCAAGGGACTTGCTGATGACACGGTTCTCGATCGGCATGTCGTCATCCACGCCCAGACGGCTCATGATGCCAGCAATACGCTCTCCGCCAAAGATACGCATGAGATCGTCCTCGGTGCTGACAAAGAACTGGCTGGAGCCTGGGTCACCCTGGCGTCCGGAGCGTCCACGCAGCTGGTTGTCGACACGACGGGACTCATTCCGATCGGTACCAATGACATGTAGTCCACCAAGCTCCTTGACCCCTTTGCCAAGTACAATATCCGTACCACGTCCAGCAATGTTGGTTGCAAGCGTAACGGCACCCTTCTCTCCCGCTTTCGCGACGATAGACGCTTCACGCTCGTTGTTTTTGGCGTTTAACATTTGGTGAGGAATCTTTTCCTTGGTCAACAGCTTGTCCAGGACTTCGTTTTTCTCAATGGTTGCCGTACCAACCAGTACCGGCTGGCCTTTTTCATGAAGTTCTTTGATTTCCCGGGCGATGGCCTTGAACTTGCCTGCTTCCGTACGATAAATCCTGTCTGGTTTGTCATCACGAATAACCGGGCGGTTAGATGGAATCTCTATCACATCGAGTTTGTAAATCTGATGAAACTCCTCGGCTTCGGTCGCTGCCGTACCCGTCATCCCAGCCAACTTTTCGTACAAACGGAAGTAGTTTTGGAACGAAATAGTTGCGAGTGTCATGGATTCTTCCTGCACCTCAACGCCTTCTTTTGCTTCAATCGCTTGATGTAGCCCTTCGTTGTAGCGGCGGCCAGCCAACAGACGGCCCGTGAATTCGTCGACAATAACGACTTCGCCGTCTTTAGTCACAACGTAATCTTTATCTCGCTTGAAGAGCGCTTGTGCCTTCAGTGCTTGCTCCAGGTGGTAAATCGTACGGATATTTTCTACGCCGTACAGGTTTTTGATACCGAGAATTTTTTCGACTTTATCAACTCCATCGTCAGTCAACACGACAGCTTTACGCTTTTCGTCAACTTCATAATGTTCGTCCCTTTTCAGGTTACGTACAACCTTGGAAAACTGGCCGTATGAACTACCGCTCGTCACGCTTGGCGCAGAAATAATCAACGGTGTCCGCGCCTCATCGATAAGGATAGAGTCGACTTCGTCCACAATCGCATAATGCAGCTCACGTTGCCGCAGCTGGTCTTCTTCGCGGACCATATTGTCGCGCAGATAATCGAAACCATATTCGTTGTTGGTACCATAGGTGATATCGGCCGCATATGCTTCTTGGCGGGTACATGGCTTGAGGTGACGCATACGTGGATCGTCGTGGTCCTTGTTCACGAATTTGGCGTCGTAAATAAAAGAGTGCTCAGGGATAATGACCCCTACGCTCAAACCGAGAAAATCATACACTTGGCCCATCCAGCCTGCATCACGTTGCGCCAGGTAATCGTTGACGGTCACGACGTGCACACCTTTGCCAGTCAAGGCATTCAGATATACGGGTGCGGTGGCGACAAGCGTCTTGCCTTCTCCGGTCTTCATTTCCGCCACGTTGCCTTCATGAAGCGCCATTCCACCGATAAGCTGAACATCAAAATGTCGCTGACCAAGTGTCCTGGTAGCGGCTTCGCGAACCACGGCAAACGCGTCTGGCAAAATTGCGTCAAGCGACTCCTTGTCCAGGCGCTTCTTGAGCTTGTCGGTTTGCTCTTTCAGTTTTTTGTCCGACATCTTTTTGTACTTATCAGATAGCGCGTTTATATCACGTACACGTTTTTTGAGTCTTTTTAGTGTTCGGATTTGGGGATCACCCAGGACGCGCTTAAAGACTTTCTTCACTCTTGCCTCCCTCTAACGGATTTCAGGTCATTACAACAATGGAACTATTGTACCGCATAGAGGTACTTCAGGCTAAACGTATTTTTGACAATTGCCTGATTTCAGGCATCTTGCGGTGCGCGGCGCAGACGGCGCATGACGCGACGATGCAATCGCAGGGTACTGTGGGCGTCTTTGTATTTCTTTATTTGGTTCTTGAGCTTAGCCTCAACGATATCCACGGCCGCAAAAATGTTCATGGTGGACTCCTTCGCCGTGACATTTCCCTTCGGCAAGCGAATCGTTACTTCGGCAATACATTCTTTCTTCTTTTTGATCATCTGCTCTTTCAAGAACACCTCCGCGTGTACGCTCTTGCGGGCGTGGCGTGGCAGGTATTTGTCAAGTTTGCCAATTTTCTTGACCACATAATCGTGCAATTTTTTGTCAACAGTCATGTGAACGCCAGTAATATCCAGTCTTTCTATCATGTGTACCCCCTTTGTTTACTAGATTTTTTCTCGACCGCCCATGTATGGCCTGAGCACTTCCGGAATAATCACATCGCCTTCGGGTGTCTGGAAATTTTCGATAATTGCAATTAATGGCCGCTGTGAAAAAACCGTCGCATCGTTTGTATGCGCCAACTCGATAGAACCATCAGTCCTGCGAACACGTGTCTTCATAGCGCGCGCTTGGTAGTCGGTAATGTAATCGGCGGTATGGGTTTCCCGATACGTCTGCTGACTCGGCAACCATACTTCAATATCCACCCCTTTAGCATTTGGCCTACCGATATCTGCCGTACACTTTTCAAGCACGTGGTACGGCAAGCCGAGCTGTTGCATCAGGTATTCCTGGATAGCAACCATGAACAGATGCTCCTGCAGTGAAGTTTCGGCCGTACAGAAGCTTTCCATCTCCAGCTTGTTAAACTGATGGAGGCGAAAAATTCCTTCGGTATCCTTGCCATATGTACCAGCTTCCTTGCGAAAAGCAGTCGTGTAACCTACATAACGAATCGGCAGTTCATTTTCGGGCAAAATCTCATCCAGATACATTGGCGAAATCGTGTGCTCGGCACTTGCGTTCATCCAGAGGTCTTCGTCTTCGAACTTGTACGTCTGTTCTTCTCTGTTCAAGCGCCCTGTCGCTTCAAAGACCGCTTTTTTGGCCACGGCTGGCGGGAGTACCGGCGTAAATGGCTTGGAGCTCACCATGAGGTTATTCTCGGCAATAATTTGCCGTAAGATCTGTTCATCGCTGAGTACGCTCATACCATACTGCCAGAGAGCAAACTCCAGCCGTACTAAATCACCTTTTGTGTATACAAAACGAGCCCCTGCTATCTTTGTCGCGCGCTCCTTGTCCAACCAGCCTTTAGATTCGGCTATTTCCGCATGGTTTTTAGCCTCGAATCCAAACTTTGTTGGCTCTCCGACCGTTCTGATAACGACGTTTTCGTCTTCCGTTTTGCCTACAGGAACATCTTCTAGCGGCATATTTGGCACCGCTCTCAGCAGTTCAATAAACTCCCTGTCAATTGAAGCGAACTGATGCTCCAGGTCGGCAAGTTTATCCTTTATCTCACGGCCTTTCGCGATGAGCTCGTCAGACGGTTTGCCACCTTTCATGCTATCGGCAATTTCGTTACGCTGGCGGCGTAGTTCATCTACTTGTTGCTGCATTTCGCGACGCTTGGTATCAAAACCCAGTAATTGCTGGACGTCGACATCATAGCCTTTTTGTTTTGACTTCTCACGTACGAGTTCCGGATTTTCCCGAATAAACTGAATATCTAGCATGCTTTCATTATACCCGAGGAAGTATATTTACTTAAAGTAAGCCTGGCCGTTTTTTTGCCCGCACAGCTTTGAGCGTAAGTTCAGTACGCTGGCGAGCGTATTGGCAATAATCACACGGGCCGCCCATGGCTGCGGTGCCGACGGCCGGCATGTCGCCTTCCATGCAATCTTTCATTTCTACCAAGGTCGGCTCGACCCAACTGTCATCGCCGGTATATGGAATGATTTTGGTCTTGAATTCCACTTTGTCATAAAACCCATCCAGGTCAAACCGGCCGTTCGTATAGACGAAGTAGCCCGTATCTTGCACCGTGAAGCCGTTTTGGCGCAGCAACCACTGGTACACTTCCATCTGACGTTTATAGCTGATTTGCCAGTCGGAGTCGATGCCCACATCGCGGTCCTTGGCCGTCGCCTTGTAATCCACCACGATCAACTCGCCCGCATCATTTCTCCAGATATCGTCGACCGCGCCAAAGACATGCAGGTTCGTCGGTTCATGAATTGTCGTCACACCGACGAAGTTCTCTCGCCATTTGTCCAGATGGTCATGCGAAAACGGCACCGCACGGACGCCGAAATCCGCCATCATCGGGTGAGGTTCACCCTTTAGTCGATAGCTATCGAACTCTTTCTTCAGCAGTTCATCAATCGCTTTGTTGATGTTAAACGGCGGACTGCTCGGTCGCTTGATCTTTAGCCGCACATCCAGCCAAAAACAGCGTGGACACTGCTTGTACAGCTCTATTTTACTACGCGACACCTTGAATGGCGTTTTCTGACCAGGTTTATACGGCTGCGACCGCTCCCTCCAATAATTCATCCCTACATTGTATCAGCTACGCTATAATGAAGCCCACGAATGTGAAGAAATATATCTCCTTACTGCTTTTACTTACCCTTTTAGCGAGCCCTTTACGAGTCCAAGCCCTGGATATGAATGGTCACATCGAGGATACGGAATGGTTCGGCCTCAATGATAAAGCCGGCTACAACAGCCTGTCTGTAGATATTACCCCCGAGAAGTGGGAGGGCGGCAGTCATGGTTACTACTATGCAAACAACGCCAGATTCTCTAACGGTACGAATATATACGGCGGGCTGCAGACCAACGGGTATGATGGTGCGCGACCGCTCGGCAAGATGGCAATCTTCAGTATATGGAACGCCACGACGGGTATTGCCGAGAGCGGCGGCATTGGCATCCCTTTTGACGGCGAAGGAACCGGCTATAGCGTGCGACTGCCCTTTGATTGGCAAGTTGGGACAACCTACCGTTTCACAATATATATTGACCGGGACGCATCGACTGGAGACCGCCTATGGGGAGCCAGCATCACTGACATGCACTCGGGCACAACGACCCGCATTGGCCGGATCTATGCACCGGTTACATTTGGCAAGTTACACAGTCCGGTTACGTTTCATGAGAAGTATATCGGCACTACCAAAAGCTGTTCAGACCTGCAACCATCCCAGGTACGCTTCTCCAATATGACCGCCAACGATACCATCCGAGCTACGCGCTGGAAACACTACTTCATAAAGTCCACGAGATGCGGCGATACGGTCAGACTTGAGGACGTGGCTGACGGCTACCGCAGCAGCATAGGAAATACGTCCGAACCATCAACCCCTACATCCGTAACCCGTCCCAAGCCCGGAGAGCAAGCCGCTACTGCAGGAAGTCAACACAGTTCGCTTGCTCTGATACCATTGACGATTCTGGCCGCTCTGATTGCCTTTCTCGTATACCGTGTTCGGAAATCCGGTCACAGGTAATTTATACGCGCATACCGTAACGTTCGTGCTGGCCGGTTACCGGCTGGCACCTTTTTCTTGCTTGACCCGGTACATTTCCTGGTCCGCCCGATGCAAAAGCTCTTCAGGTGTTTCACCTGGTCTGAAGTATGCTACACCGATACTTGCACCCACGAATGGTGCGCCAACTTGCTCTGCTGCCGCGCTTACTTCGTCCGACAGACGGTTTGTCAGACCTTCAATAACTTCCTCGGGATTCAAGTTTTTGTTACGTCGGCTGTTTCCGGCGTTTTTTGGGTTTACGATCGCAACAAACTCATCGCCTCCAAGCCGTGCAAGGCTTTCTCCTTCGCGTAGATTTATCTGCAGCTTGTTCGCCACTTCGACCAATAGCTCATCGCCTTTCTCGTGACCGAGCGTATCGTTTGCCTGCTTGAATTTGTCCAGGTCGATAAACATCAGCGCGAAGTCGCCTTCCTCGCGCGCCTCACCGGTTCGTCTTACGAGCTCTTGGGCAAAGGCAAGCCTGTTTGCGATGCCGGTAAGTGCATCGGTATGCAGTTGTTTTTCGAGCACTTCATTACGATGCTGCAACCTTGCTATCAACAAAGCCGAGTGTGCCAAATCCTTAATCGCTTTTCTGTGGTACTCACCCTCAACTCTTGGCAACGTGCCATGTTCATTCAAAGGAATAAACACGTGGTCAACGAAGCTCAAACCAAGCGCTGGTGCCTCAGTGTCGTGCTTTTCTGGTGTGGGGATATCTTGAATTGACATATGTTTGTTTACATTACTATACTGTTTTATTCTAGCATAGTTTTTGTATTTTATCAATGTCCTACCGTTGTATATTACTTCAGTACGAGCGAGCTTGCTACAACGGCGGCAGTTTCGGCCCGGAGCGTGAAATCATGGAGATTCAGGTGTTTGATGCTTTTCTCTACAAATAGCGCTTTTTCAGCGTCTGACCAACCGCCCTCAGGACCTACTAAGACACCTGTGGCGTTGACACTCTCTGCCAGTCTGTCTTCGCCGTCTTGCTCGCATATGTATAGTACCGCCTTGTCATGGAGCTGCTCGATAGCCGTTTCTACGCGCATCGGCTCCCGGACTGTCGGTATATCGCTGCGACCACATTGTTCAACCGCTTCAATGACAATCTTTTCCGCGCGCTCCTGATCAAAGCCCGTTCTTTCTGAACGGTCGGCCAATAGCGGCAAAAAGTGACTTACACCGATTTCCGTACCCTTTTGCAGTATCCAGTCATTTTTGTCCTTTTTAAGTAAAGACCAGAGAAGGTATACGTTCCGCTTCGGCTCTTTGCGCTCAAAATCCGTGACATGCACCAGGTGCGCTTCGTCTCTCTTTATCTCATCAATCTTATACAGCTTGTCGTGCGCTACACCATCAAACAATACGACTTGCTGGCCCGGTTTGAAGCGCAGCACGTGGTTCCATTGATGCAACAACTTCTCGTCGTGCAGCCAGAAATCATGTCGCAGTTCGGTAGCACGAACAAAGAAACGGTGTAGCCTCATTATTACTCCTTGACAAAGAGATTTTTCAGTTCGGCAGGAGTGCGAACGATATGCTCGGGGTGCTGCGCCGCCAAAATCTCTTCCCCATTAAAGCCCCACGTTACTGAAATAGGCCGTAGACCGGCTTTTTTGGCTGCAATCACGTCGCGGACCTCATCGCCGACATAATACGTTTTGGCCTTATCCAATCCGTGCTGCCTGACGACTCGGTTCAGGACTTTTGCTTTGCCAAAGATGCCGGCACCGCCATATATTTGTTCGAAAGGCTCGCGGACATTATGTAGTTCTAGGAATTTCTGAACGTTGACCAGACTATTGGAGCTCATGACAAACAGCCGATGCTTCTTGGCCAAGGCCTTAATAGTATCATCCATGCCTTCAAAAAAAGGTATCTCGTCTATCCGCTTAGTTATTTCCGTCCGGGCCCGCACAGCCATTTGAGGGGCGCGCCACAACGGCACACCAAATTCTTTGAAAATTGCTTTGATTGTCAGGTTTTTGGTACGTTCATAGTCCTCACGTGTAATTACACGATCAACGAGGTACATCTCGTTCAAGATATCTAAGCCGATACTCATGCTGTCGGCGAGTGTGCCATCCAAGTCAAATATGATGCTCGTGGCGTTTGACTGGTTCATGCTGGGCCCTCCCACCGATAGCTCTATTTAGCCAAACCTGCAATGAGGATAATCGCGAAAGCCGCTTTCGTCAAAATGCTGATAGCGACATAGTTGCGCTCAACTACCAAGTAGTTTGCGCCCCGCAGTGACATACGCTGGTTGCGTGCCTGTAAAGCAAGACCGGCCAGAAGTGCGGCATACAAGGCATATACGTACCATGGGGAGCGTACCATTCCGTACACAACCGTCGCGACAGCATAGGCGGCTATCAGAAGCCATGGCAATACGGCAGTAACGATCCCCGTGATGTATGCGCTGCGCACCGGCTTGGCCACGGCATTATTTTGTCTCTCGGCAATCAGGCCAAGTACCGCCGCTACGACGACGACGCCAGCAATAAGCTTGAGGGTCGGTACATCACTTACGCCGCTCAACAGTGCAGCAATTTCCGTCATCAGTGCGCCTGTCACCGCCAGATCTATCCAGCGGAATGGGAGCATACGGGTAGTATTCACGTACTGTGCGTAGCGATCCTTTAGCCTGGTCAGATACAGAACAGGCAGTATGGCAGAAAGCAGCAAGACCGCTACCACGAGCCAGCGTGCTTCGACGTCATACACAGACTGTATCGCAGGCGCAAAAACAGTGTGGGTCCTGCTCGCCAAGTCGTCTTGCGCCAAGTGGCCAAGCGTTAGCGAATAGCTGGTAGTATTCATAAAATAACCCGCCACAAGAGCCAGCAGCACAAACAGACCCGCAGCTGCCATGTTCAGGCTGCGGAGTGAATGGAGTGTCACACCTATTCGCTTGAAAGGGCTTGTTGTGCGGGCTGATACAGCCTTTGCTGTCGCCTTTGGAGCAGCCGTTCTAGCGGCCGTTGATTTTTTGGGCACAGCCTTCTTTGCTACGGTTTTCTTAGTTGGTGATTTTGCTTTTGTGGTTTTTGTCTTTGCCTTCGACGTAGGTTTCTTTGTAGTTGTTGCCATACTGGAAAGTGTACCATCTTTATTTCACTTTTGACATTTTTCATTTCACAATATGCCGGCCTCTGTAAGCCATAAGTCTCTGATACAATATAGCTATACATGATGTAAGGAGGACCGTTCGATGGAAGGATTACTGTTTTTACTGTTCATTATCATAGTTTTCGTGCTGGCGTCTGGCATCAGGATAATCAACCAGTTTGAGCGTGGGATCGTCTTTACGCTCGGCAAGTACACGAGCACGCGTTCGCCTGGACTCAATATCATCATTCCGATATTGCAGACTATGCGCAAAGTTGATGTCAGGTCAACTCCGGTTGACGTACCAAAACAAGAAGTCATTACCAAAGATAACGTCACCATCGGTGTCGATGCAGTCGTCTATTTCCGCGTAATCGATCCAGCCAAAGCCGTATTGGAGACAACCAACTACGCATACGCGACCAGCCAATTTTCCCAGGCTGCCTTGCGTGATGTCGTCGGGAATGTCGAAATGGATGAGTTGCTCGGCAAACGTGAAGAAATAAGTACCCAGATCAAACAAATCGTAGATTCTGAAACCGACAAATGGGGTATCGACGTCGAGAACATCAAACTCCAGAACATCGAGCTACCTCAGGACATGAAGCGAGCCATGGCCAAGCAGGCCGAAGCCGAGCGTGAACGCCGCGCTGTCATTATCAACGCGGAGGGAGAAAAGGCCGCAGCCCAGCAGGTCGCCGAAGCCGCCGCCATGCTCAGCCGTATTCCGGGCGGCGTCGCCATTCGCACCCTGCAAACGCTGGAGAAGATTTCTGTTGAACCAAGCCAAAAGACTGTATTGGTCCTACCGACCGATCTCGCGGGCACGGTCAAAAACTTGATCAAATAGTTAGGTATGCGCTTTTATCCTAATCGAAGGTGACCACTCTGTTCAGCTGGGGCGTGCCATTACTGAGTGAAACAAGCGTATTTCCTAGAGGCTCCCTTGTACCGTCCACCAGTTCAATGCTTGCACCACAGAGCACGACATACAGGCCAAGGTCACCAGTTGCTGCAAGCCGTGGCTCATCGTCACTATAACAATCGACATAAAACGAGTCTTCCGGTACAAAGCCGGCAAAGTCTCCAAACACCTTTCCGTCAGTACACACAAGTCCCGCACCGCTTCCGACAACGAATACTTCTGCGTGATCAACCATCAGTTTTTCACCAAAGCCTACGGATAGCTGCGGGATTATCAAATCACCCATCCGTGCGTGCAGCAAGCTCCAGAGATGAGTAAACTCATCGGTAGCGTATTCTTCCAGCATGGCGTGGAAAAATTCCAGTAACTGTTCCCTGGTGGGATCAACGGGCTCCGTATAGTAGGAATTCATGCCTGCCTCTTTGGCGAGCCGCTCCAATTCATCTGACGTGAATTCGGGGCCGACAATATCAAAGAACAGGTTCCTTTCTTCTGCACTCATAAATCCCGATGATACAGCGGGAGCCGTAAAAAGAAAATTGCTCGTGCTTGACGACTGCTACGACTCAGCCAGATCAACCGCCTGGTTTTTGAGCTTGCTGAGTGTGATATCTAAGTGGTCGGTCAAGTCCCGCACCCTATCCTCCGTACTATCAGCCTGTTCTATTTCCAGCGGCTCGCCGATGACTACGCCGGCATGGAACAAGCCGGCTCTACGCCTAACCATACCACGACGATAACCGAGGCCGACAGGCACGACGAACGTGTTGCCTGAGGCTTGCAGCGCCACCCGCGCCACACCGGTCTTCAGCTTGCCAAGACTACGTCGATCGTGGGATTTATTGCGCGTACCTTCTGGGTACATGACGACCCATTCACCTTGTTCTATTAGGCTGACTGAGGTTTCCAGCGCGCTACGTCGTGAGTCTTCATCAGTCCTGTCAACCGAATAAGCACCCACGTCTCGAGCTAGTTTACCAATGTACGGCAGCTTCCACAGCTCCTGCTTGCCCATAAATCGCAGCGGTCGTTCGGTATTTGCTACTCCTAGTGCAATGATGTCCAGCCAGCTGCTGTGGGTCGGTGCCACGATAGCACCCTGTTCCGATGCAGCTTCATTGAGACTGCTCAATACCTCACTACCTTCAATCCGAATATCCGCAACTTCCATAAAGCGCTGCAAATTCGCCTGCACTCGCCAATACCGGTCTACGTCTACAGCCAATTCCGGCGGTTGCTGCGGTAAACTTTCGCCGTTCGGCATGCCTTCTGGAGTGGTCATATTGCTCAACAGTATAGCAAAAGGTCGTATACTATACATATGGTCAGGCTTATCATTGACGTACGCGAACCAGATGAATACGCCAGCGGTCACGTTGCCGGCGCACTGAATATGCCGCCTGCCGACTTACTGGCTGGGGCGCCACAACTGAAGGATGTCGACAAAAATACTGAGATAATTCTCTACTGTGTGTCCGGAGCGCGCTCCAACGCATCAATGAATATTATGCACTCTCTGGGTTACACGAATCTCACAAATGGCATTAATAAAGACCACGTCACCAAAAAGTACAATCTGGATATCATTGCAGATTAGGCGTTATCAACCTGTCGCAGGCAGTTTACTCATTACCTATAGCACCGCACCTTGCCGTTCCCCGACAGACCAACTTACCTGCTATCCAAAATTGCGGACGAGGACCATCACAGACCATGGCTATCTCTGGTGCTGGTTGGTTGCATGCCAGCCTTGTTCTCGGTAGTGTCTCACCAGGGCGTTGGTCAACAGACACAAGCGTGTCTGCTTCTACGGCTGTGACTACCGCAACCATATCACTTGCCTGACCTGCAAAACCGCAATTCTCTAAACAGAATCTTGACGCATACACAACAGCGTTGTCGGCTATTCGTACATGTACCCGTTCTCGCGCCTCAGCAGCCACAACTCTTTCCATATATTTATTATAATGGAAAATAGCTGATAATACAATTTTATGTATAAATCTTTGAATGGTTCGTCTGCCTCTGACACGGATTTTACTTTCACCATCTTTCAGGTGTTGTGCCGAACTTTACAGCTTGATATCTGGGTAAATAGCTTTTGTAACCTCATCCACCTCAGCGCGCAACTGCGGGAACGGTACGCCTTCGCGGGCTGTCACACCTTCGAACACCCAGAACACACGCTCTGAATAGCCCCAACCACAGGCTGGCGGCATCCCATACTCAAGCATTTCTACGAAATCGATATCCAGCATCATGGCTTCGTCATCACCAGCATCGCGCATTTGCTGCTGCTCAACGAAGCGATTGAGCTGCTCAATTGGGTCATTCAGCTCCGAGAAGCCATTGCCGAGCTCTGAGCCGGCAATCACCGGCTGAAAGCGTTGTACCGTATCTGGTCGGTCAGGATTGGCCTTGGAGAGCGGACTAATAAATAGCGGCGTATTCACAAGCCACACAGGACCAGCGACGTCTTTGCGGATGTTCTTCCAAAGCTTGTCGATACCGCGAGCGATGTTTTCAGTCTGCTCTACCTCGAGCTTATTGTCTGCCAGCGCTTTCTTAACTTCATCAATCGTACAATTAAGGGGATCGATATTGTAGCGATTTTTAATAGTCTCCACATAGTCCCACTCCTCCCACTCCTGCTCAAGATCGATATCGAATTTACCGAGCCTGAACCGCAGCGTTCCAAAGGTAGTTTGCAGCACACGGCGGTACATGTCTGTCATAAATTTCATACCATCTCGCCAATCGGCGTATGCCCAGTACCACTCCATAGCGACATGCTCCGGCAGATGCTCGTCAGAGTAATTCTCATTTCGGAAGCGCGGGCCGATGTCATAGACCTTTTCGAAGCCGGCACCTAGCAGACGCTTGAGCGGCAGCTCGTGACTGATGCGCAGGTAGAAATCCTGATCCAGTGCGTCCATGTGCGTGACGAACGGGTTGGCGTCGGCACCGCCAGTGGTGTGCTCCAATACGGGTGTGTTCACCTCTACAAAGCCACGCTCGTTCAGGAAATCACGCGTCGCTTGCCAGAATCGGCTGCGACGGACGAAACGTTCACGTACGTCCGGATTGACGTTCATATCCACGTAACGGCGGCGCATGCGCTCTTCTTTGTTCGTGAAGCCGTCCTGCTGCGTTGGCATAGGTCGTAGGGACTTGGTGAGTACGCGAAGACTCGTAACCTCAAGCGAAATTTCGCCGGTCTGCGTCTTGATGACTTTGCCGGTAGCTTCGATGAAATCACCCGGATCCAGTAGGTTTATGTGTTCAAAACCGACTTGGCTCTTGGTTGCATCCAGCGGTTGCATAACATCGTGTTTCAAAAACAGCTGGATCTGGCCGCTGGCGTCGCGCAAAACAAAAAACGCAATACGACCGAATTTGCGCGTACTGGCAATCCGTCCGGCAAGCGTCACATCACTACCTTCGAGTTCGTCGAACTTCTCTATTATTTCACCCGCCGTACTGGTACGCCTCGCTTCCGCCGGGTATGGATTGATACCGAGCTCTTTAAGCGCTTCGAGCTTGCGGAGACGCTCGTCTCTGAGTTCTTTTAGGTTTGCCATACTTGTTTCCTATTCTACCACTGTTTCAACAAATACGCCGAGATAAAATGAACCGCGCGTATCATCGTGTTCAGCAAAGTAAGGCACAATACCCCATCCGCCCCATGCTTCATGACCAAAGTACTCACTGAGCACTTCAAAGGCATCAAATGCGAATGCACGCATGGTGGCATTATCCGCCCCCAGATCTCCCATGTCCGCGCCCACAACCGCGGGTGGCATGCAGAAAGGCCGTTGAAGCGGTACTGCGTGCAACAACGTCATGTCCTCTTGGTGCTGTAATTCCTTGGTAATTTCTCCGACGCGAACATCATCACACTGCACCGCCGTCGTCATTGCGCGGCGTATCTGCCAATCGTGTTGCAATGAGAGTGGTATCGCTCCCAGACCTCCCAACCCAGAGAGCAACTCTTGTTGGCTTGATAGTCTCAATTTTTCCATACATTTATACTTTCTACTCGTCAAACAAAAAACTCCCAGGGGGTTTCGTCGTAAGGCCCGGGAGTTTTTTGACGTAATAGAATTGAGCTCTGGGCGCCTACGACCAAAGCTTCGTCTTTATGACTGATGAGAATACGCAACTACACATAGGTATTATATTTATATGGTATAACGATTTATATTTTTGTCAAATCAGCTGATATCTACGATTTTGTACGTACATGTTTCTGCAGGTGTTTTTATCTCGACTTCTTCGCCTTCCTTTTTGCCAAGCAACGCCTTGCCAATGGGAGACTCGTCAGAAATCTTGCCATTTAGCGGATCGGCCTCTACTGTACCGACGACCTGGAATTCCTTAGTCTTACCGCCTTCGCTCTTGAGTTTTACACTCGAGCCCAACTGTACCTTACTATCACCCTTTGGTTTTTTTATGACCTCTACGTTTTGTAGGATATTTTCGATTTCCGAGATGCGGCCTTCGACGCGTTCCTGCTCTTGGCGTGCTGAACTGTATTCTGCATTTTCACTCAAATCACCAAATTCGCGGGCTGTCTTGATACGTTCCGCGATCGGTCCACGCTGCTCAACAAGCTCCTTGTGCTCAGCCTCCAGTTCTGCAATACCTTCTTTGGTAAGGTAAAATTGTTTCTTCATAAAAGGCTCCTTTCTCGGTAAATCACGGGCTCTTGGATTTACTTGTAATTATAGCAAAATTACTTACTTAATGTTTCGACGATTTGATTGGCTGGTAGCACTTTTGTCTCGGCTTCTGTGCGCTTCTTAAGTTCGTGCGTGCCTGCCTGAATCGTCCTCTCGCTCACCACCACACGATATGGGATTCCCATAAGGTCTGCATCCGCAAACTTTTCGCCGGGGCGAGCATCGCGGTCATCATATAGTACCGTAATGCCGGCAGCAGTCAAGCGATTATATAATTCATCAGCCGTTGATATCACAGAAGGTATATTTCCGAGTCTTGCGAGGTAGACTTTGGCCGGTGCAATATTTTCTGGCCAGACCAGCCCACGTTCATCAGAAAAGTGCTCGGCTAGTGCTCCAACCAACCGGCTAACACCGATACCGTAGCATCCGGCGATAATTTTCTGCTGTTCACCGTCTGCATCAACGTAGTACACACCAAGCGCATCGGTATATTTACTTTCAAGTGGGAAAATATTTCCGACTTCGATAGCTTTGTATTCTTTCAGCTTGGTTTTATCGACGCTTGTTGCAGCCAATCTTTCGTCATCTATTACTTCTTTGTTGACTGCAATTTTCTGCTGTTCATCAACATAAATCGTATCCTCACCTATTTCGCTCAACATCTGGAATTCGTCACTAAAGCGCGACGTAAATATACCGCCGTCGGCAAAGGTCCGATAGGTAATGTCGCCGATGCCAAGCCTTTCGTAAACTCGGTGATATGCCTGGGCAACTTTTTCGTAGATTTCTTCATGTTCTTCCTGCGAACGCGCAAAACTATACATGTCCTTCATGACAAATTCGCGACCACGAAGCAAGCCTGCTTGCGCCCGTAGCTCGTTGCGGAACTTGGTCTGGATTTGGTAAATAGATACTGGCAAATCTTTGTATGAGCTAATGTAGTCGGACAACATATCGACAATTGGCTCTTCGTGAGTCAAGCCCATGCCCAGCTCGGTACCGTTAGACAGCTTGGTCTTAAACCAGTTGTCCACCTTGGCATCATCCCAGCGATCCGTTTTCTCAAATATTTCTTTAGGCTGCAGTACGGTCATCTGTACTTCTTGGCCACCTACGGCATTCATCTCTTCTCTAACAATTTGCTTGATATTCTCTAGTACGCGAAGGCCGAGCGGCATGAAAACGTACACCCCGGCCATTTCTTTGTGAATGAAGCCGGCCTTGATTAGCAACTGGGCGTTTTTAGCAACCTCGTCTGCGGGCGCATCTTTGCGGGTTTTGGTAAATAATTCAGATAGTTTCATGCCCTTATCCTATCACAATTCTAGTAACAGATTCTCCGGTCATATCATGGTTCGTTGCGGCAATATTGGCTGTGATTCCTGACTGAGCAGCAGCCCAACCAGCTTCCACTTTCGACACTATGCCACCACGACCGATTCCATCCTTACCTTCTGCCCCTTTTCTCTTTGCCCGCTCTTGAAGCATGTGAGAGACTTGGCCATAATTACGCCCGTTGACTTCTTCGATCAACCTTCCCTCATCGTCAACGATGCCGCCTTTTTTGGTAAAAAGCTGTAACGTATCCGCACTGATAGCGCGAGCGATATGGGATGCCAGCCCGTCGTTATCACCACCGCAGGCTAGCTTCATGAGTTCAACGTTACTGAGTGCGTCATTTTCGTTAACCACACTTACGACGCCTCGTTCAAGCGCTAATCTCATAGCACGGATGAGTGATGGTCCTTCTTGTTTGTCTTCGATCTCATGATGGGTCGTCAGCAGACCACCCGCATATATATCCAGGTCATCAAATGCCGTTTCCCAAGCATGGGTTATCGCCACGCTACCTAGCTGGGCAAGAGTTATGTCGCTCCAGCATTCTGCACTATCGCCACCTTTTTCAATTCTCCTTCTACCAGCCGCTACAGCACCGGAAGTTACCACTACCAGACCACCCTCGCCATATGTTTCGGCAAGGCCGGCTGCGTACTGATTTATACGCCCTTGGTCAATTCCCTGATCGCCAACGACCAGCTCAGAGCCAAACTTCGCAACTGTTATTGATGTACCCATGATATTTCTCCAATAAAAATCCCCTTGGAATGTGCAAGGGGCGTCGTTACTTTACTCTAATGATTGCAAGCTCAAATTAACGCCCAGCTGAGGGCGGGGTCGGTACATCGAGTTCAAAGTATGTTTTGCAATTCACGACTATAGTACTATACCACTTTGTATATAAATAGCAAGACGAAAGCTAGGCCATTTTTGAACATATGGACAAGGATCGGTGACCAGAGACTACCGGTTTTATCACGTAGATACACCAAAATCATGGACAATACGAAAGTATCAAGCGCCGCGACCCAAAGCAGCGCATTACCGCTTCCCCATTGCAAATGCGCGGCAGCAAACAGTACGCTCGTGATGAACGCCGCCGCAAGCTTTGGCAGCTTGTTTCGCAGTCCGGTGTACAAGAACCCGCGCATAACGATCTCTTCGGTAACGGGCGGCAAGATCACGAGGCTGGCAAAAACGAGCCAGAGCGCCCCTCCACTCGTTCCGCGGCTAAAACCAATCTCTTGTTCCTGGTTGAGGTCAAGCCCCGGTACGGCGGCCTTAGCGACGATTGATATGGCAATAAACAGCGCAAAGTACGCGACGTAGCCGACGATGGCATAACTGATATCGCGTACTTCAGGCCGGACGAGACCGATTGACTTGAGTGTGACCTTACGCGAGCGTACAAACAGCCACAGCAGCCACAACGTCAAAACTTCGACAAATAATATTATGAGAAATTTAGCTGGCACCGATTCCGCCAATAATGCCTCGACCCTATCAATCTCCCACCTCATGACTGCAGGCAACAATCCGATCAACAATCCAACGATAATTTGTGCCCCGAAAAACGCGCTTACGGTAACTATGATCGCGGCAATGGGCCCATAACCAATGTGTCGGTATTTGGGAGGCTGTGCTGAATCTTGTTCCACGGATTATCTACCTCAGAAAAACCTACGGACATCAACTACCGTAATCACAACAAACAGAAGCATAAGGAGGGCAAAACCGGTGCCATGGATAAGATCTTCCTTTTTCTTGGTCAGCGGTTGCCGGATTGTCCGAAAAAGAAGTGTTACGAACAATCGGCCGCCGTCGAGCGCTGGAATCGGCAGAACGTTCATGATAGCCAACGTTAGGGAGATGACTGCGATGATAAGTAACACGAACTGGTAGCCTAGCATACTACCATCTTTCAAGATGACGAAAATTCCGACAGGGCCCGCAACCTGCTCGGTCGCCTTGCCGCCTTCTCCCCGGAAAAGGTTGCTCAGCGCAGAACCAAGACCCTGCAGGGTCAGTTGGGTGAACTGCTTGATGACTCCGCCGGCAACGATCGGTGCCGA
>JAKQHX010000029.1 GCA_029557815.1 bacterium
TTATCCGGTTGTGCAACTTGAAATATAGGTCATGAGGTGTTAAAATTTGCCCCTGTTAGCACTTGGCCCCGTCGTCTAGCGGTTTAGGATATCTGGTTCTCATCCAGAAGATCGCGGGTTCGAATCCCGCCGGGGTCACCAACTTTAAGAGATTGCTATGTCCGAAACTTCATCAGCCGGTAGAGAACTGTCACTTACTGATACAGAAGCTTCCCAGGAGGATTGGCCTCGTTTTTTGGTTGCAGTGCATCGGTTGGAGGAATTTTTTGCCGATACCGTCCACGCGGCAGAGGGAACTCCTGAGCAAAGAGCTGATTATGCCTTTGGTTTAATGCGGGCCTGTAGTCCGCTCACCCAAGCTGCGCAAGCGTACGATTTTGCTTGTTCTGTCCCCGAGTTGGCTGAAACGGGTGCAGTAGTAAAAAGCAGCCAAACCTTACTGGATGTCATTGAGTCACCCGGAATTCCGGAAGGCGTACGGACTATTTACCAAGAAACATACGCCCACCTATATGATCAAGCGGCTCTACCTACCAACGTAATACAGTCGAATTCACCAGGTCAAAGTCCCTAATAACAGGGCCAGGGGTGATCTACCAAGTCCCATAATTAATTACGAAGAAGCTTCTCGGTAAACGTAGGGCATTTAGCTATTGGATAAAACACAAGCAAAAGCTAAAATGTACTTATTAAGGATTCTATAAAGAATGGCACGGTTACCTGTACCTGGGTCGGATAACAACAGTTGGGGCGACGTTCTTAATGAATATTTGTCAGTAACTCACAATCCGGATGGCACATTAAAGGCCTCGGCAGTAGAAGCAACGGGTGTTGTGGGAAGTCAGGCGTCCGCCGTCTTGAATGTTGGTATTGCCATTGATGATCCAACTAGGTTTGGCGGGAGCTACGCTGCTAATACATGGACTATAGGCGTGCTTTCGGCTTTCTCGACAAGTGGTGATAGCCGTCTGTTTGCGGTACTTGGAAGCAATCAAAACGATGTGCTTGGCAGTGCTTCAAGCGGTCTGTTCGAGCACACTGGAAGCGGTATATTTGAAAGAGTGCGATCCTGGTCAATAGACGATATCGGTCTTCTGATCGTGGCTCAAATAGAAATCAACCCAGGTGATGGCAGTATTATTGCCTGGTTTCATACCAATGACGGCTCAACGCTCGCCTGCAGCACCTTACATGCAATGTCTGATGCATCTTCATTAGAAGCACAAGTAGGTGCTTTAGAAACTCGGTTAAACCGGTATTATCCTGCTAATCCGGTTGTCCCTCATTTGCACATTAGTAAGTATGTTACTTTTGATCCAGATTTCCCTCTCGATGGTTCCGCAACACACGTAGGTGGTCAAATCATTGATAATGGGCAAAATATCACCATTCTCAGCAATAACTCTGGTAATGGTGGGGTATGGACATTGTCAACTTCTGGCCCCGCGACCCGTGCCCAGGGTTTTGGCGCAATGGTTAGTTCTGATATTGGCAACTACGACCACGTATCCTACACTGGGACTCGATGGGCCTACTTTAGTCTTTTCCGGCTCCTTGGCGACGCAACTCAAAAAGGACTAGCGCCGGTGCCTCCGAACAACTCGGGAGTGTTTGGTGGATTGGGTGTGAATAAGGTATATCGACCTGACCTCATCGCCACCACGATATCGGGAAACACATTAGCCGTTTTGGAACCGGATGGCTCGACATCAAATCTTAGTATTTCTGTTGATCTGGCAGAACAGACAATTTGCGTTTTTGTCATAGATACATTAGAAATGGTAACTATCGCTGATGGCAGTGTGGTTATGGCAGAGAATTTTACGAGCGCTGAGGGTGTCTGGATAGCTATGGGAGCGGCCACTAGCGGTGAGAATACCATTGTTGCAACCAATGGCCATAACGATTACTCTGTTTTGACGGTCAGTCCAGACCTCAAGATAAGGCTTGATGACTTTGAGGCACGCATTACAGCCCTTGAGGGCTTATGAGCCTCCAAAGAGAATCTACACCTCTGAGAAAATCAATCAGCTGAGCCGGGTTCAGGATTCAGCAGTGTACCTAGTCGGCCAACGTATGCTTCGGTTGCTTGGACAATTTTGCCGCCTTGTCTACGGAGCCGCTCCATATTCTTTTGGTAATCGGCGCGAATGATAGGCAGACGTAGGATTGCCTGCTTATATCTGTTCTATACTATAAAGTATGTTAGACCATCATATTCAACGGTCAATCGTGTATCGTCTGGCACTATCTGAGGGCTTGCGTTTCAGTGAATTGAAGCCCGATACGCTCGATAACAAGCTGTTCATGTATCATCTTAAGAAGGTCATTTCCACTAAGCTGGTGGTAAAGAACGATGACGGGTTGTATCAATTGACGCCAGAAGGCCGGCGGCTTGGCACACGGGTGCTCGACAGCCAGCAAGCGCTGGTCGACCATGCCGATTCGGTATTATTTCTCGTTGTACGCCGCAGGTCTGATAACGCTTGGCTACTGTATAGGCGTAAGACCCACCCTTTGATCAACAGGGTTGGATTTATGCACGCTACGCCTACTGCTATGACAAGTTCTGAGAAAGTTGCGGCTAAAGCTTTATATGAAGCGACCTGCTTGAAGGGTACATTCAGGGCTCTCGGCGGTGGCTACTTTAAAGTGTATGACCAAGATAGCCTGGAAAGTTTTACGCACTTTACGCTCATGATTTGCGAGGATGCAACCGGTGAGCTTGTCCAGAACAACGATTATGCTGAATATTTTTGGGAAAATGAGCCGGATTTCTCTAATGCCTCTATGTTACCGAATATGGAAACGTTAGTAGGGCTGTATCAACAAGACGCACCGTTCTTTATTGAGAAGACCTTTAGGATTTAGCCACTTGTTTGTACGGCTGTTTCATAGGCTTCGAGGGCCTCGTTCGGTGCATTTCGTTGCCAGTAGACAGATAGGTCACTGATGGGATCTGCCAACTGCGCAATGGATGGCGGGGTACCAATAGCTTCTGTGAGGACCCTTGCCTGCTGCAGGGCATGCAATCCGCGTTGTCGCGCTATTGCCTGGAGGTCGAAGTTACTCAGCGCGGCGGCTTCATAGCCTATGGTATCGCCAAGTGGTACGCAAGATAGTGTCAAGGCGCCGTGACCAAGCACCCGGCCAAGTTCTCGCCTGAGCCTACCGGTGGACTCGAGTCCTGCCCTAGTGGCTCCCACCAGCTCTGCGCTGTACGCTGTTGCGGTCTGCAGGTCTTCAACTGAGCTCTGATGAAGCATATAAGCAGTCGGTCGTTGCTCTGGATCGTCGGTCCCGAGGACCTCTAGCTTGAGTCGGCGACGCATAGTTGGCGCATCTTGGCCAAATAAATACCATGCGGTGTTGAGACTGGCGGGAGCAAGGGTTTCGGCTACAAAATTCAGACTATCTTTTGCATGAACAGCTGCAAGGATGCGGCTGGCTATAACTACTCCCTTGTGCTGAGCTTCGGTGAGGAGTGTTCCCGGACGCTGGGCGCGGCGACGCTCAATTTCGGCTTCGTCTCGGGCTTTGGGCGGAATAAAATGTCGCTCGCCCGTCAGGTGTCTTGTTGGTAGGTCAAAATCTCTATATGGTCGTGTACTCATGTCTCTATTCTGCGGCTGACTAACAATAAAAGCAGTGAAGAAATTTTCACCAAGGACTTTTGAAGAAGCAATATATAAAAGAGGCCCTCCAAAAGAGCCTCTTTCTTACCGTAACCTGCCAGTTAGTTGTTGATGCCTGCTCCAGTATTTGAGCCGCTGGAGTTATGGGCTCCACCACTGTCTGCAGCGCCGCCAGTCGTATTGCCGGATACTGACGCATTACCACTACTGGCGTTCTGTGTGACATAGTTCTTCACGGATACGTTATTGGTGTTTTTGATGGTTGTATGGCTGGATTGATCATAGCTGATTTTGTTATATGAATCAGGCCCCGTGTTGCCAATAGAGAAGACGTTGCCCCCCGCACTGTTGCTACCGCTGGGGTTACCACCAACACCACCACTTGTAGTGGGGTAAAAGACTCCACTGCTTGCTCCCTGACCGTAGTTGCCACTGAGAGCTCCGCTCTGGGTGCCGCCCAGGCCGTTCTTCGTGTTTGCACCGAGGAGGACGTTGCCAGCGCCGCCCTTGCCTGCTTGTCGGTTTGTACTCGACGTGTCACCGAGGACAGTGCCGGGTTTACTGCCTGGCTTGGCTCCCTGACCGTTCCCGCCATTACCACTATTTCCCGCACCGCCAAAGGCGCAGGCACCACTGTTATCTATGGCAATGTTGGTACTATTGTTGCTCACGTTGGTCGCATCGCCGCTCGTAGCGTCTCCACCCGTGGTGTTGCCGCCACCGTGACTGCCCCATTTGTTCTTCCAATCGTGTTTGTTCTGGGCTAAGTAGTCATTTACCGCTGATTCCCATTCTTCGTAACTATGGCCGCTTGCTTGCCAAGCTTCAGGACTGTAGGCTTCCCAACCAGACCCGCCTACGGTGGCGTCACCGGTTTGCGCATTCTGTGTGACGTGGTTCGAAGTTTTTATATCGTTATTGTTTTCGACGGTGCAGTCTGTTTTGTCGTTGAACTCAATTTTGTTATATGAATCAGGCCCCGTAGTGCTGATACTCGCCTGGTTCGCTATCGCAACCCCAGGGAAACCAAATAGTACGGCCATGAGCGAAGCGGTGGTTACTTTCACCGTACGCGAGAATGATTGACGTGTCATAACTCCCCCTAAACCCCTTTAGTGATATTGTACGTAACGTATGTAAGCACTTCGCGCTACTTCACGTCTGTAAGTTTTCTCTCACTCGTTAACGGTATGAATGATTTTTGCCCGAGGAAGTTCTTCTAAATGGGTAGTATAGCGAGGGCTGCATATCCTGCGCCGAGGTTGCCATTGCCCCGCCAGGTCCTCGGCGGCGTAGCGGACGGTGCGCTTGCCAAAGCGTTCATTTAGGCTGTCTACGGCTCGCATGCGTGATTGGTCGCGGTCATGCTTGCCCGGGTCGGTTTCGCCGAATAAATCTATTTGGAGTTGGCTTGCCGGCACGAAATCATGCACCCACACACCGGCACGATGATAGGACATATCAGGATTGTAGATTTCGCTAAATAGGCTTATGACGCCGCTAATGAGCTGGCCGGTATCGGCAGTTGGCGTGCGGTAAGCGGTTTCCTTGGTCCAGCGCCGGAAGCCAGGTTTGTGTTTGTTGGTGTCGATGAATATGCCTGCCTGTTTGGCGAGTTGTCCGCTGCGCCGAAGCCGGAACGCCGCGGTCGCTGCGAATGATGCAAGTGCAGTTTCAACCACGCTGCTGTCATGGGTATCTTCACCGAATGTCCGGCTCCGCAGGATACTTTTTGGTTTTTGGTGCCCCGATTCCAGTGGGAAGCACGAGACACCGTTCAGTTCGGTCACGAGCTGCCTGCCACGGACACCCATGAGCTGCCCGGCCTTTCGTGGGCTGAGCTGACTGAGCTGGAGTGCGTTACCGATGCCTTCGGCGCGCAGTTTGGGTGCTAGACGCCAACCAATCCCCCAAACATCCTGGATCGGTACGATCTCTAGATACTTGTCTTTGTCCCTACTGTCCATGAGGCTCAGGACGCCACGGAGTTCTGGTGATTTTTTGCCACGGTCACTGGCAAGTTTGGCAAGTGTTTTACTCGGTGCGATACCTATAGATACCGGCAAGCCTGTCCATGTGAGTATCGCCTTTCGTATGGCATGGCCCCAGGCGGTATAGTCGGTAATCGGCAGCTCTGATAAGTCCAGGAATGACTCATCAACAGAGTAGACCTCAATACGGGGCGTTACGGTAGCAAGTAGTTCAGTGATGCGGCGTGACATATTGCCGTAGAGCTCAAAGTTGGCACTGAACCTTATGACTTGGTGCCGCTCGAAAAGTTCGCGGTATTTGAAGGCGGGCGCCCCCATGGGGATGCCAAGCGCTTTCGCTTCGTTGGACCTGGAAACGGCACAGCCGTCATTGCTACTGAGTACGACCACTGGCCTGCCTTCCAGATCTGGGCGAAACACTCTTTCGCAGCTCACAAAGAAGTTATTGCAATCAACAAGCGCAAAAACCGGCCCTGACTTACGCATCATATACTCCTACTTTCTGGCAGAGCCAACAACAATAACGAATCAGCTGCCTCCAATTGCGTAACCCAGGCGTTCATTTCCTGCCCCTGTATTGGTGGATGATACTTGTGACAACGCCCCATGCCTTCGCATCTCGTGGTAGGGCGTGGCGAGGCGATATGGCGAACCTGTCATGCAGAATCCAGACAATGAGATCATTCCGGTTCGCCGCTAGCGCCCGGTCGATAATAGCAATGTCTCCAGCAAATATGCCGATTGCCTGCCAGTCGTTGCCCTCAATGCGCATTAGGTATGTGCTGATGCTGTTTTTGATGAGGAGCGTGTTGAGGTCGATGCCTTGCAGGCTGGCGTCGGTCGCCGGGTTGGGGAAGCCGCCGTGTACACTGACGCCTTCGGGACTTTCATAATACATATGCTAATTACTCCTATGGGAAATAAAGTTGATGCGGATTTTCTTGAGCCAGCTGTCTGGCTGGAGCCATCCCAATTTGTGCATGGGAAGACGAAGTAATTAGCAAGTCTAGAGCGTAAAAAGAACCGTCTCGTTCAGTACCTCTATGACTATTCTCATTATACGCTATGTGTCGAGTTGTCCGAGGAACTCGGCCATTTGGCGCGGCGTAAGGTCTGCCTTGACGACATAGCCATCGGCTTGGGCCTCTATGGCCGCCCGGTCTTCATCGCTGAGCTCCAGGTTCGTAGTGATAATGATTTTAGCGCGCAGATCCGGTCTCTCAGCCCGGATGCGTTTTAGTACCTCAGTACCAATGAGACTCGGAATCATGATGTCGAGCAACACGATGTCATACACATCCGAGAAAATCTCCCTTAGGCCTTCTTCGCCGTCGACCACGACCTTTACTTGATAGCCGGCTTTAGTGAGCGCACGGGCATAAAGCTCGTTGATGAAATGCTCGTCTTCGATACAAAGAACTTTTTTATGAGTGGCAGGTGTCGAGTCTTTATCCATTTAGCGCCTATACATTGAGTGGTTTTTGATCCAGCCGTGTGCGTGGCGGGTGATACCGTCATTATCGCTGTTTTTGTGCTCGTCGGCAAGGCTGGCATATGGCTGGACCGTAAAGGTGAAGCTGCTTCCCTGGCCTGGTTTGGACTTGACCCAGATGTTACCGCCGTGGGCAGTGACAATAGCTTTGCTGAGGTAAAGACCGAGGCCGGTACCGCCAAACTGATTGCGAGTGCGATGGTTACGATAGAATTTTTCAAACAGGTTGGGTACAACGTTTTCAGGAATACCAACACCGAAATCCTGAACAGTGGTTTCGACGAAGTCTTCCTTGTTCAGTGTGGCGGTAACGATGATGTCTTTGCTCTCGCCACTGTATTTGAGCGCATTATCCAACAGGTTGTTTATGACCTCGGTGATACTTACCGGGTCGACGGCTACGCTCGGTAGGTTCTCGTCGACTTTAAACGTGATAGTTTTGCCAAGTACTTGCGCCCGTGCAAGCATGCTGGCTGCCCCCTGGCCGAGTACCGTCTTCCAGTCGCTTTCTGACAGCTTGAAGGTTAGCTGGTTCTCATCAACTCGCACAACGTTCAGGATATTGGTCACGAAAGCAGTGAGCTGATCGGTCGAAATCCGTAGCTTACGGAGGTAGTCCGTCAGCTCGGGGCTGATTTTGCCATCCAGTTCTTCTTCGAATACTTCTACATACCCACGCATCATGGTCAGAGGAGTGCGTAGCTCGTGAACGGCCAGTGCGATAAAACCGAGGGCCTGGTCATCCTGCCCATAGACTTCTGAGTGGTCAGACAGCGTAATGATAAACTCCGTACCGCTTGCGTTGTCCCGGTTGTAGTACGCGGCGACATCACATTGTTTGACCGTTTTGCCATCTTTCATATTGACCCGCACGCGTTGCCAAAAGGCCTGGTCGGTGACCTTGTTCTGCTGACAGTCAACGATCCACTTTTCTAGGGTTTGGCTCGTCGAAAATTCAAGGTCAACGCTGTCGAATAGCTTTTTACCAAACAGCTCATTACTCTCTATGTCCAAGTATGTGAGGGCTGAGGTGCTGGCATTGGTGACGACCTGCTCCTTGTCAAAAACGAAAAGTGGCTGGGGAAATAGATTGACGATGTCCACGGCTTGCAGCACTGCCTTGCGGTGGTCAGCCATATCGGCAGCGCCCTGTTGGCTCGCAAACTGGTATACGCGGTTAGCGAGCGACAATACAAGCTCGTGGCCGAATCGGAGCTTTTCTATATTTGGCGGCGGTATGTTTACCGTTTCTGGCGATACATGCAAAATTGCTTGCCATAGCACGCGTAGAGGCTGCAGGATAAACGTGCTGGCTATTCGCGAAGTTATTACAACTATTGCGGCCATGCCAATACTGGCTAATCCGAAGGCTGTCGTTGCGGGCAGGCCGCTGTAGTCGGCATACATCCATATGAGGATGCCGACAATCAAAGTCAGGATATTGACCAAAAGCAGATAGCCGTATGCTCGCTGTTCTAATTTTTGGAAGTCATCCACCCGGCGCTACTCCCTCCGGATTATGGTTTGTACGCTACGGCGTCAGGACTGCTCACGATAGAGATCCAGGTCTGGCCAGGGTTTAAGCCGATGGTCTGTCTGTTTTTGTCCAGAAACTTGAACTGGCTGGTACGACTTTTTTTCTCCCATGTACCTTTGGTAACGTTGCCGTCTTGGAATACGTATGCGACACCGCTGCCGCCCACGCCATACACGGAGTAAATACCGGCATAGTGGTGGCTCATGACGAGTGCTATGACCACTTTTGGGTTGATCTGCTTGCGTGCTGCTTCGTCTGCGTGTGGGCCGCCAGCCATACTTCGTGTATAGCTATTGCTTTTGGCGCTGTAGTCGAAATGCGGATTGTAGAAGAAACCGGATATCTGGAAATCAATGCTTTTAGCCGTGGGCTTTTTGCTCTTTTTTTCTTCTTTCCTCGCAAAGCCGGTGAACTTGCTTGTGTTCCAGCCCTTGCTCTTTTGTAGTTCCAGCAGACGCGAACGACCGGTATAGAGGTTGTGTGGTGCATAACGCGTACTGATACGTTCGTAAAAGTTCGGATTCTGAAAGGCTTCAAGGTCTTTGAACCCTTGGCTGCTGATTTCCGCCAAAGCCTGTCCACTGCCGCCCGCATGAGCGATGGGCGCATCAAATGGCCGCAGGAAATCCAAGTAGTACGGACGGACTGACCGGACCGGACCAATACGCTCCGGTTTTGATTCTTGGAAAAGTGCGAGGAAACGGGTAATGCCGCCTTCGGCGATAGCCTCAAAGACCACGCCTGCGTCATACAGGCCTGACTGTGGCCGGGCATCCGGACTGTTTTCGATCATGACACCGGTGGTTGGCAGTTTGGCCAGCTCCGGCTTGACTTGGACACCGGTGAGTGGCGACGGTACGGTGGTTGGTTTTGGCGGTTCTTCCTGCTTGGCTACCGGTGGTGGTGGCGGTGGCGGCACTGGCTCCGCCCTTAGTACGTAGTACCAAACCAGCCCGCCGACGACTATAAGCAATCCTGCAAGAGCACTTACGACTATGATTTTTTTGTTACGATCCAGTGCTTGGAACTTTCGCCACAACTCTTTGGGGCTGAACTTTCTTTTGTTCGGCTGTTTTGCCTGCTTCGGCGACGAGGTTTCAGTGTCTATCGGATTGCTGCTGGCTGAATTCATTCGTGAAGTATTTTCTTCGTTTGCTGTGTCGGGTGTGTCGGGGAAAGGTTCCGGTTCGGCTTGCACAGGTACATATGCCGCCTCCGGCCGGAGCGGCTCAAAATTATTATTCATGACACGATTATTGTATCACGGAGACCAAAAGCATAAACATGTTGACAAAAACAGAAAAGTATGCTACAATTATTATATAATGAGTATTGAACGAGAGCAGAACCATACGCTTCGCAACGTAGTTATTGCCGGTGGTCTTTTGACTGCTGCGCTGCACGGCTATATCGAAGGTGCGACCGATCATGGGCATGGTCCCCGTTTCGAGGCCGCTACGCTTAACCCCTGGGCCCCGACAGATACGCAAGTAACCGATCTGGGTACGCAGAGGGTTGGCGATCCGTACCTTGATACAGTTTCGGACGAAGATACGGAAATCGGGACGCCAATCCAAGAAGACCGCGAAGAAATCAAACTGACCGGCGCTGCGTATGCGCGACTTTTCGATGCCGATCCGATGGCCGACGAGTTGGAAGAGCAATCGATTGACTCTTTCGTCTCACTGATCCGCGAGTATGAAGCGGACGGCTGGACCGTTTCCGTAAATGTGCAGGGGCTGGCGTCGGCTGAAGATGCGACCAATGATGGCGTCGGTGGCGTGCAAACCCCGAGTGAGGACAACGGGCGCCTGGCCGATTACCGCCGTGACGTGTTCGTCGATACATTGGTTGCCGCCGGAGTCGATGAGTCAACCATCACATTGGAAAAGGGTGACGAGGGTGAATTGACCGAGTCGCAGCTGGATGCCCTCCAATCATTGAGTAACCAGTTCGGTTATCAGTCGACAGAGGCGCTTATCGAAGCATACAACGACAATCCGGACGCTGTGCCACCGGCAGTCGCTACCACATTGGATAGTTGGCTCGACGAGCATAGAGGCGTAACGGCTGTTATGGTCGCCTCGCGCGCACGGCCTGGCGAGGACATAGCCCTTTCTACTGAGAGAGAAGTTTGTGTCGTGCCGGTCGTTGACGTGACACGCAAAGATATCACTACCGGGTCCTGGAAGGTGACGATACCTTACGGTGTTTTGTTGCCTGTTGTGGGTCTGCCGTTGGCGTCGGCAGCCCTGACCATCGTGGGTGCAAGGGCGTTTATGCGCGATATGCGTGCTTATCGAGCTCGGGGCGCGGGTGGAGGCGGGGCCGATGGAGCGAACTCTGGTCCGACTGCTCCCCCTGATCCGGTTGAGCCAGACACGCCGGCAGCTAGTCAAACGCCACCCGAAACGCCTCAAGACAAGCCTGAGAAGAAGCGCAAATGGCCCTGGTTATTGCCACCGATTATTATTGTAGGGGCAGGATTACTGCTGCAGACATGTGACGACTCCGCGCCGAAACGCCGTCCTGAAGTAGTATCAGAAGATCCGTGCCGCGGCCTGGAGCCTGTGGAGCGGGTTGTCGGAACACGAACGATCGAAGTCCGCGACGGCAGACCTCTGAACGTTGTCGATGACCTCCACGGCTAGGCCTGGTTAGTCGAGTGCGGCCAGCTGGCTCTGGATACGATGCATGGAAACTTCTTTGCCAAGCACGTGCATGGTTTCGGCCAGGCCCGGACTGGCTGACGCTTGCGTGGTGGCTATGCGGATGAGGCTGAACAGCACGGCCGGTTTGGTGTGCGTAATCGTCAACAGGCCGTTAAGACGGTTAGTGAGGTCTGTGGTGCTGAAGTCGCTTTCGGCAAGCGAGGCTTCGGCTGTTTCAAGCAATGTTTTGAGGTCCTCGCTCTCTACTTTCTTGAGCTGCTTGTGGCCACTGATGAGTTCTAGGTCAATTGGCAAATCTTTGAAGAAAAAGATTGTGAGTTCTGGTAATTCAGCAAAAAATTTCAGCCGCTCCTGTACGAGGCCGAGGACTTGTTGCTTATAAGCGTCATCGTAACCGGTAGCTTCATCGGGCCAATAGCCGGCTACCTTCCCGTACAGGATATCGAGGGGTAGTTCGCGGATGAAGTGCCCGTTGACCCAACTGAGCCGGCGTTCGTCAAAGTGCGCCCCGCTCTTGCCGACGCGGTCCAGGCTGAACTTCTGTATCAGCTCGTCGGTCGTGAAGACTTCTTGGGTAGTACCATCATTCCAGCCGAGCGTGGCGATGAAGCTACGCAGCGCTTCTGGCAGGTAGCCTTGTGCGACGTAGTCCAGTATGTCTTTGACGCCGTCGCGTTTGGATAGTTTTTTGTTACCCTGCTCATTCAGGATGTGTGGCATAGTGGCAAAAATAGGTGGCTCCAGCTCCAGCGCTTCATAGAGGTTGAGGTAATTCGGCATACTGGCCAAGAACTCCTGGCCACGGATGATGTGTGTAATTTTCATCTCAGCATCGTCGACGATATGGGCGAAGTTATACGTCGGGAAACCGTCGGATTTAATGAGGATAAAGTCGTCAATGACTTCCGGTCCGGTTGATAGGTCACCCATGACTTCGTCGTGCCACTGGTAGGCCTTGGGGTCGGACTTGAACCGCAGCGGCTGACGGCCGTCCCACTTTAATGGATTTTCAGGCCGGTGGTTGCGGTACAGGAATGGTTTTTTCTCCTTTTGGGCTTGTTCTCGGAATCGTTGCACTTCCTCGGGTGTGTATGGGTCGGCGTAGGCTCTGTCCTGTTCGATGAGCTTCTGCGCCCATTTTTTGTACATATCCAAACGTTCGCTCTGACGGTACGGACCATACGGGCCGGGCTTGTCCGGGCCTTCGTCATAGTCCAGACCGAGTGCGTGCAGGCTTTTGATAAGGTGTTCGGCAGAGCCTTCCACTTCCCTGTTTTTGTCGGTGTCTTCGAGGCGTAGGATAAACTGGCCGCCGGCTTGTCGGGCAACCAGCCAGGCGAACAGCGCCGTGCGGATACCGCCGACGTGCAGGAAGCCCGTTGGACTTGGGGCAAACCGGGTACGTACAGATTGTTTCATCTGTAACAGTATACTACATCTGTAGTGGCAGAAACGACGCTATATATGGTGTAGCCACGCTACATATAGCGTAGCTTAGAGATCTGCCGGAGTACGCATCGGAGTTTTGGTAACGGCTGATTGCTCCTTTGACGATGCTGATGGAGTTATGACGTAGAGGAAGTCGTAATCACGGTCGAAGAATGGCAAGAACTTCTGGTTTGCATCAACCAGTGTCTGCTTATTGATACCATCGTAGTCCCAGACGGTTAGTTTGCCATTGATCGTAGCGGCAAGCCTGTGGCCATCCATCCACTCTGCCCTCTGATTTGCACCGAATTTGAGCTTGGTGTCGTACTGGAAGCGTCCATCGTGCTCGGCATCATACACGGCGAACTCACTGCCGCCCTGTACGCTGATAAATCGGGTATTGGCAGAAACGGCTATCTTATCAAGTCGCGGAAGTTTAAAGACAGCGATTGGCGCTGGCGGCAGCGATGGGTTCCGTTCCAGGGTTTTGAATACCTCGTGATAGACATACGCCCGTTTGTCCGTGCTGGATCCGACCGCCATGTACCATTCATCGTCGTAGCGAGTGATATTGATAGGATACTTGCCCCCCGCTGGCAGTTCGCGAATTTTGAAGTTGTCTTTACCTTTAAGGATCTGTACGTTTACCATGCCTTTCTTGGCGCCCTCACCTGTGACATAGAACAAGACGTCATCGCTATAGGATTTGAACGAGAATACCCGAGTTGCAATATTCGAGAATTGCTTGGTCTTGGTGTCGACAAAGCGCAGTGTGCCACCATTTTTGTCCAGCACATGAAGCTTGTCGAACTTTTTGTCTCGCAGGGCAACCTTATGGAGGGATATACCGAGGTGTTTATTCAGGTTGAGGCTTGCCGCGGGTGTCTCACGGTCAATCATGAGGAACTCGCTACCACCTTTGAAAGAGTGTTTGACAAGCAGGTGGCGGTTATCGGTTGACCACTCGACCGGTTCTAATGTATTGGAGCCGGCGGTGAGATTGACCAAATCGTTCGGTAATGTAAGCGACGTCACCGTAGGAGTATTCTGATTGCTGAGGTCGAGGACATCAAACGCTGTAAACTGGCCAGGCTGTTGGATGACGAGCCATTTACGGTCAGGACTCTGTGAAGCAAAAGCCGGCGTAGCGGTATAGGGTCGTATCTCTGTCGTTTCCAGTTTCTCCGGGAACAAAAAGGCATAGTTGAGGCGTTCTATTTGGCTGCCAGCCAACTGAAACGTACGCTTCCAGGTTCTGTAGCCTTCCCGGGCGAACTCAAACGTATACTCGCCAGCCGGAATGGTGAGGCGCATATCGGTCTTGCCTTCAAGTTTGCCGTTTACGTATACATCTGCCTGTTCGGGATGTGCATCGACAAAAACCAGGCCATTCTGAATCACTTCGCCGGTCTTGCGGCTGATGTCGAAACCTCTTGCTTCAAAAAACAGGATAGTACTGCCGACGGCAAGTGCAATAGCCATGAGGGCATAGCCGATGTAAAGCCTGATTTTATGCGCGCGTTTTTTCTTTGGGTCGAGAAAATCCATAAATATACTGTCTTGTAGTATAGCGCATCCGTATAGTGCACGCGAACAAGTAATTAACTCTGGTTCTATACTATTGCATCACGTGGCCGCAGGGGGTAAGATACTAGGCAGAAGCTTTTTGAACAAACTTTGAGGGTACAAATACAAATATCGTAATGAGCGCCAAGGCAACTACAATTGAACTGAACGGCAAACGTTATGACGCGCGTACTGGTAAAATAATTCCTGCCCAAGAGAAAGTCGCGGTGGGAACAAAGGAAATAGTCAAACCGGTCACAAAAAAGCCAGGTGTAGCAATCGATGGATTTACCAGGCGTAAACCGGCAGCTCCCAGACCCAAGACAACCGCACACGCGGTGCATAAAAAGACGGAAAAATCAAAGACCCTCATGCGTACGGCCGTCAAGAAGCCTGATATCACGAAAACCAAACTTGCACCCGCTCCCCGCGTAACGCACCATCGGCAGGCCCCGCACATAACCATCGACCCGAAACGAGCGACCCGGGCAGAGAAAGTACAGAAAAGTGCCTTTGTCAGCCGTTTTGGTGTTCCGCAAAAGACAGTCAAGCCAATTCCAGCCGCCCTGCCTGTCCGGCCAGAGCCAACAGCTCCGCCCGTGTCCATGTTGGGCGAGCACCACAAGCCGACACTCTCCCCGAAGAAAACGGCTCACCAAAAATCATTCCAAAAAGCTATAGATAGTGCCACGAGCCATAGCCAGCCGAGACCTAAGAAAACGACCAAGCGACAACGTTTGTCGCGGAAGCTCCATGTGAGTACGAGGACGATGAATGTTGCCGCGGCAAGTTTAGCTACCGTACTGCTTGCAGGTTTCATTGCGTACCAAAACGTGCCAAACCTCAGTATGCGAGTCGCTGCGGCGCGCGCTGGTGTTAAGGGAACACTCCCTGATTATCAGCCCGCAGGTTTTGGCTTGGCCGGACCGATTAAGTATCAGCAGGGACAGATAACGCTTAATTATGCATCAAATTCTGATGCACGCCAGTTTCAGGTAAACCAAAAAGCGACTGACTGGAACAGTGATACGCTTCTAGAGAACTTCGTTGCGGTGGGACAAAAAACGTATCAGACTTTTCAGGATAGCGGCAAGACTATCTATATATATGACGACAACAACGCCACGTGGGTAGACGGTGGTGTATGGTATCGGATCGAAGGCAGTTCAGCCCTAAGCAGCGACCAGCTGTTACGTATGGCTGCCAGTATGTAACTCTAGGCCACCAGGCATCTGGCTGGAAAATCCCTAGGCGACGAAATAAAGCCTATCATTATCCGCCGAAGATGCGGGACCAGAGGCTTGGGGAATTGCTCGGTAGGACGGTGGGCTCCCTCGTCGCTGTCTCTTGTTTGACGGAGCTGGCAACGTTGCTTGTCGGACTGGGGCTTATTTGTTCCCCGACGACGACTAACCGGTTGATAGACGTTCCAGGAGGATCGCAGGTGATAAGTGTGGCCGTGGATTTGTCTCCATGATTATTGAGCACGGCTAGATCGGACGGGGCTACGATTTTTTTCTCAAATACTTTATAGACATAGCGCTTGCCGCCCTTCTCTAGCATGAAGGTGTCCCCGTTCTCAAGGCGTGAGAGTAGTACGAATGCAAATTTGTACTTACCACTGTTTAAAATGTTATTGCTGGAATGTCCAAAGATGACGGCATTGCCCTTCTCGCCTGGGTTCGGTGTCGTGGCGTAGTGCAGCACCCCGCGCTCCAAAGCTTTCTGGACGGCTGCTTCCTGGATAGACGGCTCATCATACACAACAGGTATTTCCACGTTAATCTTAGGGATGATTACTTTCGGATCCTTGCCGACTGCCGTGGAGTTCGGGTCTGTTATGATTGGCGTACTGCTGACAATACGGCTTGGGGTGATGAATGGTGCGATAATACGTTCATTGAAAAAGCTGAAGAGCATGATAGCGACCACGGCAGCACCCATGCTGAGCCCAAAGAGCAATGACTGTAAGTGCGGGTTTTTGGGCTTGCTGCGCGAGTGGACTTTTCTGATAAGCTGCCCCTTTATTTCTGTGACAGAACGCAAATCCTGCGTCTTTTTAGCCTTTCCGGTATGTTTGTGGGCGGGTTCCGCTGCGGTATGCACGGGTGCTGATTGCTGCGGCGGGTGTACTCTGGCTTGCCTGACGGCCGCATCGGCTTTGGCATGTTCGGCATAGAACTCCTGCCAGACCTCGTGCTTTTCCTTGTCCGGCAAACCTACGTAGTATTTGTGCCAAGCATCTTGGATTTCGGCTAAAGATTTACCGGATTCGCTCAGCTCATGCATGAATTTCTGATGCTTGGACCTGTGCGTGCCGGCTGCTTCTGCTTCGGCTATTTCTTCTTTTGCATCTGGTTCATCCTCGTACAGGGCGTTGATTTTGTTACGAATCATCTCAACGGCCGGGTTTGGGTCGCTACTGCCGCTTTGCCCTGGTAGCGGATCGATCACCTTCTTGGTACGTTTCAGGTCCTGGTAGGTAGGGTTGTCGTCATTCATAAGCGTATGCTTTGTAACAGATTAATTATACCCGATAAACCACATATCCCTCGGTGATAAACCATACAATATTTTATACACCGCTGTACCCCTGGAGAAAGGTGATGATTTGTAGTACAATATGCCGGTCAATCCATCATGGGTGAGTAGCAGGACTGGTACGTTTTTAATAAGTGGAGCCGGAGTGGCGGAATTGGTATACGCGCACGACTCAAAATCGTGT
>JAKQHX010000039.1 GCA_029557815.1 bacterium
CCGGCAACGATCGGTGCCGACCACGTAGAACGCTGTACGACATACTCACTCGGTCCGATACCTAAATAGCCCTTGGGACTATCAGTCGCTTTGCTCGCCTCGACTTCCTCCTCTGTACGAAGTTGTGCACCCACAGATAGCTTCTCGCCATCACGCAAATACGAAATCGTTACATTCTCACCAGCCAGCTGTTCCGTCATATCAGGAAAATCTTCTGTGCTTCGTACACTTTGCCCATTAACAGCCAAGAGCTGGTCGCGAACCTGCAACCCTGCTTGCTCAGCGGGTGAGCCTGGCTCAACATATGCCACGAGCAGTTGCTGTTTAATGACTTTTGTGTCGCTTGCCACCGTGAACTGGTTTTCGACGAGCCTGGGCATTCCAGCAAGCGCAACGATCGTCAGCAAGACAAAGGCCGTCAGCAGGTTCATGACGACGCCCGCGACCATAATTTTTATCTTGCCGGGTAGACTTGCCGCCCCAAAACTACCTTTCTCGGTATCGGCGTCGTTCTCACCTTTGAGCTTCACAAAGCCACCAAGCGGCAGAACGTTCAGTGTAAAATCAAAGTCTCCTTTCTTGCTCTTGATACGTTTTTTCCAGAATGCCGGTGGGAAGCCAATACCAAACTCCTCGACCTCAACACCATTCCGGCGAGCCATGATAAAATGGCCGAACTCATGTACAACGACGAGCCCAATGAACATGATTATCCCAAAAATAAGTAGTAACATTCTTATACCCAGTATAAAGGTTTTGTGTACGTTGTTCTAGGCTGTTATTTGCCGAGCCGCCGTTCCCGGTCAGCGTATTCGGCAAGTGCAGCGTCCAAATCCTGTATGGAGAAGTCAGGCCAGTACGTATCCGTAAAATACAACTCGGCATAAGCCGTCCGATACATCATGAACCCACTCAGACGCCGTTCGCCAGAGGTACGAACCAGCAAGTCAACAGGCGGGATATCCGGTGCGTACAGCGCGGCTGCTAGCACTTCCTTGTTGATTTCTGTCGGCGCAAGACCTTGGCCGATAATTTTTCGCGTCGCATCCACGAGTTCCTCTTGGCCGCCATAGTTGAAACAAAGGGCCAAAGTTCCGCGGCTGTTGCCTTTTGTTGCCTCCTCGGCTCTCTCAATTGCTTTTAGTAATTTGTTGCTTACTTTTTCCCGGCCGCCCAACCACACCACACGGATCTGTTCTTTGTTGAGCTCTGGTATATCCTTGGTCAACATACGGTACGCCAGATCCATGAGGTACTTCACTTCTTTTGGAGTGCGGCTCCAGTTTTCAGTCGAAAATATATATGCCGATACATAAGACACGCCGCGGTTTATAGCAGCTTTTGCTATCTCTCGAAGGTTGTCATACCCTCGGCTGTGCCCTTCAAGGGTTGGCAAGCCATGCTCACGTGCCCAACGTCGATTCCCATCCAAGATCAAGCCAAGATGAACGGGTACATTATTTGATTGCTGCATATATAAAAGTGTCTTGTCTCTACACGGTCATTATTTCAGTTTCTTTGGCCTTTTGAGCCACTTCGACATCTGATTTTGCCGTATTCATCGCCTCGTCCACCAAGCCCTTAAGTCGGTGGGCCTCGTCTTCACCGATCATTTTGTCTTTTTTCGCTTGATCAATGTCCTTGAGGGCATCATGGCGGACGTTACGCAAGCTCACCATACAATCCTCAACCTTGCTGCCTACGAGCTTGACGTATTCCCGCCGACGCTCCTCGTTCAGTGGTGGGATGGGTACGCGCACTACACGGCCATCGTCCGAAGGGTTCATATCAAGCGATGGGTTGTTGCGAATCGCTGCGGCGATTGCCTGAAGATTGTTCGGATCAAAGGGAGTGATTTGCAGTAGCTGGGCTTCCGGAGTACTCACACTGGCTACCTGAACCAGCGGCATAGGCGTGCCATATGCTTCGACCACAATGCCATCGAGCATACTCGGATGAGCCCGTCCGGTGCGGACTTTCTTTAGGTCTTCTTTAAAGTGTTCAACTGCTTGGGCAAACTTTGCTTTTGCTTGGGCAACGACTTGGTCTGGGTTCATTCTATCTCCTTAAAACATCTATAATTGTAGTGTACTTTGCACAAAAAGCGAAGCCCCGGATACCGGGGCTTCGTGTGCACGTTACTACTAAATTATTCGACTTCGCCAAGCGCCATACGACTAAAGCGACGCACGAGAATGTTTTCACCAAGTTTAGCGATATTCTCTTTGATATATTCACCGACTGTCTGATCGGGATTCTTAACGAATGGCTGGTCCAGCAGACAACGTTCCGCAAAGTGCTTCTTCAGCATTCCTTCAACGATGTTGCCGATCATGTTTTCCGGCTTGCCGTCGGCTTTTGCTTTCTCAGTAAACTCAGCTTTTTTAACCGCTTTTGCAGCTTCATCAACCGCGTCTGCCGACACGAACTCCGGGGCACTTGCCGCGATGTGCATGGCAATATCCTTGACCAATGCTACGAATTCGTCTGTTTTGGCCACAAAATCGGTTTCGCAGTTGACCTCTACTAACACACCGATACGATTGTCGTGGTTGTATGTACTCACGATCCCCGCACGGGCTTCACGTTCACCGCGCTTCTCGGCCTTGGTCAGGCCTTTTTTGCGCATAGCCTCAAGCGCCTTGTCGAAGTCGCCTTCAGCCTCTACGAGTGCTTGTTTCGCATCGGTGATACCAACGCCAGTCAGGCTGCGTAGTCGTTTGATTTCCTCGATGGTAATTTCTGCCATTATTTCTCCCCCTCTTTTGCTTCAGCTTCCTTGTCAGCCTTCTTGGCGTGTTTGTTTTTGCCAGCTTCGATTGCCGCCTGTATATAATCGACGACCAGCTTGATGGCTTTTATCGCATCGTCATTGCATGGGATTGCATAATCAATCTGGCTCGGATCGGCATTGGTGTCAACGAGTGCAACGATTGGCACGCCGAGCTTACGGGCTTCACGGACAGCATTAACGTCGTGTGTAACGTCAGTCACGAAAACTGCCCCAGGACGAGCCGCCATATTCTTGACACCGCCATACACGTGATTCATTTCGTCGATTTCTTCCTGGAATCGCTGGACTTCAAGCTTATTGTACTTAGCCGCCAGCTGGCCTGTTTCCATCTTGGCTTCAAGGTCTTTGAGATATTTGATACGACCGCCAATAGTGTTGCGATTCGTCAACATACCACCAAGCCATCGCTCGACGACGTATGGCTGGCCGGTCGCTTCCGCCGCTTCTTTGATGATGTCATGGGCCTGGCGCTTCGTGCCAACAAACAAAATCTGTTTGCCTTCAGCAGCTGTCTTTTCTACAAAAACCAGGGCGTCTTCCAGCGCAGAAACAGTCTGCGTCAAATCTATGACATGACTTCCGCCACGTTTGCTATGGATGAACGGTGCCATCTTTGGGTGCCAACGGCTCGTCTTGTGGCCGAAGTGCGCACCAGCCTCCAGTAGTTTTTTGATGTCAACATCAACTGTTGCCATAATAATAAATCCTTTCGTTCTTCGCTTGGGAGCGACCGAGTCGTATCTGAAGCCAGATTATCGACCGGAAGGATTTTCCCCCAGCTGTTTAATGTATTACCAGACAATATTAACAGATACGTCCCAGATTGACAATACCGCCTGCTTGATATACAGTATCTCGGTCAAAAGCTGACTGCAGTGAAGCTCGCTGCTAACCAGCTGCACTAACTAAGGAGCTATAGGAAGTAATCCATGAAGAAAGATATCCATCCGAACAACTACCGCCCCGTAGTGTTCCAGGACCTCAATAACAATCAGACGTTTTTGACGAAGTCGACCGTTGCCACTGATGAAACCATAAAGCTTGACGGTGTCGAATACCCACTCGTCAAAGTCCATATCAGCAGCGCCTCTCACCCGTTCTACACCGGCCAAGAGAAACTTCTCGACATCGAAGGTCGCGTCGACAAGTTCAAGGCACGCCAGGAAGCAGCCAAGGCACGCGCCGAAGCCCAAAAAGCCAAAGCAGCGAAAGTCCGCACCAAGACGCCGAAGGCCGACGAAACCCAAAAGATCGGTACGCTCAAGCGCAAATAGCTATCAGCCGTATGAACCGCCCCCTGATTATCGTTGGAGGCGGTTTTCTTTTATACTAAGAGTGGTCTATGCAAGAAAAAGAACAAGTACTCCGAGATGAACTGAAAGATCTGCAAGCCAAACTGCAGGATCCGGCTATCTTTTCTTCCAAAGATTACCCTAAGCTCGCCAAACGTATTTCGGAATTGGAAGCCATCACCAATCTGTTCGACGAACGTAAAAGGCTCGAAGAGGCACATCAGCAAGCAACCATACTTGCCGGCAGTGATGACGAGCTCGCTGCACTTGCCCAGGAAGAGCTACAAAACACCGAATCAGCACTCGTGATTAATGAAGCACGCTTAACCGAAGCCCTAACCCCAAAAGATCCGAACGATGAAAAAGACGTCATCATCGAAATCCGCGCTGCGGCCGGCGGCGACGAATCCGGTATATTTGCCGGTGAACTCTACCGTATGTATATTCGTTGGTCCGAAGCACACGACTACAAGACAGAGCTTTTGAGCGAGAACCCGTCCGACGCCGGCGGCTTCAAAGAAGTCGTCTTTGCCGTCCACGGTCTCGAAGCATATCGAAATCTCAAATTTGAAGGCGGCGTCCACCGCGTTCAGCGCGTACCAGCCACCGAATCCCAGGGGCGCATCCATACCAGCACCGCCACAGTTGCTGTCATGCCGGAGGCCGAGGAAACCGACATTCAAATCAACGCCAATGATCTGCGCGTGGATGTCTTCCGTTCTGGTGGCCATGGCGGCCAGTCCGTCAACACCACCGACTCAGCCGTGCGCATTACCCACCTGCCAACGGGCATCGTGGTAACCAACCAGGACGAAAAGTCTCAGATAAAGAACAAAGAAAAAGCCATGGGTGTACTTCGCTCACGACTACTTCAGATGAAAATAGACGAAGAAAACGCCAAACTGACCGCCCAGCGTCGCTCACTCATCGGTTCTGGCGACCGCAGCGAAAAGATCCGCACCTACAACTTCCCGCAAGACCGCATCACCGACCACCGTATCGGCTACTCCCGCTCCAACATCCCCGGCGCCCTGGACGGCAACATCGACGACATCATAGAACAGCTTCAAAAAGCCGAACACGAACTCCTAGCCCAGGAGTAAGCACTGGGCTACCCCGAAGTAACCGCTAGTATCTGAGAGTATATGTTACAATAAACGACGTTATCAACAGATAAGGACTCTACATTCTATGACGATAAGCGTATGGCTTGCATATGCGAAGGATAGGCTGGAAACAGCTGGAATCGGTACTGCTCGGCTGGATAGCCAACTGCTGCTGTCCGACATACTGCAACATGATCGCAGCTGGCTTATGGCGCATCTAGATACGATTATTACCGACGAGACCCGTGCCGAACTAGAAAAACAACTCGCCGAACGTGCCAAGCATGTTCCTCTTGCCTACATCCGTGGCAAGACAGAGTTTTACGGCCGTGAATTCTATGTAGACAAGCGCGTATTGGAACCTCGCCCCGAATCCGAGACGATGATTAACATCCTCAAAAATCTGCCAGGGGTCGATAACGGCATGGAAATAATCGATGTCGGAACCGGCTCCGGAGCCCTAGCCATCACCGCCAAACTGGAAATCCCCAACGCGAAAGTCATTGCTACCGATATTGATCCCGGCTGCCTGCAAGTCGCCGAAAAAAATGCCGCAAAGCATCACGTCACCATACAGTTCACACAAGGTGACTTATTAGAGCCCATAGATGAAGTACCGGGCCTGTCTGTTATCACCTTAGCAAACCTTCCCTACGTGCCAGATGATTACCACATCAACCAAGCCGCCATGCAAGAGCCGCGGCTAGCTATTTTTGGTGGTGCTGATGGCCTGGATCCATACAGAAAACTGTTTTCGCAAGCGGCAGGCTTTCACGAAAAACCACGTTATATATTGACCGAGTCACTACCGCCCCAACAGAAACAGCTCGCTTTCATTGCTGCCCGACACGGTTTCCGTCAAATCAAAACTGATGATTTCATTCAAGTATTCCAGGGCGGCCATCAGCAAGGCGTTGCTTACGGTGCCACCAATTATAGCCAAGCCTAGGACTCGTTAGGCGTAGCTTCGAGCGTCACTTTTACTTCGCGCTCTTTGGCGTCACGCACGTATGTAACGGTGACTTCTTCACCGACCCCGTGTCTTCCGACTAGAGAAGTCAGGCTGTTGCGCTCGTTGATTTCCTGGCCATTGATTTTGGTGATAATATCTTTGGGCCTAAAGCCTGCTTTGTCTGCCGGGCTGCCCTTTATAACAGACGACTGACCTCCGCTGTCAGGGACAATATAGGCACCGCGTTTGGTATCGATACCGAGCTCAAAAGCGTAATCGTCGGTCAGCGAGACATACCGCACCCCTAGATAAGGCCGTTCGAGCTTGCCTGTTTTTATGACACTGTCAATAAGTCCTTTGGCGTCGTTGATTGGAATTGCGAAACCAATGTTTTCCGCACCGTCTCCG